>CAZOEW010000090.1:862-14548 GCA_964578935.1 uncultured Desulfobacterales bacterium | reverse complement strand
TCTGATTTCAGTTTGCTGAGATACTGCTCCCATTCCATCGGGAGCAGTTCTTTTTTTTTGTTGTTGCATTGCTTGCAGGAGGGAACAACATTCCCTTTGACTGATTTCCCGCCGCGCGAAATCGGCACAATATGATCCATTGTCAGTTCTCCGGGCGGTGTAAGCCTGTTGCAGTAATAACAGACACCGATTGAGCATTTCCGCTTCCACCATTGAGATTTTCTGAGATCTCTGGCTTTTTGTTTTTCTCGCGTTATATCCTCTTCGCCCAGATGAATGGAGAATGGATCCTGTGTTCTGCTTTTGCGTGTCAATAGAGACCTGTTAAAATGGTTTTTGGAGGAGACGGGCTCTCTCTCCGCATTAATCCCCTTTTTGAGGCCATACATAAGAACGCAGCCAGCCGAAAATGGTGTTTTTACGAAGCATGTTCCGGTCAAGTTGGTCGATTTGGCGGGTGATTCCTTCCGGATTCAGGAACCACTCGCTTCGTGTGACGAACTTTTTTTCGGTATCCAGATGTTTTACGACTTTTGCAGGATTTCCGGCAACGACGGTGTTGGGCTCAACATTGTTTACGACAACGGCACCGGCCCCGACAATACTGTTTTTACCGATCGTAACGCCTTTGCATATGGTAGCCCGATCCCCCACCCAGACATTATCTTCCAGAATTACAGGGGCGACTGAACCGGGAATCGTTCGATCATAAATACCATGCCAGTCCGCATCAGTAATATATGCGCCGCTTGCGAGCATGCAGTTATCACCGATTTTGATTTCGGTTGCTGCGCTGACTCTCACACCCGGACAGATCAGGCAGAAATCGCCGATTGTAATGCCCGGTATATCGTCTTTCTCCGCCCAGATTGAAAGCCTGACTTTGTGATCGGATGAGCAGATAATGTTGGCATAATCGCCTATACGCACCGGACCACTGAAAATGACAGCATTCCATGGCTGAAAAATGGTAAGTTCTTTTCCAAGATGTGCAAGCTGAGGGCGTAGAAACCATTCTGCATAAAATTGTTGGAACTTCAAATACGCCTTTTTTATGTAATAGGGGCGATGATCTCTAATCACAACGCATTGCCTCAGCCTTTCTTTGGATCACAATCCACTTTCAATCTCATTTCCCGGAATTAAAGAAAACGGGAATATTCAGATTCCTTCCAGAATGCGTGGTTAAAGAGTTGACCGGCGGGTGTCAGTTCGTATAAGGCATCCGCAGCCATAAGAGCCACTCCGTTTGTCCAGGACATTTTTTCTTCAGGCCAGATGATCATATTCGGGAATGTGAATCCGCACCAGCATGAACCGTCTTCAAAACATTTATCCTGAATCCAGCTGAAAACAATGGTGGCAAGGCGATGGTTCCCAATCGCGGACAGTGCGAGCACAAGTTCTGAAGTCTCGGCCAGTGTGATCCATGGTTCGTCGGATACGCATCTGACGCCCAGGCCGTCGACCACAAATTTTTTCCAGTATTTGTCTATGCGTTTTTGCGCATCTTCATCTGTCAGGGCACCGCAAAGAATCGGGTAAAACCAGTCCATTGAAAATCGGGATTTGGTCACATTAAAAATGTTTGGCCGATATTTTAAGGCATCTCCCAGTTTTTTAAACCGCTCTTTCCAGCCCGGCACGGAGTGGTTGAGAATGCCGGCAATGGCAAGTGAACACTTGAGACTCATATAAACGGAGCTGGAACCGGTTAAAAGGCTCATACGGTCAATCCGGCCCTCGGGGCTTTTGGCCCAGTAAATTTCTCCGCCAGGCGCTTGAAGCGAAAACACATATTCAATGGCAGCTTTCACCATGGGCCACATCATTTTTAAATATTCAATATCACGTGTAATCAGATAGTGGTGAAAAACACCCACTGCAATATAGGATGACATATTGGTGTCAAGGGTTTTGTCTTCGGGAACACCGTTTCGATAAGATGAATACCATGCGCCGGTATCTAATTGATTCTTAAGCATCCACTCAAAACCTGCATGAGCTTCATCTATATATCCGCCAATGGTAAGTCCCATGATGGATTCAACATGATCCCAAGGGTCTGTATGGCCATTTTTACTCCAGGGGATTTCACCGGTTTCTGTCTGGGTTTTAGCGATTATGGCAGCAACCGATTCGATATCAAGCGAAAGACTTTCTCTGCTGCTAAGGGTTTTAAAGTTCATTTCCGTTGCCTTTCTGAAGATTCATCACAGTCCAAGTCAGGAGAATCCGTTTTTGTTAACAGGTGAGCATCACTTACCAAAAGCATAGAATATTTTCAAGAAGATTACGGTTTGAAAAAAAATAAAAATTGATACCAGCCGGTTCGGGATGCAGAGGGGAGGCAATCCGGCCTCGTTCCCTCTGCATTTACAGTTCACACGATTTAGCCGCTACCCATTTTCTTTTTCAAAGGTTTTCATTAAATCGACAAGGGCCGGGATTGCTTCCGGTGGCGTTGCGTTATAGATAGAGGCCCGGCAGCCGCCTACGGACCGGTGACCTTTCAGTCCTCCAAAGCCGTTTTTAGACGCATCGGCGACAAATTTCTTTTCGAGATCTTCAGTCGGGAGTCGGAAAGTAACATTCATCAAAGATCGGCTGTCCGGTTCGGCAGTACCGCGGTAAAAATCGCTTGTATCAAAACAGTTATATAACAATTTTGCTTTTTTTTCATTAATCTCAGCCATTTTATCCAGGCCGCCTATGGTTTCTTCCAGCCATTTCAGTACAAGCTGAATAACGTAAACGACAAAGCATGGAGGTGTGTTATACATGGAGTTCTTTGAGGAATAGGTTGTATACTTTAACATGGACGGAAGATTATCCGGAACGTATGAAAGAAGGTCTTTTCGGATAATAACCATGCAGACGCCTGCCGGTCCGATGTTTTTCTGAGCTCCGGCATAGATCATCCCGAATTTTTCCATGTCAATGGGGCGGCTCATGATATCCGAGGACATGTCAGCGATAATCGGTACTCCGGCGGTATCCGGGAAAGAGGCCCACTGGGTTCCTTTGATGGTGTTATTGGAAGTGATGTGAGCAAAGACCGCGTCACGGTTAAATTTTATATTTTTCGGTATATATGAAAAATTTTTATCTTCGGAAGAGGCAACAACATGAACTTTTTTCCCCTGGATTTTGGCCTCCTGGATTGCTTTGGTGGACCATGTACCCGTGTTTACATAATCGGCTGATTTCCCATCCATGAGGAAATTCATCGGAATCATGGCAAACTGCAGACTTGCCCCGCCCTGAATAAAGAGCACCTCAAACCGGTCGCCCAGATTCAAAAGCCTCTTGGTTCTCTCCACTGCATCATTGATGACATCGTCAAACCATTTGGAGCGATGGCTTATTTCCGTTACCGACATGCCACTGCCGTTAAAATTAAGAAATGATTCCTGAATTTCTTCAAGAACCGGGAGGGGCAGTACAGCCGGTCCCGCATTAAAGTTGAAGATTCTGTCATACTTCATTTGATTTTCCTCCATGTGTTAATGGTCTTTCCGTAATCGGTATTATTTAAAAATTGATTTTCAATCCTGAATTTTTTTACATAAAAAAGATATAAATACAGATCATTGGAGTTATGTCAATCTTTATTCCTGATGATGGGAAAGATACGTTTTGGATTCCCCGAAGTTTGAATCAGTTGTGGAAAAATCCTGGAGGGACAGCATTGATCCGACAGGCCTAACCCGGAGGAATTCCGATGGTTTTCCTGATTGACAACCCCGTCAGGGATGACATACAAATACCGGTACAGTCTAACAGGTTGAACGAAAAACGCACGGTTTAATCCAGAATGAGTTTCAAGCTGCAAACAGGCCGAATTTACAAAATTGCAAAGAAAGGTTTTGATTCATGAAAGTTTATCCATATCCATCCGCTGTCGCTGAAAAAAGGGTTGACGCAATTATCAATCGGGGGCTCTCCTTCACCAAAAAGGAGTATCAGGCTGTGATCCGTATTATTGAGGATGTTAAAAAGAACGGGGATTCCGCCGTTGTTAAATATACAAACCAATTTGATGCGCCCCTTCTCACTGCGGAATCAATGGAGGTATCTTCTCTTGAGATAAAGGAAGCCGGAAAGAGAGTGGACCGCTCATTTATAAGAGCACTTAACCGTGCGGTTTCTCAGATAGAGTCGTTTCATGAACGTCAGTTGTCAAATTCATGGATTCATGCAGACAGGCCCGGTGTTCTTCTGGGCCAGATGATCAATCCGGTTGATGCGGCAGGAGTCTACGTGCCGGGTGCAACCGGAGGAAAGACCCCTCTGGTTTCTTCGGTTCTGATGGGCGGTATCCCCGCACGAATTGCAGGTGTGGATACAACCGTTATGGTTACCCCGCCTACCCGGAAAGGGGAGGTTGATCCACACCTTATTGTGGCGGCACAGAAAGCGGGAATTCATAAAATATATAAAGCCGGGAGTGCCTGGGGGATTGCAGCCCTTGCTTACGGCACGGAAACCATCCCAAAAGTGAATGTGATTGTCGGCCCGGGAAATATCTATGTTACGCTTGCCAAAAAAATTGTTGCCGGTACCGTGGGAATCGATATGATTGCAGGCCCGAGCGAAATTCTGGTGATTGCGGATAAAACAGCAAACCCCGAGTATATTGCCGCTGATCTGCTGTCCCAGGCAGAGCATGATCCCCTTGCTTCCTCTATCCTGATTACAGACTCGAAAGAGATCGCGGAGTTGACCAACAAAGCGGTTTCAAAACAACTTGTCGAGCTGACGAGAGAACAAATTGCCTGGCGTTCTCTTTCAGATTATGGAGGGATTATGGTCGTGTCGGATATTGATTCCGCAATTGAGCTTGCGAACCGGATCGCGCCGGAGCATCTTGAACTTCAGGTCGATAATCCGTTTGAGTATCTGGGAAGAATTCGTAACGCAGGTGCTGTTTTTCTTGGAAGCCATACCCCCGAAGCTGTAGGTGACTATGTGGCAGGCCCAAATCATGTCCTGCCGACCGCCGGGACGGCGAAGTTCGCTTCAGCCCTTTCAGTTGATCATTTTATCAAGAAGACGAGCATGATCTATTATTCGGAGGAGGCCTTTAAAAAAGAAGCACATGACATCATGCTGCTCGCCAAAACCGAGGGATTGGACGCCCATGCCGGATCTGTAAAGGTGAGGCTGAAAAAATAGAGAGATCAGGAAGCGAAGTCAAAAAGAAGATAGGATCCGAGCTTGTCATAATGCTCAAGAGAAAGAAATTCGGTTCCGAAAAAGTTTCCGTTTATACTCCTGATGATTACCTCTTTTGTAACTTCTGAGTTTTGCTTGTCGTCAAGGGTAAACTGCAGTTTAAGGATATCGCCGATTTTTGTTTCCGTTGGGTTATTGATTTTTATTTTTAACCCGGATCTGGACAGATCCAGTATTTCCATCCTTCCCCTGCCACCCCCGTTTTTATTGATGTAACTTCCTGAAAGGTGAATGTCTTTCCGGATATGCTTTCTTCTTTCAAGAAGGGCTGAATAGGTATGGCCGCAAGGGCATTTACATTTGACATTCACAGCTGTCTGCTTGCTTTTATAGCCTGAAACATTAACGGTTTTAGATTTTTTACATACAGGGCATGTGAATATGGCCATGTCATTGCCGCCGATAAAGATTTTTTCTGTCATCTGAGTCACCCCTGTGAAATAAGAAATTAGGAAGGCTACACTGGTTTCGTAGCATAAAATTTTTTATTTTTCAAATCTCAATTCATTCGGCCATTCTCGGTTATGACCGTCCATCAAACCTTTTCGACAGGCATCGACAACCATCTTTTGATCCCGGAGAATTATGTCCCGATCCGGAGCGACATTGTTAAAAAGTTTCCAAAGTATCATGGAATTGTTCTCCAGATCGATTTCAGGGTCAAAAAGGATGAAAATATTGAATCCCGAGAGCGGATTCAAATTCAGCAGTTCTTCTGCAATCCTTTTTCCGCCCCGGGTATTTGTTTTTTCAATATTGATCAACAATATCCGGTTGATGGCACCCTGATCCTTACCATTTTCCGTGGGAAGCCTGCGGAAATTCCCGGACCCGGCAACGTTTTCGAAAACAATGCGTTTGATCTCCCGGTTGGAAAGCGGAGCGGGAAGGTTGCTGGGAATTTCTCTCGGAGGTTCATCCCTGAAGCGCTCTGTAAGGTCGATGCCGATTTTGGAGCCGAAATTGGGAAATGGGGAGGAGTGATCGAGTACATCCAGAATCCCTTTTGTCAGGGTAATGTCGGAAGTCAGGTCAAACCGCTCCAGGAATTCGTGTAAAACAGATTCAGGGTTTTGAGGATTTATGTTTTTATCAACAACAACAATTGCCTTGCAGAAACTCATCTGGCCCTGTCCCCAAAGCCCGCTCATCAGCTTGTTCGCGTGTCCCGGGTACTCCTTTTCGATGGATACAATCACAATATTGTGAAAAACGCCTTCCCATGGAAACCAGTAATCCTGGATTTCAGGCATGACCGATTGAAGCATGGGCAGGAAAAGCCTTTCCGTTGCCTTCGCAAGATAGCAGTCCTCCATGGGTGGAGGCCCGACCAGCGTAGCGGGGTAAATCGGATTTTTTCGATGGGTAATTGCCGTGACATGAAATACCGGATAATCATCGGCCAGGGAATAATAACCCGTATGATCGCCAAACGGCCCTTCCACTCGTCTTTCATCCGGGTTGACATATCCTTCCAAAACAAATTCAGCCTCGGCAGGGACTTCCATGTCAATGGTAACACATTTTGCCATTCGAACCGGCTTCTTCCGGATAAAGCCTGAAAGAAGCATTTCGTCTATTCCCCGGGGCATGGGAGCGGTGGCTGAATAGATTGTCGCGGGATCCGCTCCGATTGCCACCGCAACCGGCATTTTTTTTCCGGCTTCGCGATACTCATTGAAATAATGGGAACCGTCTTTATGAATATGCCAGTGCATGCCGGTTGTATTTTTATCAAAAATTTGAAGTCGGTACATGCCTGCATTTCTCTTTCCCGTTATCAGGCTTTTTGTAAAAACAAGTGGAAGTGTTATAAAAGGGCCTGCATCACCCGGCCAGCAGTGAAGTACGGGGATAGCAGCCAGGTCGACCTGATCACCTTTGATTACCACTTCCTGACAGGGAGGTGGTTTTGATCTGTATCTTCTCGGGAAAAAATTCGCCAGGTTGATCGCCATGGGAATTACGTTAATCGCATCCTTGAGATTTTTTGGAGGATGGAAGTCTATATATTCCCTGACCCTTTCTCCAAGCTGATCCAGATTGTTTACACCAAGCGCAAGGCATATCCTTTTATTGCTTCCGAACAGGTTGGTGACAACCGGAAATTTTGAGCCGGACACATTCCGGAAGAACAGCGCCTTCCCTCCACCGGAACTTTTCGATTCCCGGTTCGTTATTTTGCTGATTTCAAGAAAAGGAGAAACCTCACCCTCAATTTTTTTAATTTCGCCTTCATTTTCAAGGGTTTTGATAAACGCTTTCAGATCGCGGTACACGTTTTATTCTCCCCACTGTCTAACGATGCTTTGCGGTATGCCGATATGGTCCAGAATCCGTGCAATCACTGTGTCGACAAGTTCGTTTATCGTTTCCGGCTGAAAGTAGAAGGAAGGAGACGGAGGTATTATGGTTGCGCCGGCCTGTGCAGCCCGGACCATATTTTTTAAATGGATCAAGTTCAGAGGAGTTTCTCTTGGGACAAGAATCAAAGGGCGTTTTTCCTTGAGACAGACATCTGCTGCCCTGTGAATCAGGTTATCCGCGATTCCCGAAGATATCGTTGCAAGTGTTTTCATGGAGCAGGGCGCGATTATCATCCCATTATGACGGAATGATCCGCTTGCAGGAGGAGCAAAAAGATCGTTCGGCTGATATCGTTCAAGCGTTGCTTCCGGGTGAAGTTCGATCCCTTCCTTTTGCAGAAATAATTCAAACTCAGTTCCATTGTAATCCGTTTCATGCTTCAGGACCTCTTCACCTGCTTTTGATATAATCAGCTTCACGCTGACAGGCTTCTCAAGGAGGGCTTTTAGAAGCCTGACGCCGTAAATAACGCCTGAGGCGCCGCAGATCGCTACAATTATTTTTTTTCCCAAGTTTATCACCTGATCAGGCTGTCTGCAAAAATTCCGATGAAAAGGACAATGGAAATAATACTGTTCATATGAAAAAAAGCAATATTGATCTTGCTGAGATCATTTGGATTTAACAGCTTGTGCTCCACAATAAAAAGAAGAGCGATAATAAAAACAGTTATTAAATATATCACATCCAGATTAAAAACAACATGGAGGAGGAGAAAAAATACAAATGAAAAGAGATGAAAAATTTTCGCCGCGAAAAGAGCCTTTTTGATTCCAAGATGTGCCGGGATTGAAAAAAGGCCGGATTTGATATCAAAATCTACATCCTGGCATGCGTAAAGGATATCAAAGCCTGCAATATAGAACATAAGCCCGAGGGAAAGCAGGCAGATGCTGTAAGAAAAACTTCCGGTAATTGCGATCCAGGCGCCTAAGGGTGCAAGGGATATCGCAAAACCGAGGTACAGGTGGCAGAGCCATGTAAATCTTTTCGCGTAGGAGTACAGCAGCAGGATTGCAAGAACCGGGAAGGAAAGATAAAAGCATAATTTCCCAAGCATTGCGGAAGCGAGAATAAAAACAAAAGAAAACAGAAGGACAAACCCGATGGCAGCACCCTTTGTAATTTTCCCCGAAGGAATCTCACGGTCTGCTGTTCGCGGGTTCTCGGCATCGAGTTCCGCATCCACAATACGGTTGAATCCCATTGCAGATGATCGGGCGCCTACCATCGCGACGAGAATCCAAAAAAAACCGGATAAGGTAACAGCTTGTTTTTCATGGGCAAGGATGGTCGCCGAAAGCGCGAAAGGAAGTGCAAATATGGTATGGCTGAATTTTATCATATTGCCGAAGATCAGTATGCGATCCCGAAAACGGTTGAATCGACCGAAATTTTTTGTTGGCACTGTTTTCAATGTGACAGATCAACTCCATCGATTGCCGCATCGCAAAAGGTGCACCGGCTGTTTTTCACCATATTTTTTCCGACATGGAATCCATAGCGTTCAATCAGGATCGCGCCGCAGTTGTAGCAGAATGTGTTTTCACCGGGTTCACCCGGAACATTTCCGGTATAAACGTATCTCAGACCGGCTTTGAGCCCGATTTCACGTGCGCTTTTAATTGTTTCCAAGGGGGTCACGGGACGGTTTGTCATTTTGTATGTTGGATGAAAACGACTGATATGCCAGGGCGTATCCACTCCCAGATCATGTGCAATAAAGTCGGCCATACCTTCCAGTTCTGAAGCGTCATCATTCAGCCCAGGAATGAGAAGCGTTGTGATTTCAAGCAGAATGCCGAGAGATTTCATCAGTCTCATTGTTTCTTTCACAGGTTCCAGTTTCGCTTCGCAGTAGGTTTTATAAAAATCGTTGTTATAAGCTTTGAGATCGACATTCGCTGCATCCAGAAAAGGGGCTGCCATCTGCAGCATTTCAGATGTCATATACCCATTGGTTACGAAAATATTTTTAATCCCCCTTTTTTGGGCAAGCGTTGCGGTTTCATATGCAAATTCAAAAAAGACGGTTGGCTCCGTATAGGTGTAAGCGATGGTTTTACAATTTTTCCTGGCGGCATCATCCACGATTTCCTGTGGAGAACACGTATGTCCCCTGATGATCTCCCCTTGATTCGATGGCATCTGGGCGATATCGGCATTCTGGCAGAACCGGCATTTGAAATTACAGCCGCAGGTCGCAATAGAATAGGAGAGGGAACCCGGTGAAAGATGAAAAATCGGTTTTTTTTCAATCGGGTCGATATTTCGTGCAATGATTTGCCCGTATACAAGGCTGTAGAGTTTCCCGGAACGGTTTTCACGGACCCGGCAGATGCCGCGGCTGCCGTCTTTGATAATACACCTGTGGCTGCAGAGGTTGCATCTAACCTTTCTGTCTTTCAACGGTTCATAAAGAAGTGCTTCCATGCTGTGCCTCATATGATATGGAATTTTTAATTATTTTCCATGCGCCTTCTGGAAACCGTTTGTCGCAGGCAGATGCTTTTTCCCCGGAAAAAGAAGAATCCTGTGTATGGTCAGACTCGGCCTCCGTATGGAGACCCTGCTGCTTTCAGCTTCTCGGATTTCCTTTTAAATCAGTATGATTTAATTTTGTACTGCCGACATATCCGGTTAACGGATTGGTCGCTGACGTTGACCTGTATTTCAGGGTCAGGGGTCTTGTTTTGAACCGGGGAACCAGAGCGATTACAATACCCACAAAAGCGCCAAATGGAAAACGCTGCACCAGCTTTGATTTTTCGATCCGGCTGGTAAATTTTCCCGGTCCAGCCGGGAGCTGACATACCGTCCGCCATGAAATCGGCATATCACCCAGTGTTGTCCGGATGAGCTGCTTCAATTCCCAGATGCTGAAAAACTGAGCCTTGTTATAAATGGTTTCCGTAAAAATGCCTTTCAACCGGCGTCCAATCCCTTTGATGGCATATCGGTTAAGGACTCCAATAAAAATACGGTCTTTGGCCACCCGGCTTGCTTCTTCCAGCGCTTTTTTGGGATTGTCGACAAATTCCAGGGTGGTAAAAAGACAGGCATAATTAAAAGAATTGTCTTCAAAAGGAAGATCTTCGGCAAAACCCCGATAAAGATTCGCATGGTTTTTAACGTTTTTATAAGCGATATCAAGCATATAGGGTGATGGGTCCAGGCCGGTAGCATCCAGCTCCATTTCAATCAGGGGAAGAAGGCTTGCGCCTGTTCCGCAGCCGATGTCAAGAACGCTTTCCCGTTTGATAGGTCTCAGCATATCGATCATAAGCTGGATTTCAAGGCTCCAAACCGCCTTGTTCTGCCTGGTTTTGAACCATTCATCATAAGCGGTTGCGTCATGAAAATCAAATATGTATCCCATGCCTGTTATGTAGAGAAAAAAAGCTGTTTTTTCAAGAGGAAATCGGGATCATTGCCGAATGATCGTAAAGGGAAAATAGTAAAACCGCCGGCATTTATCCTGTTATCGGAAGCCTTCTGCTATCCCATAAAAATTGACAGGATGTCATTTTGCGCATCCGCGTGCTGGATTGTAACCTGAATCAGGTCTCCCGGCTTCAGGCTTGTGCCGCTGGACTGTGAGAGTTTGCATTCCAGCATGGTTTCGGTTAAAATAACAATATATTCATCTCTGCGTTTGTCGAGAACAATGGCTTCCTTTTTCTGGCCTGTTTGTTCTTCCAGAATTTTGAGGAGCCAATATCGGTGCCTCATGAATTGGATACGGCCTGCATTCCGCATTGGATTTTCGAGTGTCTGGATGACTGTTCGAATTTCTTCTTCTGAATAGGGCTCTTCCAGCCCCAGAATCGCTCTGATTTGCCGCTGCGTTACCAGGTCAAAATATTTCCGGATGGGTGATGTCGATGTGACATACGCGGGAAGCCCGAGACCTGAATGATGTTCGGGCACCGTGTCAATAACCAACCGGCTTAAAAATTTACGCTGCAGGCATTTCTGGAAGAGCGTTCCCTCATCATCGTTCTTCAGAATCCGGCTTTTTGGGGCAGGCTGTGATCGGAAGATGGCAGGCATATGGTTGTCTGCCAGAAATTTTGCCATGAGTTGATTCGCAAGGATCATCATCTCTGCAACCAGCATGCGGCTCGGAGTTTCACGGTCAATTCGGGTGAGCTCGATCTTGCCGCTTTCATTAAAGTAGAGATTGATCTCAGGCAGGCTGATCTGGAGCGCTCCGGCTTTTATCCTGTTGTTCCGAAAATGACCGGCAAGATTATATAATGTTTTAATCCCTTCATCGGTTTCGACAATCCGGTTGGCTTCGGAATAGGAAAGTTGACGGCTGACATTGATTTTACTGGGGAATATCTCAACATCAATGATTTCGGCAAACGGTGTCATCCTGGCAAAAACCGTTATTGCCGGCCTGTCCTCTCCTGCTTTGAGACTGCAGAGCCCCTCTGAGAGAGCTGTCGGGATCATCGGAATTTTCAGATCAGGCATATAGATCGATGTCGTGCGACTTCGAGCCTCCTGATCGATAGGCTCTCCTTTTTTGATAAACTGTCCGACATCGATGATGTGAATTCCAATACGGTATTGGTCGCCGTCCTTTTCAATACTGAGCGCATCGTCATAATCAAGTGTGGATTGTCCATCTATCGTAAAAACAGTGAGTTCTGTCAAATCCCTTCTATCGCCCTTCTGCCAGTCCCTGTCTGGATTTCTTGCTTTCAGGTCGGCTGTTTTCAGGACATCTTCCGGGAAATCAATGGGGATTTCACATCTCAGCAGCTCGATGTTTTCATCCGGACTCCATGCACCGCTCTTTACAAGGATTTTAAAAAGTTTTGTCCCAATGTCAAGATCTGCGCGGGCAAGCATGGCTTTGCCCAGTGTAAAATCAGGGCTTGCCTTGCCAAAAACGAAACAGGATTTCAGGATTTCGGCATATTTTTCCGTTTCAGCTGTCAGAACCGGAGGGGCTTGGTTTTGTTGCACATTTTTAAGCCACTCCGAGCCTTCCCTGATGATCTTGTTTTGTCTTTCCGTTTCTCTTTCCTGCTTCATCATTTCTTCAACCTGTTTCTCGGAAAGAGGAAGAAATTTTTCATGATTGAATTTGAAATAGGTTCTGTCCTTAAAAAAAGCCCGGATAACAGCGGATCCATGATCCGAGGTCAGAGGCTCCTGAAAACAGAATGATGTCATGGTCTCAAGGTCAATCCATTCTTCTTCCGCATTAAGCACTTCCCACAGATCTTTGATATTGATTTTCTGGATCAGATTGTTGCGTCTGCAGGCTGTTTCTTTAAGAGATTCAACGAGTTTATTTCTGCCTGACGTCAGCTTCAGCCGGTCGTGGCATTTGTATGTGAGCCGGTTGGTCGAGAGGTTTACTTCACGATTGTTTTCAGACAGTAACCGTACCCGCTGTTTTTTGATTTCCATCACCACAGCACAGACTATTTTCTGGCTTTCAATATATTCAACGATATTTCCGGGTTCCATAGCTGGAAATAATAACAACGGGCAGTTGGAAAGTCAACGGGAGTGAACCGGAAACGGCTTGAAACCTTTTTTTCTTTCATAATGATTTAATATGTGCTACGGTCTACGCACTGTTCTTGATTGTCCCTTATTTTCGAAACTTCTCTCTGCGGTCTTCTGATATTATAACTCTTTTGCTCTCATCACCATGGTAGTTTTTCCGGGGAAAGGGTGTTCGATTTCTGAATAAATCCGATATGAGTTCTTTAACTGTTGCTGCTGCAGGAAATTATAGAAAGGTATGGAGCCTTTCGGTTTTGCTGCAAATCTTCTGATCATTGCGTTTTTTCCCTTGGATTAGGATGAGAGCAGGATAGGATTGTGATTTCGGGAATGAGATGAAATAACCTGAAACGATAACCCTTAAACAAAGGAAAAGCCGAAAAATGAACAAAAATTCAAAACATCTTTTAAATTTCTTTTTGAATCATTTTAAAAAAGGCAACAGAACAATTTTTGAGGTTATTACCCAGGAAAAGCTGCGAAAAAAGGGAGGCGGGGAAAGACTTGATTGTCTGAGTGACCAGACCGCCAAAGATTTTCTGATCTTTT
>CAZOEW010000090.1:0-852 GCA_964578935.1 uncultured Desulfobacterales bacterium | reverse complement strand
TTTTTCAGGGTTGGACGACAATGATTTGAGAGAAGAGGTGATGAATATTCCGTTTGATAGGCAATGAACCGACAAATCGTTGCAGATTTCAATTCAATGTTCTAACCGTCCAACAACCTCCTGTTATTCTGGTTCAACTCTTTTGAAAATGGTTCAAAGGTAATCTGGCGCTTGAATATTCTCCAGCTAACCTTTTTTATTAAAAATGGCCGCCATCCAATCGTTGGAGTTGTTTTTAGCGAGACGGCATTTGTTTCATTTACAAAAGCAATGGCGCGGCGGAAGCCTCGTTCGGATGCCATCTTAAAGAGTTCAGAGGTAACCCATCCCATTAAACGATTTCCGCGGTATTTTGGATGTGTAAAAATGTATTCGCACAGCACTTCATCGGTGTTCAGGTGCGGAATTCCCTGCCGGAAATAGGATTGAAGCTCTTCGTTTTTCTCAGGCTCTATGAGCCAGCACATTACACATGGATATCCTTCATTGGTTGTACCTACATAACAAGACGGGATCCCGGATTTGATAAATGACAGGCACTCCAATGCCTTGCGGAGGTCGGCATCAGTATGGTTTTCTGTTTTAAAATTAAAAAAAGCAGGGATATCACTTCGCTGAAGCAGTCTCAGGCTAACAGGGATTGCAGGATTACGTGAAACAGACGTTCTTGTCAGATCAAAATGAAATCCATAGAAGATTTTATCTGAATGCAGTCTTCGCAGCAAATCTTTGAATAAAAGCATGATAAGCTGAAACGATTTGTTTAAAATTCCCAGCCGTATGAGTTCGGTAAAGAAGATGAATTTGTCTTTCGTCTGGAGGATAAACATATCTTAAAGCACCAGTGGTTTG
>CAZOEW010000089.1:0-14584 GCA_964578935.1 uncultured Desulfobacterales bacterium | reverse complement strand
AACAAACACAAAAAACTACTTCAATCGGAACGTTATTTTGACAATCACTCTAAATCGGAGGTCATTTGCGAAGTAATCGTTGAATTTCCTTCTTTGCCTGAACAGCAAGCATATTCTCCGGATCAATTTCGATTACCCGCTGAAAAGCTCCGACTGCTTTATCCTTTGCACCCTGGACCTGGAAAGCCCTTCCCAGATCAAAATAAATTTCCAGTACGGACGGATTGAAATAAATGGCTTTATTCAGACTGGTTATCGCATCGGCTGTTTTCCCGAGCTCCAGTTGCGTGCGTCCCAGCCAGTGGATCGCGATGACGTATTCGGGTTCTATTTCAAGGGCTTGCTGAAAGTATTTTTCCGCGGTCTTGTACTCTTTTTTATAATAGTAGGCCTGGCCCAGATTAAAAAGCGGATAATGGGGTGTGGCATACACAAAATTATCGTTCAGACTCTCAAAAAAGGATATGGCGGAGTCGTAGTCCCCTTTTTTTAGATACGCAAGGCCGATATTGTTACGGACAGAAGTGAAATCCGGTTTTAATTCCAGGCATTTTTTGTAATGGTCAATCGACAGGTCATATTTTTCTTTGTTGAAATAAAATATTCCCAGTGCAAACTGGGTGTACGGATCATCCGGATTCAGCATTTCCGATTCCTTGAGTTTCCGAAAGGCGGCTGCGTCTTTATTTTCAGACATATAGGCTTCCCCGAGCTTTCTTAGTGATTCAGCCCTGTCCTTGCGCAGCTGCTCTTCTTTTGAAGAGGTGCAGGCCATAAGGGAAAAAATGAGAACGATGCTGAAAAAAACATGAATACGGTTTCTACTCATCATTAATCTACCTCGTTTGATGGATGCAACGATTTACCTTTTTGCAAGATTCAGTATTTGCGCAATCTCCTGGGAGACGCGTGATACAAACCGATGAAATGCTTCACCGGTAAGCGGTTTTCCCGGAGCTGGTATCTCGCTTAGATCGTCCGGGCAGATGAGCCTTGGTGAATTCATCAGCTCGGGATCCGGTATGATACCATACTCAGGCGGAAAACGATTTTCAAAGTACAACTCCTGAAACCCTGAAAATTTGAGAGCGTGGGCGGTTGAATCAATAACCGCAACCTCGTCGGAACGGACCAGCCCCTGTTTTTTCGCTTTTATGAGACCTGCCAGTGTTTCTCCTCCGTGGGTACAGGCGATATGGCCATTACGGTTGGCCTTGAGTTCCCAGTCCATGATATCCTGCTCCTGTACCTCTACAAAATAGACGTTCTGAAAACCGCTTTCCCGGTTATATTGCTGAACCAGACGGATTACCCGGGGCATGGATACAGGGTTCCCGATCATGGCTGCCTGTGCGACACTGGGTTTAACGGTAACCGGAACAAATTTTCGTCTGGTTTCATCCGGTTCAAGATAGTATCGATATACGGGGTTGGCATGCTCTGACTGAACCCCTATGATTTTTGGAAGGCTGCCGATGATGCCGGCTTCATAAAATTTCAAAAAGCCGTTGATTACAGCGGTAATGTTTCCGGCATTCCCGATGGGAACCACGATAACGATATTTTTAAGATTGTAATCAAAATCCTGCGCGATTTCATAAGAGTATGATTCCTGTCCCAGGATTCGCCAGGCGTTTTTAGAATTCAAGAGAGCGACATTGTACGTGTCTGAAAGGGCTTCCACCACTTTCATGCAGTCGTCAAAAACACCCGGGATCTCAAAAACATCTGCGCCGCTCCCCAGGGGCTGGGAGAGCTGCTGGGGTGTCACTTTTTTGTGCGGCAGAAGCACAGCGGATTTTACATGGGGCTTTAAATAGGAGGCATACAGGGCCGCGGCTGCTGATGTGTCTCCGGTTGACGCACAAATGGCAAGGACATTGTCCACCGATCCTTTTTTGACAAGGAAATTGATGTAACTGAAGGCACTGGCCATTCCCCGGTCTTTAAAGGAGGCGCTTGGGTTTTGACCGTCATTTTTATAAAAAAACCGGACACCGGCCATCTCCTGCAAAATGGAGTTGGCTTCAATCATGGGGGTGTGTCCCTCTCCCAGGTAAACAATATCCTCAAGGGGCAAGACCGGTCCGATAAACTCGTGATACAGATAGATACCCTTCAAAGCAGGTATTTTAAGCATCTTTCTGTGATCGAAAATCAGTTGCCAGGTTTCACCGGGTATCTCTTTGAGTTTTTTAAAATCAAGGTCTTGAATTAAAAATACCTGGCCGCATTCCGGGCAGGTGTACAGCAGTTTTTCAATGGAAAACTCGGCTGCACACCCCAGACATCGATATATCAATCCTCCTCTTGTTTCAGGGATGAGGTGAGACTGAATCTCTTTTGGAAATTTTTCCAGCTTCATCATTCTATTTTTTCAAGTCCTCCCATATAAGGTTTAAGGGCTTCCGGGATCAACACGGTTCCATCAGCCTGTTGAAAATTTTCAAGAATCGCGGCAACCGTTCGACCTACAGCCAGTCCGGAGCCATTGAGTGTATGCACGAGCTCCGTTCCTTTTTTCCCTTTCCGGCGCAGCCGGATGTTGCAGCGGCGCGCCTGGAAGTCTTCAAAATTGCTGCACGAGGAGATTTCCCTGTAAACACCCTGTGCCGGCATCCATGCTTCGATGTCATAGGTCTTGGAAGCGGAGAAACCAAGATCACCGGTACACAGCGTAATCACCTGATAGGGAATTTCAAGGCGCCGCAAAATGGTTTCAGCATTATTCAGCAGGGATTCCAGCTCATCATAGGAGGTCTTTGGGTCTGAAAATTTTACCAGCTCAACTTTATTGAACTGATGCTGCCGGATCAGTCCTCGAGTGTCTTTCCCGTATGATCCGGCTTCAGACCGGAAGCAGGGCGTATAGGCAACATATTTAACCGGAAGCTGTTCCGCTTCCAGTGTGTCTTTGCTGTGAATGTTGGTCAGCGGGACTTCGGCGGTCGGAATAAGGAAAAAATCCGAACCTTCTATTTTAAACAGGTCCTCCTCAAATTTTGGGAGCTGTCCGGTACCGGTCATTGTGTTCCGGTTTACGATAAACGGAGGGAGTACTTCCTTGTATCCGTGCTCCTTTGTATGAATATCGAGCATAAAGTTGATCAGGGCTCTTTCCAGTCTAGCGCCTGCCCCAAAATATAAGGGGAAACGGGCCCCGGCTATTTTTGCCGCCCTTTCAAAATCAAGGATGTTCAGGGACTCTCCAATTGTCCAGTGGGGTTTTGGTTCAAAACCAAAATCAGGCGGGCTGCCTATTTGTTTTACGATTTTATTTTCCGTCTCGTCTTTTCCCACCGGGACAGACGAATGGGGGATGTTCGGGATTCCGATCAGAAATTCATTGACCAGCGCTTCATTTTCCGCGAGCGATTTGTCCAGTTCTTTGATTCTGGAGGAAACTTCCCGCATTTCGGAAACCAGATCGTCCGCATGATCCCCCTGTTTTTTCAATTGAGCGATCTGCTCAGAAACGATATTTCTTCGATTCCGGAGTGTTTCCGCTTCAAGCAGGATCAATCTTCGATTTTCATCGTTTTTCTGAAACGCCTCAAGATCGGCGGAATCACCTCTGTTGTTCAGGGCTTGCTGTATTTCTTTTATATTTTGTCTTACATACTTGATTTCCAGCATAATCGTACCTATTTTTCGGTTTACATTTAAACGTGCAGAAGATATCGGATAATCCGGGCAACAGGCTGGAAACCCGGCATTTATCGATCTCTTGCGGTTGGTCAGGATCAAAGAAAGTATCATGTGGAGTATGTTTAGTCAATAATTATTGCAAGTTGCGAGTTGACATTGATTCACCTTTCCGATAATAGATACTATTTGCATGTACCTTTTGATATAACAGGCCTTTGTAAGAAAAGGCTTTTTAAAAAATGCAGCAGGATTAATCTGAATAGTCGCGGCGGAGAATATTTATGGACGATATCAAAGAAAAAAAACAGGAAATAAGAGATGAGATCATCAGGAAGATCGCATCTTATAATGAAAAAAAGCGGATCGAAAAGCTTGAAATGCTGGCGGAAAGACTTCTTTCTTTTGCCAACTTCCAGGAGTCAAAAATTGCCTTTCTTCCTTCCGCGCGAAAGGATGAGATTGATTTTTCAACGGTCATACGGGAAAGCCTCAAGCTGAATAAAATTGTTGTGCTTCCCTCTTTCAATATCGCAAAAAAAGAAATGACGTTAATGAAAATCGATGATCCGGATACGGAATTGATCGAAGGCCCTCTGGAAAACATGGAACCCGATCCGAATAAGTGCAAGATCGTTCCCATTGACAGCATCGAAATTGCGATTATTCCGGGGCTTGCTTTTGACGAAAAGGGGGGTAGAATCGGAACCGGAAAAGGGTTTTTTGATCAATTCATTCCAAAGCTGCCGATTACGGCAAGGAAAGTAACGCTGGCATTTGAAGATCAACTGATTCAGCAGGTTCCAATGGAGTCGCATGATAAATATGTCGATATTATCATAACGGAAAAACGGATCATCTATAAAATTTAATTTCGAGCCTGTCCAGAAGAGAAAGGTTCCAGTCCTCTGCCTTATGCCTCAGCCGGATATGGATCAGAATCGTTTCATGTTTTCTCCATAATGAATATGGATTAAGATAGATTCGGTTACGGGTAGGATAGCATTAAAAAAAGGAGAAAATGGAAAAGGAAGTTCAGAAATATTCGCGTCAGCGGGAGGATATGGTTCGGCGGCAGATTGAGAGACGCGGTATCGATGATGAAAATGTTCTTCGCGCAATGCGTAGAGTCCCCAGACATCTTTTCGTCAGTGAAGCGTTGCGGGATCAGGCATATGGTGATTTCCCCCTGCCTATCGGGGAGCAGCAGACCATCTCCCAGCCCTATATTGTTGCTGAAATGACCAAGGCGCTGGAACCCAAAAAAGATGATCGTGTCCTTGAAATCGGTACAGGCTCCGGCTATCAGGCTGCGGTTTTGGCGGATATCGTGTATCGGGTTTATACAATCGAAAGGAAGCACTCCCTTTTTATCAAGGCCCGAAAAATTTTTGACCAGCTTCAATATCACAATATTGTTACAAGATATTCCGACGGTACTTCAGGATGGAAGGAAGAAAGCCCGTTTGATTCGATTATTGTAACTGCCGGTGCGCCGGAAATTCCCGCGGTTCTGGTCAATCAGCTTGCTATTGGAGGCAGAATGGTCATTCCGGTCGGGGACAGGCATTCTCAGGACCTGGTTAAGATCTATCGGGATGAAAACGGGATCAGAAAAATCAGTCTGGGCGGATGCCGGTTTGTCAAACTGGTCGGGGAATATGGATGGGATGAGTGACAGTCCGCAATGTTATTTCAAGAAACTCCTTGGGATTTCGTCCTTTGACAAAATATTCCATGTCTCGGATTTTGAATCAAACACAATAAAGACCCGCCCGGTTTTCAGATGTGATTTTACAATCGCCACTTTTTGAGTGAGGGGCGTTTTAGCATGCCCGGAATCGATTCCATCCCTGCTGACAAATTGCTCGATAAGGTTTTGTAATGCTTCCGGGCTCAGCTTGTCATAGGGAATGATCATCAGTCTTCTCCCTGCCGCTTCTTACAAGGTATTTTCCAGCAGGAAAACGGCTGCAGATGGTTTTTCCCCGTTTGATTGGAGCGTGCCTTTTTTTTTGAAGGGGATTCATTCATTACAGGACAGGGTGGTATCTTTTGATAAAATTCAAAGTAAAGAAGCAATTTTAATGGCCTGCTGTTTTCAGGCTGTGGCAGAACGATTAGTTTTTGCCACAGCCTTTTTACAGAAAAAACTCCGCATAAAAAATTTTTCAGAAATCTCCAAGCGGCCTTTTGAAAGTGAATACAAATGGATCCTTCATTAGTTTCTCGAACGCAGCCGAACTGTTTCCACCAAGGGCTGAGAACGGGAGAGAGACAATAAAAACCGCTGAACCGGCAATTGTCGAGACCAGACCCAATGGCCTCGCCAAGAGCGCATCTGCTATCATTGCGCCGGCGCTCGGATCTTTTCCGGCGGCAAGAGCTTCAGTTCCAAAGGGTACAAGTATCAATGCAGTGATCAGGCAGATAGCAAATGGCTTTGTAAAGAATTTAAGCATGCGTGCCTCCTTGAGGTTTTAAGACATTAAAAAGTACTGCTTCATATAGGATGTCAACATGGTTTGTAACAGGAAAAAACAATATATAATGCAACAACATAGTTAAAAACAGCTGCCATGTCAATTGATTAGTCTATCCTGTTCGATTGTTTTCAATCAAACCCCATGCGATACGAATGACTCCTAAATCTCTCCCAGAAATAATGTGTTGGGGCCTTTAAAGTCTATTGAACAACCTGGCCCGGTTTTTTTGAGAAGTACCAGGGCATTATGGTATTTTTTGATTCGATTCAGATCACGGTCGGTCAGCTTCCCAAGCCTTGAGATATCCAGATTGTCCAGCAGGTCGGCGCACTTGATTTTTCGCCCCATGGCATTCAAACCTGCCCGGTTGATAAAATCTTCATAAGATTCATTTTCCCTCCGGGTAAGACTTTCAACAGCGTCGAGGATGTTTTTTGAAAACCCCTGTTCACGCAGCATCGGGATGTCGATGCCGCTGTCTTCAACGACATCATGAAGCACTGCGGTGATCATCTCCTCTTCTGTATCCATTTGCAGCATGAGTCTTAGCGGATGCAGGATATAGGGGGCACCGGATTGATCAACCTCTCCCTGGTGGGCTTCCAGAGCAATGGATATTGCGTTTTCAAGTGTTGGCATATTTCTATGGTTTGAACTGGTTCGGATAAACTTTTACTCCGGGATATACATTATTTTGGAAGAGAAATCCACTTTTTACGCCAAAAAAAGGGATTCAGATCATGATTGCCGGTTTTGTTATCCATACCGTAATCATGATCTGATGCAAGCGGGTATATCCCGGATTTCACATTCATACCAGAAGAAAGGGCAGGAAATCC
Organism: uncultured Desulfobacterales bacterium; assembly: GCA_964578935.1. Classification (GTDB taxonomy): domain Bacteria; phylum Desulfobacterota; class Desulfobacteria; order Desulfobacterales; family SURF-7; genus JAQYVL01. The sequence goes on along the minus strand of CAZOEW010000089.1, from coordinate 7,614 downwards.
GGGATTGCTGTTTTTACGCGTCAAGAATGGTCAATTCAAGCGGGGTTGCTGTCAGCATTTCACCGCCTGAGGAAGTGACTCGTACCGGACATTCAAGCCTCATGCCTCCTACCTCCGGGACATTGATGACAAGGGCCGCCACTTCCACGACATTTTCTTCCAGCACGACATCGCGAAATTCATCGTTGTTCAATATCGCCGGATACCATTCATGACCGATTACGCCAAGTCCATGACCGAATCCCGGAAGGGTAAAATCCACATAGCCTGACCGTGTGACTTCATCATTGACGGTATTCCATACTTCACCGACAGTTGATCCGGCCTTTAATGCGGAGATGAGCTTTTCCGAGGTTTTGAGATAGGCGTCCGCCAGTTCTTTCTGCTTCCGTGTCGGCTTGCCGAGGATATAGTTATGGGAAAGATCCGAATAATATTGTTTGTAGGTAGGATGCATATCAACCAGCAGGTTTTCACCCCGTTGAACAACCTTGTCTGTCGGAGGCGTGCATCCGCCTAAGGAGTACCAGGTTCGATATCCTGAAGCGATTTCATCGGAGCCTGTTACCGGCCAGTGAAACTCGCTGCCGAGCTTACGCATTTCAAGTTCGCCGATTCCTGCAATCTCCAGTTCGGTTATACCGACATAAAGAGATTCCATTACTCTTTCCTGAGCGGCATCGGCAATAGCGGCGGCCTGGCGCATGAGCCTGATTTCGGCAGGTTCTTTTACAAAGGTTGCCTGATCCATCAGCGCAAGCGTGTTGACGAACTTGGCGTTGGGAAGGGCTTCTTTCAAGTACTCATATTCGGTAGCAAAAAGATACCCGGCAATCATTCTTGGCGAATGACCCATTTCAAGGCCGATCGTTGCGTTTTCAAATCCAAGGGATTTTATCTGTTGCACCGTAACTTCCCATAGTTCCATACCGGGAAGCGGCGCACAGGGAACAATATTTTTTAACCAGGAGTCGTCTTTAATGCGTTCACAGTCCATTACAAGTGTGTTCAGGCCTACATAACCGTCTTTTGATACCGGCGCGACACTGCGCCACGGAATAAAGGCGCCTCCAATGTAGTTGACACTTTTTCCTCTTGTGGCGAGGAAAAGATCGATTCCACTGGATTTCATTCCTTCGATTATTTTTTTAATGCGGCCTGGATAGTCAATATGAATGTCCATGTTCTTCTCCTTGTTTGCGGGGTTTTTATCGGTCGGTTATTTCATTGGTTTTTAAAAGGCCGTACAGCAGTATCGTGAGACCTTCATTAAACATTTTCTGGGTCGACTGTCCTTCCGATTTGATATATGTTTTGATAATGAACATCACATAGATGGAGTAAAGAAGCTCGGCCACATGCGTGATATCGACATCCCGGAAAACACCTTCTTTGATTCCCCGGCTTAATATTTCTTTCAACAGGGTAATGGAGGCATTGTCGATATTCGGGAAACGAACTTTTCTTGGTGAAAGGGGGAATATGGATGGATCGTGGATCATGATTTCACGCAAATGAACGTCCTCTGAAAGGTATTCATACCCTTTGGTACACATGGTGATAAAACGTTTTTTTACATCATCCACTTCAGCGATGGCTTCAAAAACCTTCCCTTGCCATCTGATGATTCCAAATTCTACGGTTTTTTCATACAGGTCTTTTTTGTCTTTTACGTATCGATAAAGCGTTCCGGTGGCCATATCGAGTTCCTGTGCGATGTCTTCAACCCTTGTACGCCTGAAGCCGTATTTTGCAAAGACTTTCAGGGCGGTTTCATAGATCTGGTTTGTGTTTGTTTTTTTTCCCATGTTTTTCCTGGAAATAAATGAAAAAATGATTTATATTTTCATTTATTCATTTATCAGATGAAAAACAGCCTGTCAAGAACCAAAAAGCGGGAGAGGGCGCTCTTTTTTCAATCCATGCTCTTTCCCGGGAGATTAAAAATCAGTTTGAAAGGTTTGAATAATATAGGTTTCCAGTTCATCCAGCAGATGAAGCTGTAACCGGTCAAGGTCACTGCTTTTTTTCAGCTCTTTGATGTCGGCGAGTGCGATAGCGGGCGTTGTGCGCAACGTTCCCTTGTAGTCGCATAATGCTTCCCCCTGTGTCGGCGGGTTTACTTTTTTCATGTATTTTGTGAATTTTTTCCGGTTTCCTGCAGAGAGACTCTCCGGGTAATTTCTTGCAAGAATTCGTAATGCAAGGGTTTTGGTCTCAGGTTCTTGAAACTGATCGATTAATTTTTCCTTTTCCGGTATCGGAGCGAAGTGAAACTGTCTGCAGAGCGCTTCTGTGTCGCGGGACATGAAATCCAGTTGATAAAGCGCTGCATCCACATCCAGATCCGGTATTTCCGGATATTGGAAGTTCTGATGGTATTCGATGACAGATAACAAAATATCCGGATTTTTCTGAAGCCATTCAATATTTTTTTCAGATTCCAGGAGCCGCTTTTTGTCCAAAAGGGTTACATACCGTTCAAGGGGAGGCAGCAGGATACCGGGTTCACCGAATCGCTTTCTGATGACTCGTGTGGTTTCCGGAATCGTATCCAATGCAGTATCTCTTAATTCCGGAAGATCTGTCCGGAGCCAGAGTGTCTGATTGGAATAGGGGATGGAGTTTCCAATAAAAAGCACTGGAATTTGAAAAAGCATATCGGTTCCGAATTCACCGTTTATCATCATTCCGCAGGCGTACCCGGTTGTTTCCTGTTTAAAAGCAACCGGTAATTTGGAGGTCCGTTGCCGGTCGATGTTTTTAACAAAAAAACCTGACAGATAGTTCCACATTTCTGTTTCTCTGATAAACCGTTTTGTCAATGCGATGGTTGCTTCGACATCAACAAGCGCATCATGCGCGTTTCCCCGGGTCAGATCATTTGCGGCGCTCAAGTGCTCCAGCCTGAGAGATGGCTTTCCATTGTTTTCGGGCCAATTCAAAACGTTTTTTCTGTATAGCCAATACATGATCGCAATTGGGAAAAGATCCATTCTTCTACAGCCGTTCTTATACTGATGCGTATAGGGCGGCAGGAGGTTGCGATAAAAGGTGAACCGGAGAAACTCGTCATCAAAACCCAGTGTGTTATAACCCAGGCTTATTGTACCGGGTTCATTGATCAGTTTGTGAATTTTCGCGGCAGCTTCAAACTCGCAAATTCCGGACATCGCGTCTGAAACAGAAATGCGATGTGTGATGATCGCATGCGGTGAAATGATGACATCAGGCCGCAGCTTCACCAGGAAGTTGTATCTCCCGATTTCATTCAAAAGCATATCGGTTCGAATTGCGGCAAATTGAATAATCTGGTCAAAAGCCTTGTTCAGACCGCTTGTTTCAATATCGTAAAACAGGTAGCTGTTCATTTGATCTTTTTTTTGTTTTTAATGTTATTCGATCCATTACCATATAGATCACCGGGACATAAGCCAGGGTGAGGAAGGTCGCGACCAGCAGTCCGGCAATGGCCACAACCGCGAGGGGTGACAATCTTTCCAGCCCGACTGCCATCTCAGCGGCAATCGGCAGCATCCCGGCAATGGTACTCATGGCCGTCATTAGAATCGGTCGCGTCCGGCGGCGGATCGCTTCTTCAACAGCCGTATGAGGGTCTGCTCCATTTGCGCGCGCGGTTTCAATAAAATCGACCAGCAGGATTGAATTGTTCACCACAATGCCGGACAGCAGGATCATGCCCATGGCTGCCGGCATGCATAAATGCCTCTCCAGAAGCAGCATGCCCCATGGCACCCCGATAAAGGCCAGCGGAATGGCACTCATGATAATCAGGGGATGCAGGTATGACTTAAAGGTAATCACCAGGGAGAAATAGAGGAAAATGAGCGCCAGCGCCATTGAGCCGCCGAGATTGCCGAAGCTTTCAGCCATTTGCCTGGTCTCCCCCTCCTGGCTTACCGTGTATCCTCCGGGAAGCTGCATGTCCGAAAGTACCTCGGTGACCTGATCCTGGAGATGGGTGATGGCGGTCCTGGCACGATAACCCAGTACGTTAACGACCGGTAAAAGGTTTTGCCGGGAAATCTTTGACTGGCGCCAGACAGGGCGGAGATGGGCAATCTCTTTCAGCGGAACCGTGCCGGTCGGTCCGGGAATCTGCAGCACAGAAAGATCGGTGACGGTATTCATCATGTCCTGATCAAAGCGGAGTCGAACGCCGTAACCGTCTTCTTCGTCAATGCTGAAGTGTGAAGCGAGTTTGCCGGTTGTCGCCGTCATAACGGTTTCAGAAACGACTTTGGGAGAGATACCGTGGCGGGCGAGTTTTGTTTCATCCAGATCGATGGCGATTTCTTTTTTAGACCAGTCCCATGAACGGGAAATGGATGTCAGTCCCCTGACCTGATGAAGCCGGGTGGCTACCTCATCGGCAAGCTGATCCAGAATCCGCGGATCAGGACCGGAAATCATCACATCAATCGGAGCGGCAATGGAGGAGAGGGGCGTTGCGCCGTAATCATAAACATTGAATTGCTTGAGACCGGGCATATCCCGGAAGGATTCGCGGAGGCCTGCTTCTATTTCCCAGATGGACTCGGCACGCTCGAACCGGTTTTGAAAATGTACGGTGATCAGTCCTTCCTGGGGGGTACGATCTGCGCCGAAACTGATGACATTGGATTCGGCTCCTACGATCGTAACCATGCGGATGAAGCCCGGGACACGTTTAATGAAACGTTCCATGTCTTCCACCACCGATTCGGTTTTTTCGATGGTGCTGTTCGGCCAGGTTTGAAAGTCAATCTTGACAATACCGGTATCCATGGCCGGCATCAGATCCCGTCCAGCCAGCGGCATCTGGCGTAGACTGATCAGCAGCAGGCCGATCAGGATCGGCAGAACGATAAAACCCCATCTTGAGGTCGTCAGTCGAAAACTCCGGATAAAAAATTGCTGCAGCGGCGTGATCCAGAAGTCACACAGGCGCTGGAGCGCGATTTCAATCCGATTCGCCTGGCGGCCCGGTTTCATGAGCTTCGGCGCCAGCAATGGAATCACCGTAACCGATACCACATATGACGAAAAAAGCGCCAGAGACAGCACCACCGTAAGCGGCCGAAGGATTTTCTGGGAATATCCGCCTACAAACATAATCGGCAGCAGAACAGCCAGTGTGGTTGCAGTACCCGCAAAATCAGCGAGAAAGATCTCTTTCGTGCCTTCAACAGACGCCTCGAAAAGGGATTTGTCTCCGGGGGCGGCATGCCGATCAATATTTTCAATCACCACAATGGCATCATCAACCAGCAGGCCGACGGCAAGAATAATGGCTGTCATGGTGACGATGTTGAGTTCGTAATGGATGAGTTTCATGCCGGCAAATGTCAGCAGAAATGTAAACGGAATTGATATGGCGGCAAGGAGTGTTGTCCGCATGCGGGCAATAATCAGGAAAATAACGGCAACGGTTAAGATGATGGAATCGCGAAGGGAAGTAATCAGATTGGATACGGACGTATTGATCAGTTCTCCCTGGGTGTCGACGACTTCAAACAGCAGCTCCGGAAATGCGGTGCGTATATTCGGCATGGCGTTGTTTAAAGCGTTTAGTGTTGTCGTGACATGTCCGCCTTCAGCCCGCAGAATATTCAGCCCGATGGCCGGTTTGCCGTTTCCACGAAAAAATGAACGCCGCTGCTGATGGGATGTGGCGATGTCGGCAATATCCCTCAGGTAGACGGCACTTCCCTCTCCGTTTTGTCCGATAACGATATCGGCCAGTTCATGGCGCCTGGAACGTTCCCCCTGGATTTTGATCATCAGTTCATCGGTTTTCCGGATCAGCAGTCCGCTGGGAATGTTCCGGTTCTGGGCGTATATGGCCGCGATAACCGTATCGACTGAAAATCCGAATCGGGCAATTCTGTCCCGGTCGATCCTTAAACTGATTTCCGGTACGTATCCACCGAATACCTCTACACCGGCAATGCCTTGAACCCGGAGAAACGCTTCCTGGATTTCGTTGTCACATAATTGCCGAACCTTTGACAGGGCCAGAGACGATTCCGGTTTTGGCGAAACAGCCAGGGTTTGCACCGGTGCGGTGGCATCACTGATACGGAAAATTCTTGGCGGAAGCATTTCCGAAGGAAGTGTCGGCATGATACGGCTCAAGGCGGCATTCACATCCGTGACCGCCGCGTCAAGGCTTTTTGCATAATCAAACTCCACTTTTACAGCAGCGGTTTCGTCACGAACGGTGGATTTTATGGTCCGTGATTTGTCCAGCGAGGCCATTTCTTTTTCTACCTGCCGGGAAATTTTATTGGCCATATCTTCAGCTGATGCACCGGGCCAGATCAACAGAATCGATATCTGGGGATAATTGGCATCGGGAAAAAGGTTCAGGGGCAGGGTTTTAAAACCAATAAAACCGAATGCCGCTCCCAGCAGGATCAAAGCGGTTACCGCATGCGGTCGTTTGAGATAGGCTGAAATCCAGTTCATTTTTTCTCTCCGGCAACCGGTGCAATGCGACCATGTCGGCTTAACTGCAGGAGCATGGATTCAGGACCGGCGGCCAGAGGGGTGCCCGGTGTCAGGAGCCCTTCAACAACAAACCGGCCCTGGCTGCGTCCGAGTATATTTACGGAAATCGGCCGAACCGTTTGATCGTCTTGAACTGCAAATACCAAGGCGCCTGTTTCCTGTTCAAGAATGCAGTCGGAGGAAACAACAAGCCCATCAGGCATCCCGACTACCAGATCAACCCCGACAGTGCCGTAACTCGGCAGTCCGAACGGTCGAGCTGGAATTCGGATCTCCACTGTCGCCAGATTCCCGTTTGTGATGGCCGGGTGAATGCGGTAAACAGATGCATCGATGGTATTGACGCCATGAGTCAACTGGAGCGGTGTATTTTCGGATAATCGTATGACGGTTTCCTGCGGCACGTGAACAAGGACTTTATATCCCTTGTTGGTGTCTTCAACCTTCAATACCGGTGTCCCGGGCATGACCATGTCACCAGGGTCTTTCATACGCTCTGTGATGACACCATCAAAAAGAGACCGGATGCTGGTAAATGACAGGGAAACATTCGAGGCTTCCAGTTCCTGTTTCAAGCGTTTAAGGCGTGAAAATGCCAATTCGTAGGCAAGAGTGGCTTCATCTAGAGATTCTATGGAAACAGCGTTTTTTTCAACTAATTGCTTACGCCGATCCAACATTGTTTTTTTGACTTCAAAATCTTCTCTTGCCCCTGCCAGTTCCGCCTCCAGTCCAGTTTTTTGACTGACCGGCAATCGATTGTCAATTTCGGCAACAGATTCTCCTGCCGCAATCCGGTCTCCCACATCCTTATGAATGGATATGAGATATCCGGTTGTCTGGGCGGAAAGTATCGCCTCGACCATTGGTCTGATGGTGCCCAGATAATGTTCGGTTATTGGGAGTTTTCCACGGACTGCAGACTTGATATGAACGGGAATCGACCGGATTGATGGCTGTGCCAGGTTTGCCAGCTCCGATTTCCGGTGGCGAACCAGCATAATCGCTGCGATGATTAAGGCGATTCCAACGAAAAGAGCCATTGTGCGTTTGATGGTTTTTTTCATTTCAGAGCGCTGTCCTTGAGAAAAAGTGCATTCC
>CAZOEW010000088.1:5037-14650 GCA_964578935.1 uncultured Desulfobacterales bacterium | reverse complement strand
AATACAATCAGCCAGAAGAGTTTTGTTTTTTCCTTCATTCTTGATGTTTCCTTTTTATTTTAATTGCAATAAAAGCAGGGAGGCAAGCTTCCAGTTCTCACTTATTTTCGATGGCATCATAAAACCATTTTCTCCTTCTGTGTTAACACATAAACCCAAAATATCGCATTACAACGATATCGGGAAATAAAAAATTATTTTTTACAAATCGTTTCCCTGTTGATATCGGGCAATCGCCCGATCAGACCCTGCACTTCCGCATCCCTATCCAGCCAGTGCTTGAGACTGCCGATCAAACTTGCCGCATATGGGCTTTCATTTCCATCAGCGACCATGTAATTCATCCACAATCCCTCTTTTTTTGATGTTATCAACCCGGCATCCTCTAAAATCTGCAGATGTTTGCTTGCTGTTGACTGAGCGACCTGCAGGGCAGCCTGAATTTCACAGACGCACATCATCCGTTTCTGAAGCATCTTCATGATTTTAACCCGGCTAGGGTCCGACAGCGCCTTCATGACTTTTAAAAATGATTTCATTATTCCTCCTTATTTCTATATCGCAATATAACGATATGACAGAATCTGTCAATCCTTTTTTTACAATAACCAAAAACCGTCATCTGACACGGTGACAGGAGAAAACCACATACAATTTGCATTTATTGTATGAGTATGCGACCCATAGGGTTGAAGGAACGGGGCTCCGAAAATATCAAGATCATACCGGTCCTTGCATTCCTGCGGTTTGACGAATCCGGTATTCCACCCCTGGTTTCGCCGGAAAATAGCAAGTGCACCCTGAGATTGTACTTCCAAAAAGGAGGAAACTGATGGACCTGCTCGAAGCGATAAAAACGCGGAAAAGTATACGGGCCTTTACATCCAAAAAGGTGCCGAAGAATGTGATCACAGAGATTCTGGATATGGCCTGCCGTGCCCCATCAGCCATGAACAGCCAGCCATGGGAATTTACGGTTATAACCGGGGATATCCTCGATAAAATTCGATCAGCTGTGGTTGAGAAGTTGAATAACCAGGAACCCATGCAGCCGGAGCATCTGGTTGTCGGCTGGTCTCGTGAAAGCATATACAGAAACCGGCAGGTTGAACTGGCCAAGAAGCTTTTTAAGCTGATGGATATCCGGAGAGAAGACAAGAAAAAACGGGCGGAGTGGCTGGAACGCGGCTTTCGCTTTTTCGATGCGCCGGCCGTAATCATCCTCATGACCGACCGATCGCTGACTGAAAACGCCCCGTTGCTTGACATGGGGGCGGTCATGCAGAATATCTGTCTTGCAGCAATGCACTTTGGCCTTGGAACCTGTATCGAAGATCAGGGTGTTTTATATCCGGAAGTGGTTCGCGAACTGGCAGGGATTCCGGAGACAAAACGAATTGTCATCTCCATTGTCATCGGATATCCGGATCCGGATTTTCCTGCCAATCAAATCATAACCGATCGGGAATCCGCGTACAGCCTGACCAGATGGGTCGGTTTTGAGTCGTAACCGCCATGGCGGATATTGTATCCCGGGTAACGTATCGTGAAAAGAGAGGGTTAATATCTTTCAAATGGAACCGGTGATCTCTTTGTCAACATTCCAGTCTCATCCGATTGAACATTCCTGTTTTTCAGGATAACCGGATCCATTTTGATGATGCAATGACCGCCTGGATCAAATAACGGATTCCGCTTTCCGGGAACGGGATCTGTCCGCTTGAGCACTGCTAAGCTGCTTTTCTTCGTCACCCGGTATCCTCAATACCTGACCGACGTGAAGCGTTGTATCCTTAAGATTATTCACCTGTTGAATTATGTTCACCGTTGTTCCATAAAGCTGCGAAATGGCCCAGAGGGAATCCCCTTTTCTGACCCGGTGCGTCTGATAACGCCCATACTTCAGATCCGGTTTATTCATGTTTCCCAGTCGACTGATATACGCATTTCCGCTCCCGGGTATTTTCAGTATTGTACCGGCAACAATATAACTGCTCTTTCGTATATTATTGAGGCTCATAATCTTGCTTACGCTTGTCCGGTATCGTTTTGCAATGATTGAAAGACTTTCTCCGGGCAGCACCCGGTGGTGCAGATAATCGCTTCTCGCCACCTGTGAAGCCGGTATTTCATCCATTCTGGACAAAAGAACGGCGCCGCTTTTGAACGGAACCTTCAAAAAATATTCTTTTTCAGGCAACAGGTTATAGCGAAGTTCCGGGTTTAAAATCGTTAATGCTGTTTCAGAGATTCCCATGGTTTTGGCGGCATCTTTCAACTGGATCTGTTTCCGGACGGAAACGGTTTCATATTCCAGTGGCGGATCAACCGGTATTCGATCAAGACCATATTTTTCCGGATTGTTCACAATGTGCAGACAGGCAAGAAATCTGGGAACATACCTGGCTGTTTCCCTTGGCAGTCTTTCATATAAATCCCAGAAGTTATCAAGATAATTGACATTCTGAGACCTGATTATTCGAAGCACCCTTCCCTCTCCGCAATTATATGCAGCAAGTACTGTCGCCCAGTCGCCAAACAGCTGATGAAGTTCCTTTAAATAGGCAATTGCGGCCTGAGTGGATTTAGAAGGATCGAGCCGCTCATCAACGTAGGTGTCCCGTTTCAGACCAAACTTGTAGCCGGTTGATGGAATGAACTGCCACAATCCCAGCGCTCTGGCTTTGGAAAGGGCCTTTGACTTGAATCCGCTTTCGATCAGCGGAAGCCAGGATAATTCAACAGGCAGTCCCGCGGCTTTGAATTCAGCCACAATCTGCTTTCGATACATTCCGGAACGTTTGTAAGATTCAATAAAAAATTTTCTTTCTCTTCCTGTTGTAAACAGGTCGATCTCTTTTTGTGTATGCTTGTTCATTGTGATGGGGATTGCCTTGTGGTATCCTGTCACCACAGAACTCCGGGAGGCGTATATTTCGAGAATGCGCTTTGAAATCATAAACCGGAGATCTTCTTTCTGCTGCATAAGCGCCGGTATGTCATCCGTATTGATCTCCAGAATCAGGGAGTATGCCCGATCAAGGGATTTCAAGGCTTCATCCAGGTTGCCCTTTTGCCGGTATTCATGAGCCATCCGACAGCGCTCAAGAGCTACATCCAGCATCACCTGGGGATTTCTGGGGTCTGAACCTGTCTCATCCAGTGATGAATCTTCCAGTCTGTTCTCATCTCCCATGGATGACTCCGGCAGTTCCACGAAACTTTTTTGAAAGGATGTTTCGTCGCTTCGGTAACTTGCCAGATCCGCAGGGAGTTCCTCGATGGTTCCGATCCTGTCCATTCTGGGGGTTGCGTGGCCATTTGAAAATGTTTGCGCACATCCTCCCATAACCGATAAAAATAAAATTTGAAGAATTAACCCATAAGAATATTTCATTATCGCATGCTCCTTTTTCATTTTCTTCATCTCCCTGCAAAACACGCTGTTTGTTATACAATATCTATGCCAATAGGCTGCGATATTTCGCGTTTTGTGTCTATATATCGTGAAGAAATCGGCATTATAAAAATTTTAATATGTATTTCAGATAGTTATTTTTAAAAACAGAAGTAAAAAAATAGATGACATATGAAAGGCAGGGGGTTTCTGAGTCAAAAAATCCAATCGGAAAGATAAAAAATATGTTTTTATATCCAGGATGTATGCAAAAATGCAAATCACCCCCGGACGGTGCGCAAAGATTCTGGGCCCCATGACGTTACGGAAGGTTTTCCAATCTAAAGGTGATGCGTGCCGGAAAACCACTCCCCTTGATCGGGAAAAAACATTTCAGGCTCAATTCGACTTTTCTTCAAAAATGTTTGCGATGATACCGGCCAGTTGCAGGGTGTGTCTTCGAATCTCCTCAGGATTGCGACCCGGGTAGCGGGCATAGCTGATCATGATGCCGTTTAACGCCGAAAATAGCGCATGGGAAACCAGCCGGGTATCATTTTGGATACCGGTCGCACGCACACTTCCTTCGATGCGGTCCATCAGCTTTCGCATCATATGGTTCAGCTTTTCCGTGGATCCGGAAGAAAGCTCTCCGCCAAGCATAAAGTGTCCCATCATCTGATAAAAGGTCATATTTTCGTTAAGGTAGGATATATAAATCTTACACGATCTCTCAAAAGATGGGGAATCCTCCCTGTTTTCTCGATCCAGTATCTGTATGATCTCTTCCGCGCTTTTTAAAAAAAGTTCCAGAAACAGCTCATCCAGGTCCGAATAGTAATTATAAATGGTTCCAACGCTTACGCCGGCGGCTTTTGCGATTTCCCGTACATTGACTTTTAAAAAATCTTTTCGGGCAAAAAGGTCACGGGCAGATTCAAGGATGAGTTTTCGCCGTTCATCCCGCTCTTTCCCCTTCAAATGGGTAAACCTGCTGTCAGACGATCCGCTGACCTTATTTTTTGCTTTCATGAACCCTCATCATGTCCTCATCCGTAAAACAACGCTCGGTTTCATCCGGGTTCATGGCATCAGTTTCCATTTTACGGCGATCATAAGCAGGATCTAACACCTGATTATAATACTCATGCTGAATCAGCAGATTCATGATCTGACTGGTGCCTGTCCAGATCATGGCCAGCCGCACATCCCGCAGCGCGCGTTCAATCGGATAGACATCCGTATAGCCGATCCCTCCCATGATCTGCATGGAGTTGTTCACAACTGCCCAGGCAGCTTCAGTGGCAAACCTTTTTGCTTCACTGACAAGCCGGCGAACATTCGGATAGTTTTGATCAACAGCGCGGGCTGCCATGAACGTCAGCGCCCTGGCCGCGTCAAGCTGGGTGATGGAATCCGCCACCATAAAATTGACAGCCTGAAACTTTCTGATCTCCTTGCCGAATGCCCGACGCTGGTTTGAATATCTCACGGCCAGATCGAGCGCGCCCCAGGTGCCCAGACAGCCGGCCGCCGAAGTAAGCCGCTCCGGAATCATCATCTGATGAAAGCATAGTGCGCCTCCGTGGAGTTCTCCCACTAGATTCTCTTTCGGAACCTTGACATCTCTGAAGACCAGTCTGCCGGTTCCGCCGCCCCGGCATCCGAGCAGGCCATAAAGATATTCTGTTTCAACACCGGGTCCCCTATCCACAAGCAGAAGACTGATCCGGTTGTACTTGTTTGAATCCGGCTCGAAGTTGGTGCGGCAGTAAACCAGAAAAAAATCAGCCCCTTCCGCGCCTACAACAAAGCGTTTCTGTCCGTTCAATACAAAATGATCTCCTTTTAGATCCGCTCTTGTCATTGCACCGAAAAAGTCTGAGCCGCCTCTGGGTTCGGTAAGCGCCTCCGCCGCGATAAGTTTCCCCTCAATATAGGGTTTGAGATATCTCTCCTTTTGCTCCTCGGTTCCGAAAACATTCAGGGCCTCGCCCACAATGGAAGGCATTACAAAAGCGCACCCGAGAGCCATGCCCAGGCAGCCGATCTCCTCCGATGCGGCGACTTCAGCGACCCAGCTCATCTCAAGCCCGCCATATTTTTTAGGAAACCGGATGCCTCGAAGATTGATTGCGGCGAGCTTTTCCACAAATTCCCGTGGATACGGTATTTCATCCTTATCCATCTTTCTCAGAAAATCACCGGTTATTTCGTTTCGAACAAACTCCCTTGTTTGTTTTTTAAGCGCCTGTTCTTCGGGCGTCAGCATGAAATCATACATTGATCCGCCTCCTTTTTAAGGTTGAAATGGAAACTGGCGTGACAAAGAATTGAACATTGCTCAATTTATTGAACGACGCTCAATTTGTCAACCATAAACATGCCTCCCGGACAACCTCGGCAATCGTTCACGTTGAATTTCTAAAATCGGAAACGCAACTTATCGCCACTCGATATCCGTGGGATTATAGGAAAGGATCACTTCTTCTCCCGGAAACAGTACAAATTCCCGGGCCTGATTCCGGGAAAGATTCGCACAGAACTCAAAGCTTCCGATCAGGACGGAGACCGCGATATTTCCGGTTTCCTTTTCAAGAACAAGACGGGTTATCATGCCGCGAAGGCATTTTTCAGTTAAAGGGAGCGGGTCTTTTCTGGAGAGGAGATGGATATGCTCCGGGTCAATAACAGCGGCGGCATCTTCATACGGCGGTCTGGTGACTGCCAAAGCCTCTCCTTTTCCAAGTTTCTTTTCATGAAACCCGTCCGAAAGAGGCAGAAAGGGACCGAAGATGATATTTGTTTTTCGGCTTCCAGACAAGCGCCCTCTGAACAGATAGACGATCGTATCGCATACTCCGTAAAGCCAGTCCAGATCATGGCTTGCGATTACCAGCGTGGTTCCCCATTTTTCTCTGGCCTGGAGGGACGCTTCCCGGATGAGACGGCTGCTGTCAACATCCACATTTGCCGTTGGTTCATCAAGAAGAAGAACCCTGGGTTTTAAAACAAGCCTTGCGGCAAGCGCTACTCTCTGGGCTTCTCCTCCGGACAGTTCATACCATTTTCGATGGGCAAACGCTTCTCCGGAAAGTCCCACAAGAGCCAGTGCATCATAAACCCTCTCGTTGATATCTTCCGTATCTCCTCGAAGCTGAAGCCCGTATGTAATGTTGCGAAACACGGTCCGCTTCAACAGATACGGCGTCTGGGACAAAAAGGTTACCTGGAATCTCACAGCGTCAGAGAACGGTTCCGCCGGTTTTCCGTCAAAAAATATGGCTCCGCTGGTAGGTTTTTCTATAAAAGCGAGCATTTTCAGCAGCGTACTCTTTCCGCTGCCGTTTGGTCCCACCAGACCCACAATGGTGTTCCGGGAGATGGACAGCTCTTCAACCTGGAGTACAGGCTCCTGCCAATACCGGTGAACCAGTTGGTTAACCTGATAGATGGAACGATCTTTCAAAAGGATCTCCTCTACTTCTTTCTCACAAAAGAGACGGACAGATTCACGGCAAACGCAATGGCAATCAAAATCAGCCCCAAAGCGATCCCCATGGCAAACATTCCCTTGCCGGTTTCCAGGGCAATGGCTGTGGTGATGGTTCTTGTATACCATTTTATGTTGCCGCCGACCATCATGGAGATGCCGACTTCCGTCATTACCCTTCCGTATGCAGTCAGGGCAGCCGCCAAAATTCCGTAACGGACTTCCCACAGGCTGGTTATGACAAGCTGGCTTCGGCTGGCTCCCAATGAAATTAAGGTAACGCGCAGATGGCGGTCCATGGCTTCCACCGCAGTGGCAGAGAGCGCAATCACAATCGGGAGGGCAAGAATGGTCTGTCCGATCGCGATACCCGGAAGGGTAAAAAGCAGTCCGAGATCTCCCAGCGGACCTCTACGGGACAAAAAAGCATAAACCAGAAGCCCGATAAAAACGGTTGGAAGAGAAAGCAGGGTGTCCACGACAAGACGTATTTTTGTTTTTCCCGGAAAGCTGAAATATCCCAATAAAAAACCAAGGGGGATACCTGAAATAAGGCTGGCTGCCATCGAATAGCCGGAAACCATGAGAGTAGCCGATACAGCCGACCAGGTCTGGGCGTCTCCTTCCAGGATCAGCTTTATGGCCTTGATAAAACCTTCGAGTAGGTAATCCATGGGTAACTGTATTTTTTTTTAACCACAATAGCCGTTGTCATCAATACGCAGATTGAACGTTAATCAAAAGCCTCCTTGATCACTTATTCCGGCATTCGAAGCGTCCCTGGAATCCTGCATCCCTAAATTCTTACCCAAATCTAATCTGCGTTGGGGGTAAAAAGCGGTTTGCCGAGAATCATGAACTCTCCGATCAGCCGCTGCGCTTCTTTTCCTGCCATCCAGTCTGAAAACTTCATTGCCAGATCATACCGGACGTTGGGGCATCTGGACTTATTGATGGCGATCACACTGTATTGATTCTTCAGGAGCGCGTCTCCTTCAACCAGTATCTTCAAAGCCGGGTTGCCTCCCCTGTTATCTTCATATTTGATATAGGTTCCCCTGTCCGTCATGGTGTAGGCTTTCCTCTCGGCAGCGATATGGATCGTGGACAGCATCCCCTGGCCTGTTTGAACATACCAGGATTCCCTGTCCGGAACAGCGGATCCCGACTCTTTCCAGAGGAGAATCTCTTGTTTGTTCGTTCCGGAGTCATCTCCACGGCTCACAAAAGGTATTTTTCGTTCTCGAATTCCGGTCAGCGCTTCAATTACGTTTTTCCCCTTGATCCCGGCAGGATCTGATGCCGGTCCGATCAGAATAAAATCGTTGAACATGATCCTTCTCCGGTTTATACCGCAGCCTTCTGCAACGTATTTTTCCTCAGCTTCCGGTGCGTGAACCAGAAGCACATCCACATCGCATCGTTTCCCAAGTTCAAACGCTTTGCCCGTTCCCACAGCGGTCCACTTCAATTCAACACCGGTTGCCTTTATGAAATGGGGAGCCAGGTAGTCCAGCAATCCCGTATTTTCAGTGCTGGTTGTCGTTGCCATCAGCAGGACGGAACTTCCTGCAAAAGAAAAAGAAGAGATCAGTACAGACAGCAAACCAATTAAAAAAAATCCGGAAAAAACTTTTCGCAAACCATTCATATCCAAACCTCCCTGACAGCTTGTTATCACATCACCCCTGTTATTATCCTTTTTGAAAAATTACGGCTTTACGTTTCCATTTCAGAATTCCCTGGGAAAACCATTCGGCCGCTGATCGTCAGATCGTACCCCTCATATTCTTTTGCGGCCTTCTGAAACGCTTTCTCATGCAGCATCCCCAGAAATAATTGCACCCCTTTGTCAAAAAATCGTTCTTTGTGGATGAGAAGATCATAGCGTTCCCATCGAAGAGGGATAAAATCGAGGCCCAGAAGAGAAGCAACCGGGCGTATTCCCGGACCGGCATCGGCACGCCCGGATAAAATTTCAAGACCGACATCCATGTGACGGTCTACTTCATGCAGGTATCCATCAATTTTTGAACCATTGATTCCCGCCTTTTTCAACTCAAGATCAAAAAGCAGTCTGGTTCCGGTTCCGAGAGCCCGATTGACGATCCGTATTCCGGATTTTCCGAGATCTTTAAAAGCGTTTATCTTTCCGGAACCTTCCTTTTGAATCAAAAGCCCCTGTTCGCGGCGGCAAAAATTTACGATTACCGGCATTTTGCTGAGTTCCTGACCCGCATAATCAAAATTATATTCATCTTCATTGTCCTGAAGAAGATGACTGGTGGCGATATGACAAAAATTCTGCCTGAGGGCCCTGAGCCCTCCCATTGATCCCATATTCCCGAATACCGCGATTTGATCCGGATGCGTTTTATTAAACAGAGAAATGGTTCTCTCCAGCAGCAGGTCATTGCTTCCCGTAATAATCACGACACCTTCATACGGAGGAAGGCCCTTTGCGTTTTCCGGATAATTCACAGTATTGACTTCAACCCATTGTTCCACAAGATGAATCGGAAACAGCCATTTGCCGGTTACCTTGGATGCGGGAAGCCCTTTTTCCGATACAAGGCTGTAAACCATTTTCTCGTTGATTCCCAGAAACTGCGCGACCTCTCGGGTCGAAAGCATCTTTTTCATTTTTTCGGCCTCCCTCGGATTGTCCGGATGATATGGCAGGTTATAGGTTTCAATCGATTGAATGTCAAGACTGGATTAAC
>CAZOEW010000088.1:0-4937 GCA_964578935.1 uncultured Desulfobacterales bacterium | reverse complement strand
TTTTAAAATAAATCAATACTGGAGATAAAACATCCGCTGTCCGAGTCGTCATCACTATCAGCGCTTACGCTCGTATCGACGGCCAGTGCGCCCGGATCATCGATGGTTCCATTTTCCAACCCATCTGCATCACTCTGGGCGTCACCATCCGTCAGTGTAATGGTTATGGCTTTTGCATTATCTGTCCGCGTAAAGGGAAATTCATGCCAATTGCCGGAACTGTTGATTTTATAATATTTCGCTCCTGCCGGAACGGCTGCCGGGAATTCCAGGGTAACCGTTACCGATTCTCCCGGGGTTAATCCGGTGATCTTGAACTTGGTTACACCATAGGGAATGCTCACGGATGGCTTACCGCTTCCGGATACCGCCGGATCATCATCCTTGAGGCATTTTACCTCTGAGAAAGCCCCTGCTGAAGTATGAAGCCTGACCCTTTCTCTGCCGTTTGCATGCCGCATGCCTGCCGTATCCGCATCACGGAAATCCGGTGTTCCATCCTCATCAAAATCACTGGCAGAATCTGTACCTTCTTCGCTGTCAAGGATGCCGTTTCCATTGGAATCTGTCCCGTCAATCGCACCGTAAACAATGATTTTTCCCTGATCCACATAATTCCAGCCGGCTTCCAAAATATCAATGTCCGTCATCCCTTCCGGAAGGGGTTCCACCCGGATGATGGTAGCTGAGCGGCTGCAGGAACCGGCACTGTGATCCAGGTCATAATTGTATGGCCATTTTACATCCGTTATATCCGAATTGCTGGACTGATCCGGTTCACCGACATATTTCTGGGGAACCACAACCCGGAAAGGTCCCTCGCCATCCAGTTTGTTTTCGTCGCTCAGCACTCCAGTATCCAGATAAGCGCCTTCTCTTTTGTAAGCCAGAATTGCCTTAAGTCCGTTCTCGACGTAAATCTGTTCCCCGTGAACCCTTCCGGTACAGGACGGGGCGCTGTAATCGCACCAGCCATAATCCGGGTTAAGCGCGACATCAGCCTCCGTATCATAGTAATATGTCGCCGGAGGATACTGATAAGATGCTCCCGGAACATTTCCGTAAACATGATACATATCAAGGGATGCATCATATTCCAGCGGATGGCTCTGCCCCCATCCATCCGGGGCATAAACCTTGATTCCGGTCGCGGTACTGAGGATTCCGGCATCATCCAGAAGATCCTTCATGGGCACACCGGTATATTCCGCGTAGAAATCGCCGGATCTTGAAGTGTTCATTAAAAGGAACTGGGTGTGATCGGACATGGCTTCAAGCTGGGCCCGGGTGTAAATCCGATATGGGGCAACCGTCAGGCCCGGATGGTCATTGGAATTTCCAGGATAGGTGCCTGCCGTAATCTCAGCACTGTTTACATACCCGTCGCCGTCACTATCCTGACCATCAATCGCTTGCACCGCCGTGCTGTTCCTGCCGGAAGCCTTGTATGCAATGCCGTAAACGTTCATCGTATCGGCAATGTTCCCGGCACCGTCATATCCATAGGTGTCGTGACACCACTGGCAGCTTCCGAGCTCGACTGTTTTGCCCTTACTGTTTACATACGATCCTCCGGTATGGCACAGGGCGCAATTATCCAGTTTCGTACCGGCCGTATCCGGATAAACGACAAGGAACTTTCCTGCATCGCTTTCTCCTTCATGATGATATGCGGAAAATGCCGCTGTGCTCCAGAAAAAAAACAGTAAAGAGACAACACTTAATAACAATCTGAATTTCATCGCTTTCCTCCTTATTTAGAAATCAATACTGAAACGAACCGTTAAAACATTTTCTTCATCAACATAATCCACACGCCCGTCCGGACGAACCCTCGTTCGAATCAAATCCGAAAACGCGGTGTGGGTATAATCCAGTATAAAACGATGCATGGGGAAAAGCACCCAGTTCAGAGCGGCTGAAATCGCATCCGCATCTCTGACGGAAACATGGGCTGCCGGGTTGATCCAGTGTTCGTCTCCGTCAAAATGGTTGAATCGCAAGGCCAGCCCTACAGCGCCAAAGTTTCCTTCATCCGGATTGAAATTCTTTTTCGGGATTACCGGTTTCATTGCCCCATCGGCCAGCATAGGCTCTTCCCCGGCAAACCACCATACGGAGCTGACGTACCAGGAGTAGAAATCAGCATCAACAGGAGGCGATCCGGCAGCCTCCAGGTCCGTATATTTCAAACGAAAACATTCTGCCTGGACACCAAGGGATCGAAAGGTCCATGCTGTTTCCAGACCGCCGCGTATCCGATTTCCGGTATCCTGCAATACGCCGAATTTGGTATTGTGACTCAACACATAAATGCTTCGGCCCATCCCCTCCATTCCGGTTGTTTTAATATCGAGGTTCATATTGAGTGGTTCGATTGTCGCAAAGGCCCCGGAGATCCCGACCTGAAAGGAATTCAGCATGCGACTCGATGTGATCTTAAAAGGTGATATCACAAGCCTTGCGGCAACTTCCGGTTCATCGCGCTCACTTCCTGCGGTCGATCCATCGTTACCGTTTCCGTTAAACACACCGGCGGAATAGAAGACGGATTCCTTCAGCAGGGAACCATGGAGCATGATTCCGATATCCCGGTTCGGCCCGAGATGATATCCCATGGACCGTTCCGCAAACCAGATTCCCTTGTCTTCGCTCTGCCACTGAAGGCTGAACGGTTCCTTAAACTGCCCGAAGCGGAGCGCGTGCTGTCCAAAAACCGCTTCTCCATAGGCATCCACAAGATTATTGGTTTCATTGCCCTGGAATTCGTATTCCATGCCGAATCGAAACCATTGGGTAAGCAATCCCTTAAAATTCAATCGGGCCCTCCGGATGTCAAACCGATTGTCCGCCCGCTCGCTTTCCGCATACAAGCGGTAATCTGCCTGAAACGAACCGCCAAGACGAACTTCCATGCCACCCTCTTCCCGGGATTTTACATAGAACCCTTCATTGTATCCGGCAGAAAGTCTCTGCTCGGCCAAAGCGTTTTCACGGAATACGGATGCAAACAGAACAATCGCAAGCATAACAACCGGATATAAAAGGATTGCCGATGGTTCAAGCAGTGCCCTGGGTTTCATGTAGCCTCTCTTTTGGATTGAAATTGAAGTTGAACCTATTTCAATATCCTTATGAGGTATTTTTTGTCAATAATTTACACCATAAAAAAATATAATTAACTATTTATGACCAAGAATTACAAATAATAACTCTTAAAAAGGAATAGATACCCGGCAGAAGGCAATGCGAAAGTGATTTTTTGTATGGGGGTACCGATGTTTTTGGTTAAAATTGAGGCAGGGCTTAAACTCCGGCATCGCTTTTTGGGGTGAGACAACCCCGCTATATTTGGATAAATTTATCGCCGGATTGCTTTAACAGGCCATCCTGAATCATGAGATCAAGGCTTTTTGAAATCATGCCTTTTTCAAAGGTTTCCTGAAGAATTTTATCCGACATTCTATCCCGATAAACCGGCGAAAGACGGGCCAGCTCGTCCAGAGAATGCGGCACTTCGCATAGGGAGAGAATTTTTTCTCGGTGTCGTTCAAAACCTTCTGAAAATATTTTGAAATCATCGGTTCTATCCCCATGCATGGGCATTTTATGGGAAGAGCATACCATCGTGTACGGCAGGGACATCACCTTTTGAACGCTTTTCCTGAAAAGCGCGATGCTGCATTCCGGCTGACCGTAAAACGGACCGAATCCGGAAAAATCAATATCGGAAGTAAGCAGTATTCCTGTTTTTCTTTCAAAAAAGGCATAATGGTCGTGCAAGTGCCCGGGAGCATGGACCGCCTGCAGCTGGAAACCGCTGATTTCGAGCAGATCACCATCGCAGAACCGTTCATCCGGCTCACGCAGCGGATGAAGACCCAGGCCTTCACCGATCAATTTCACCCAGTATGCTCCTTTTTCCGGGGTACCCATGAAGCGTGTACCCAGCAGGTTGAGGTCCGATACGGAAGCAGGGGTTTCTTTCGGCATCAGGACCTGTCTGTCGCGTAAAAGATGCCAGTTGAGGATGTGATCCGGATGGGAATGGCTGAAGACAAGGGTATCGATTCTTTTTTCCCGATCGATTGCAAGGAGGGTTTCCCTGTCGAGTCCGGCATCGATCAGGACGGTTTTCTTTCCGCAAAGCAGGAATGTATTGCAAAACGGAAACTGCGATTTATTGGGAGCGGTTATCAGATAAAAATTATCGGCCAACCGTATTGTTTTTTCACCTAGAAAACCTGTCATTCCCGTATGTCATCCTGAAGCTGCCGGCTGTCAAAGCCGGGAAAATGGTAAAAAATGATTGAAACACCTGCAAAAAAGACCAAGGTTGTTCCCTTATCATGATGACCCGCAAAGTCAAGGCATCGTTCAGCCAGGCGTTCAGTGCGGACAGCCTATTAATCGTTGCAAAGGCGGCATCTAAACTGATATTGAATACATTCTGAAGCGCCATATCCAATACCGAATAACCCGCTTTGAAGAGCGAATCAGCGTGAAAATGGTATTTCAATGAATACAGTTCTTAAAGTTAATAACCTTACTAAATTTTATCCGGAGGCAAAAGCAGTCAACGGGGTCAGCTTTTCCATCGAGAAGGGAATCTGCTTCGGTCTTCTCGGGCCAAACGGAGCCGGAAAAACAACAACCATTGAAATGATTGAAGGGATCGTGCCGCCCACATCCGGCCAAATTCTGTACAGGGGAAAATCCAGAGGCGCGCGATTTCGGGAAGAAGTGGGGATACAATTCCAGAACACGGAACTGCCGGCCTTCCTCACCGTTAAAGAGACGCTTGAGACGTTCAGGAATCTTTATGGCCGTAAATCCGATATGGATGAGCTTGTTGAAACCTGCTACCTCCAGGAGATACTGAATCAAGACAACCGGAAAATATCGGGGGGGCAAAAGCAGAGACTGCTTCTGGCCAT
>CAZOEW010000087.1:0-14694 GCA_964578935.1 uncultured Desulfobacterales bacterium | reverse complement strand
TTTAAAAGCTTTGCGCCATGGAATATTCTTAAAATAAAAACAGATTTTTCTGAAATTCGGTAAACGATCCGGTATTTTTTATAAATCAGATGTCTGTAGTCCGTATCAAAGAATTCATTTTCAGGTATAAATGGGTTGCGATCAGGAAAAACTTCAAGTGAAACAACTTTTTCCTCCAATTCAAGAACGAATTTTTCAGCGTTGTTCATGCTGTCATCCGCAAAGAGATAAAAAATATGTTCTAAATCGTTTTGTGCTTGCTGAGTTAAATTAACCTGATATTTTTTTGACACGTTTAAATTCCTTGAAGAAAGCCCCAGCTTCTTTATAGCGTTTATTAATTATGTCTTCTTCTGCTGGGATAAGAAGCTTTAGTAAATTAAATGCATTTGCAATCTTTTCATATTCCTTCGCGGCCAAAAGCACAGCTTCAGCTTTACCGTTCACTGTGAGAACAACAGGACGTTTGGTTTTTTGAATTTGTTCAAGGATGGAGTTGGTATTTCTCTTTAAATCTGTAATTGAACGGATATCCTCCGTTATGCTTAATGTCATTTTGTCACCTCATAAATATTTATCAGCATTTTATATGATGCTTTCTTTATGCAATATTTAATGATAAAAAACAAGATTATTTTATGTGTTGAAATCAACATTGATTTGAAAGGCGAAAGATAAATCCTGGGTAAAGTGATCAAGCCCCCGGTCCATGGATTTTCAATTGCCTAAATCTATTTGTATATGGTAGAAAGCAATTCCGGCTGTACCGATCAAAACCATTTTGGAAAGGACAGGAAAAATCAGAATACGATTCACAGGTATCCTTCTATTCTTGGCAGTTTCCACACTCTCCGGATGTGTCTATATGGAAGTTCAGACAGGACCCGGATCCGAGAGACCGCTTTTCCATCCATCCTCAGGTGATCTGCGGGGTGTTCAGGCAGAGGCCCTCCTGGTTGAAGCGAAAGAAACATTACTCCAAAAGCCTTTGCATACTCATCTGATCAGAGAGGTAGCTGAAAAATCACGGCAGGCGGTCGTGAGTGTCTATGCGCAGACAAAAACACCATACCGGATTACGCTGTTTCCGATTCCGCTCCCGGGAATGGGGGTTCCGGTCCGGGTTCCGGGTGTGGGTCTTGGATCCGGTTTTTTCATCCATCCGTCAGGATATCTGCTGACCAATGATCATGTTGTCCGCCTGGCGGAAAAAGTGAACGTATTGACACAGGACGGGACCGACCTCGATGTCATCATCGTGGCCCGCGATCCGGTTTATGACCTGGCCCTGCTTAAGGTGGTCGAATCAAATCAGGAGTTTCCGGTGCTGCCCATGGGAGATTCCAGAGAAATCGATTCCGGAGACATGGTGATCGCCGTAGGCAACCCTCTCGGCCTTGGGCATACGGTAACTTCCGGAATTATCAGTCATACGGGAAGGAATTTATCCGGCGAACCGGAGAAGGATGAGAGGCAGATCCGATTTATTCAGACCGATGCGGCCATCAATCCGGGTTCGTCAGGAGGCCCCCTTGTTACCCTTGCCGGTGCATGGATCGGGGTTAACACCGCCGGAGCAGCCTCCGGTCAGGGAATCGGATTTGCGGTTCCAAGTGAACAGGTAAGGGAGTTCCTGGACATGATCCGAAAAGGAGAATGGGAAACAGAAGACACTTCCGAGAAGTAAAAAACGGTCTGCAAAATCAGACATCCAGGGCTTGTCTAAATTGAGATCTTAGCCAGTCCGCAACCAGCGGCCAGATTTCGGTTTGAGACTCTTTGCTTACAACCATTCCGATGTGATCGTAGTCTTTCAGGAATCCGGTTTTTTTCCCAAGAAGGGTAAAGGTTTTGTGCTCGCCTCCGATGCTGTCAAACAGGATCCTGCATCCTTGGGGTGGATCATTTTTGTCCGCGGCCGCGGCAAAGGAAAGAATCGGAAGTTTGATCCGGCTCATTCCATCCCAATAGCAGAATCCTTCGGAGTTGGTCCATTTTCCCCTGAATTTTTTCCAGCGGATCACCTCGATCATGGTTCCGGCAGATTCGACTTCAGGCCCCATTCCAAATTTTGGTGCCGGAAAATTCCCCAGAATTTTTAAGATCAGGATACTGATCCAGGCAATTGGAGGTATTTTTAAGTAAGATTCCCCCCGGCTGATTTGACTGCCGAAAGTGATCAACCGGCTGATAGCGTTCTGATCGAGCCACCCGCAGGAGAGAGATGCGAGGATATAAACACCGGCAAAAGAATGGCAGATCCAGGACACGGAAGATTCGGTCCGACCGTTGATAAACCGCTGTATGGCTGGAATGTCAAAACGAATCTGCTCCTCGGCAGTGATAGAAGAAAAGCGGTCTCCTTTTGGTGAAAGTCCGTGGCCTCGAAGTTCCGGTATCCACACGTCAAATCCGTGTTCTGCGAGATATGCCCCGAGGCCGATTCCTTTTGGCGATATCCAGAAAGACCGTTTTGAATAGGTCCCGTGGAGCAGAATCACCGGCAGACAATTGTTTTTTGTAACTCGAGGATTGATATGGCTTACCGCAATCTCTGTATCATCTTCTGTCAGTATCCAGCATACCTCGACGGAAATCTCGCCAAGTTTTTGAACTTCGGATTTAACCATTTGAGGGTCTTTCATCGGCATGAGCGGAATTATCCTTTATTTACAATTAATATTCACAAGTATAGAACTGGTTTCAAAACCTTCGATTGGATCGAAGGTCGCGGCGGGGTGAGGGGTTCAACCGCAGGAATATATATGCAATATTTTGAGGATTGAACCCCTCATCCCAACAAAGAGATTCGACCCAAGGGGTGGTTTAAAACCAGTTCTAATCATCTCTTGACACTTCTTTTAATACGGTTATGTTATGATATCCCGCTCCAAAATGCAAATTCGCTTCCGGACAGGCGGATCACGTTGAATGATTTTGAATATGGATGGAAAAATGAAGAGTGCGAGATGGAAAAATATGTTTCATGATACTGAAAAGATGATTCAGGGAATCCTCTATCTGAATATCGGAATGTTTGTGTTGTCCCTTTTTTTAAATACGGGTTTGAAAGGGATCTCCTTAAATCCTTTTTCCGCTCTTGCACCGGAGAGTAAAAGCCTCTTAATCCTTGGCGCAACCGGAACCTATCCGATTGACAGGCTGCACCGGTGGTGGTCACTTCTGGCAGCAAATTATCTTCATGGAGGGATTCTTCATATACTTTTCAACATGATTGCTTTCAGCCAGATCGCCCCTGCCGTTGCCCGGGAATACGGGAGAGATCGTTTTTTGATCATCTACTCTCTGGGAGGCATCGCCGGATTTTATATCTCCTATCTTGCCGGTGTCCAGTTTACGATTGGTGCTTCCGCAGCGGTTTGCAGCCTTCTGGGGGCGCTTCTTTATTATGGATGGAACCGGGGAGGGGGGTATGGAAACCTGGTTTTTAAACAGGTGGGCGGCTGGATCATATCGTTATTCATTTTTGGATTTTTATGGCCTGGAATCAACAACTGGGGGCATGGCGGCGGCATTTTGAGTGGCGCGGCCCTCGGACTGCTGATGGGATACAGCGAACGAAAACCGGAAAACCGGTTGCATCGGTATCTTGCTTCAGGTTTTATCATCGCGACACTGATGATTCTGGCCTGGGCAGTGGTCACCGGCATTTTTTTGCGGCTGACGCTATAAAACAACATGGAAACGAAAAAAATAAAACTGTATATGGCACCGATAAGGGGTATAACCGATGCCATTTTTCGGGTCACATTCTGGGAGTTTTTCAAGGGGTTTGATCTTGCCGTTGCCCCTTTTATTCCATCTGTTCGAGGAAAAAAAGTTAAACGGTCATATCTCAAGGATGTTTTCCCGGAAAACAATTCCGGTGTACCGCTTGTTCCCCAGATACTGAGTAATGATCCGGCAGATTTTGTGACGCTGGCAAAAGGCCTTTATGACTTTGGTTATGATACGGTTAACTGGAACCTGGGCTGCCCGTTTCCAATGGTCGCAAACAAAAAGCGGGGTTCCGGTATGCTTCCTTATCCGGATCGAATCGATGGATTTCTTTCCGAAGTGATGCCGAAAATTCCAGGCAGACTCTCCATTAAATGCCGTCTTGGAAGAACAGAAGCAGATGAAATATTTCGATTCATGCCTGTATTGAATCGGTTTCCGCTTGAAGAGGTAATCATTCATCCAAGAACGGGTATTCAGATGTATGAAGGAAAAACCGATATGGATACATTTGAAAAATGCCTTGAACTGTCCGTAAATTCTCTGGTGTATAACGGGGACATCAAAAGCCCGGTAGATTTTTTCAGGTTGTCCGAGAGGTTTCAAACGATTGAAACATGGATGATCGGGCGGGGGGCCCTGGTCAATCCTTTTCTGCCCGGTATGATTAAAGAAACGAGTGTTTCTATCCCCGACAGAATGAACAGGATGGCTGGTTTTCATGAAACTCTTTTTAAACGGTACACTGCCGTGATCAACGGTCCGGCCCATCTGATGGATAGAATGAAGGGGATCTGGAAGTATCTTTCCAATGCGTTTGAGAATCCGGAGCTCATTTTTAAAAAAATTAAAAAGGCGCGGTCTGTCGGACAATACCATAAAATTGTTTCAGATTTTTTTAATCATGAATCCGAGTTGAAAGAAATCGAATCGGTAATGCCGGAACCATTACAGAGAGATTCTTTCCCGAAGGAAGGATAGCGATTGTCCTGCTCAGCGGGGATCTCGGTCTTCAGCGTATTGTTGAGCGGAAAATCGCGTCACTTTTTTTTATTTTTCGCGTTCAGTGCCTCTTGCAGTTTTTCTCCAAATGACCCTGCAGACCTTTGCGATTCCGCGGCATATCCTTTCCAGCTTTCATGATCGGAAGAACCGGACGGGATTAGATCGATCCTGCGGTCCCTTGGGTTGATCTCTTCGATGGTGACGGAAATTTCATCTCCGGATTTCAGCTTTTCAATCTCCACCGCATCAAATGATCTGCTGATTTTGGATTGATGCAAAAGCCCTGTAACACCGGGTTCCAATGATATGAACAGGCCGAATTTTTCCTTTTTTTCGACAATCCCGGTAACAGTTTTCCCTGGAATGTACTTTTCACGGGCTTCTACCCAGGGATCACCCTCCGCGTCCTTGATGCTCAGAGAGATTCTCTTTTTTTTCGGATCGATCTCCTTAATCATTACCAGAACCGAATCACCCGGTTTCACAACATTTTCGGATTTAAGCACTCTTTTGGTGTAGCTCATTTCACTGATGTGCACCAATCCTTCCGCTCCGGGAGCGATTTCAACAAATGCACCGAAATCCATGCAGCGGGTTACTTTGCCCTTGATGATGTCTCCTTTCTTGAATCTTTCCAATACCGATTCCCAGGGATCTTCCCCTGCCTGTTTGATCGAGAGGGCGATTTTGGGGTTTTTGCTGGAGTCCGGATACTCGACACCAATGACCTTTACCTTCACATCCTCATTTTCTTTCAGCACCTCATCCGGTTTGTTGATCCGCGACCAGCATAGCTCCGAGATGTGAGCCATGCCTTCAATTCCAGGAAAAAGTTCGATAAACGCTCCGAAATCCATCAGTTTTGTTACGCATCCATGATACAATTTTCCAACCGCAAGATCTTTCAGAAACTGCTCGCGTGCTTCCTTTTGATCCTGTTCAAGGAAATCCCGCCGTGAGACAATAATGTTTTTACCTTTCTCCTCGATCCGTTTGATCAGGAATTGGAAGGTTCTTCCGACATATTCTTCCGGATCCTTTACATATTTGAGGTCCATCTGGCTGAGGGGGCAGAAAGCCTGTTTTTTCATAATTTCAACAGAAAAACCCCCTTTGCAGGTTGAGGATACCTTTCCTTCCACTGGAATTTTATTTTCAGATGCGTCATACAGCATATGATGGCCGGATGTGCTTGAGAGAGCCTTTGAAAGCTGAATTTCGCTTTCATTTGACGCGACAACATACAGATCAAGGATATCTCCCCTTGAATAGGTAAACTCGCCATTTTCATCAACAAGCTCATTCTTTTCAACAACGCCGTCAATTTTGGTGCCGGTGTTGATGAAAACGGAATCTATTCCGATTTCGATAATCTCTCCCCGGATTTTATCTCCGACCCGTATCTCTTCATTCATATTTTTATTGTAAGATTCTAAAAGCTCGGCAAAATTGTCCTCTTCGCCGTTATCTGTCATCTCTTCGAAATTGTCATTCATATTTTGATTCTCCCGGATGGAAAAAAATGAGCGATTTGAATTCACTGCTCCGGATAATATATGCCGTATTGCGTTGTCCGGTCAACACCAATCATATGTTCGCGCATGCCTCATCGCTTTTTTCCGGCTTCGATATTGTTTGACACGTTTTTGAATATGGTGTAGGTGCAATGAAAATCAGACGCCCGGCACTTCCGGCTATGACAGGCGGAAGGCAGTCCTTTAACGGATTGAGACATTACGGATGGTAAGCAACCCTAAAAATAAGAATGGTAAAAGCGGGAAATCCCTGTTTGTATCCCTGCAGAAGGCGTATGAGCGGTTTCTGAAGATTCGAGGCAATCCGAATGAGATCGCCCTTGGATTCGCGCTGGGGTTGTTTGTCGGAATGGCTCCATGTATGGGCATTCAGACAGTTATCGCCGTTTTTCTGGCATCGCTTTTTAAATGGAACAAGATATCCGCCGCGGTCGGTGTGTGGATATCCAATCCGATTTCAGCACCATTTTTGTACGGTTTTACCTTTTATGTTGGTTCGCTGTTTACCGGGATCACCGAATCTTTCAGCCCGGCCGGTGTGTTTGATTTTTCGTATCTGTATCAAATTATCCTGAAAGCACGAGAAATATTCTGGACGTTAACTCTTGGAGGGATTATAACCGGTATCCCTGTCGCTGCTATAGGGTATTACCTTTCTTACATCGCGGTGAACAGATACCAGAATAAAATCAAACAAAAAATTGCAGAACAGAAAGAGAAGCTTTCCGTTCGCAAGGAGAGAATCAAAACACGGAAAACACGGAAAAAATCGAAAACGGTTCAGAATGGTTAGTGTTCGATAAGATTGATCGTTGTAAACCTGCGGGCAGGCAGCCTCCTTTTTACAACGAAATCGGGCCATTTGATATAAAAAAAGAGTGCAATTTCTTTCAAGATGGTCTACGGTCTGCATAGGGAACAAACAGCAGTGAAACACAAAGAGGAAAAAATCGGACGCAATGATTTCTGCCCCTGCGGGAGCGGGAGAAAATATAAGAAGTGTTGTATGTTTAAAAGAAAAATGACATCAGAACCCATTGAGACACTCTATTACAATCAGTACAAAATCAGATTAAAAAAAGAGGTAGATATTCAGCATCTGAGACGGGCTGGGCGTCTTGTCGTCGACACCCTCGAATTGGTCAAATCCGCGATCCGGCCGGGGTTGACAACCGATGAGATCAATTCCATCGTGCATGACTATACAATTAAAAACAATGCGATACCGGCTCCTCTGAACTACAAGGGATTCCCCAAAAGTGTGTGCACTTCGGTCAATGATGTTATCTGTCATGGAATCCCGGGCAAAAGGGTTTTACATGACGGAGACATTATCAATGTCGATGTAACTTCCATTTTAGATGGATATTTTGCCGATGCCAACAGGACATTTTTTGTCGGGACCCCCGGAGAGGATGCAAAAAAAATTGTACATGTCGCGGGGCAGAGCCTCAAGGAAGCACTTGCCGTGGTAAAACCCGGGAATCGTATCGGGGATATCGGGTGGGCGATACAACAATACGCGGAAAACCAGGGCTGCTCCGTAGTGAGAGAGTTTGTCGGGCATGGCGTGGGCTTTGAATTCCATGAACCCCCTCAGGTTCCCCATTTTGGACGAAGAGGAGAAGGAATCGAACTGGTACCGGGGATGGTTTTTACCATTGAGCCGATGATCAATCTGGGCGACTTCAGGCTGCGAATACTGGATGACAAATGGACCGCGATAACCATGGACGGATGCCTGACAGCGCAGTTTGAACAGACGATTCTGGTTACGGATGACGGATATGAAAGTTTGACCCCATATGATCTGTAGCCTTGCGGAGATTTTTTCAAATAGGGGGCTGTCCGTTTTACCGGTGTTTCATGGCTTCCCGGATGAAACAGAAACCGTCGCCGCCATCGTCATTCCCATCTGAACTGCTTCCGGATGATGACGACACTTCAAGATTCAGGCTGATGTTCAGGCTGTTATTTGCATTGATTCTCCCGCCCGAAAGCACTCTGTCCTCAAATGCCGGCAATTTCTCACTGCCGCTGATAATGGAATCCTTTACCTGAGAACTTGAAAGACCAGGCGTTTCGCTCCATATCAGTCCTGCAACGCCTGAAACAAAAGGAGTCGCAAATGACGTTCCATTGAAGAACTTGTAATGATTTTCTTCCGGCAAGGGGTAGCTGTCATCCAGAGCTTCAATGCGGATATCATCAACACGCCAGCCATCGTAAGTTTCATAATTTGCATTGGTTGAGTCCGTTTCAAAGCGAAACCGCATATAGGCTTGTGAAGAACCGTCCAGGATGGTGAGAAGGACGCGCGCTTCAGCCCAGGCACTGTAAGCGCCGCTGATACCATTTTTAAAGTGGGTGTTTTCTCCGGTGGAAGAGCGGACCTCGACAGTCTGGTTCGTCCATGCGCCATCCGTGCTGGATGATGTTTCTATATACAGCTTGTCATAGTTTTTTTCAGATCTGCCCAGAAGAAAGAATGTCATGAGCGTCATTCGTTTTCCCGAAAGATCGATAACGGGAGATCCGGCGGTAATGTTCAGGTCGGGATCATAATCACCGGACGGGCTGGTTGATAATGAATAGAGGGAATCAGAATCGTGGCTGAAAGCGGTTAGCCCCCATGTTCCGGTCAGATCCCATCCGGCTGTGCCGCTGCCGAAGCGTTCCCGCCAGATTACCTGCCGGTCTGGAATGGGGCCGTAAATATTTGTTCCCGGCGCAGCCACATCGACGGTTGTCGCCCCATAGTTGGACCAGCTGGGAAGCCTTTCGTTTTGATCGGATGCCGCAACGCAAATGATGTTATCCAGATCGTAGCTGCCCGGATATATTTTTTCATCAACGGGTTTGGCATCATTATCGAAACCAGCGTTGCCCGCGGCGGCAATAAAGAGAAGCCCGGCGTCTCCGGCTTCTTTAATGGCGTTGTATTCACCGGTCAGGTACCCCGCCTCCCCAAAACTGGCATTGATGATTTTCGCGCCGTTTGCGACCGCATATGCGATTGCATTGATTTCATTAACGCTGCTTCCTGTCCCATGAGTATCCAGAAATTTCAAAGGCATGATTGCAGCTGACCGGCAAACGCCTGTAATTCCAAGTTCATTGTCGCCCTGTGCCGCAATAATACCAGCCGCATGGGTACCGTGGTCATTTGAATCGGACAAGTCATTATTGTTGTTAACAAAATTCCACCCGTGAATATCGTCCACATATCCATTCCCGTCATCATCGATGCCGTTATCTGCGATTTCATCGGGATTGGTCCAGAGATTGTTTTTAAGATCCGGGTGGTTCGGATCGATGCCGGAATCGATAATGGCAATGATGATGTTGGAGCAGTCTGTTGTTTTTTCCCAGGCTTCCAGCATGTCGATATCCGCTCCTTCTCTCCCGGATATGCCGTTGACTCTTTGCCCGGAGTTGTAAAGCCCCCATAAATTGTCAAAAAATGTATCATTGGGGGGGAGAACCGCCATTGCCCTTCTGATGTAATTGGGCTCGGCCCACTCTACATCCGGGTTGTTTCGATAGATGGATAGGGCTTCATCGACTGTCAGGTGGGAAGGGAGCCGGATGTGATCCGCATCGATGAATTTTATTTTTTTAACGGTTGAAATTCCAAGTTTGTTCGCCAGTTCTTTTGCCGCTTTCCGGTGAATACCGGGTTTGTATTTTACAATGAGTTCGCCTGCAATACATCCCGGTTTTTTTGCGGAACCTCTGGGGGAACCCATTTCGTTTGAAACAGCATGAGAAAATGTAAAAAATTGCAGACAAATGGAAACAATAACAATAGATGATTTTTTCACGATACCAGACTTTTGTTAAAGGTTATCGAGATTTGACATTTGCAGGAACGATGAAAAAACAGATAATTTTTTTAAAACAGAAAATTAGCATACCTTGTCTGTTTATGCAATAAGATGTTGCTTTGACTTCAACCGAAATTTGGGATATGAGATCGG
This sequence comes from uncultured Desulfobacterales bacterium, assembly GCA_964578935.1. Lineage (GTDB taxonomy): Bacteria > Desulfobacterota > Desulfobacteria > Desulfobacterales > SURF-7 > JAQYVL01. Next base: position 4,436 of record CAZOEW010000087.1, on the reverse strand, counting down.
CTGTTATGGTCTCAAGATGTTAAAATCCCGAAAAAATAGGAATGTCTATGCATAAGATGATCATCATGTCACTGGTTCTTTTGCTTCTGGCAGTTGCATCCTCGCCTGCCGCTGAACAAATTGTAACAGAGGAATATACCCATGTCATGTCGGAAAATGAAACCAGGAATGAGGCGAGAAGGATTTGTTTTCTGGAAGTCAGACGTAAAATTTTAACAAGAGTGGCTGACGAACTGGGTCAAACGGAATTGCAGGGTAAAAAAGCGCTTGAAAGAGAAAATATTGACAGGTGCCTGCCGGTGCTTTTGCAAATTGAAACCGTTGAGGAAAAATGGAACTTTTTAGATAAAAAGATAGCGATTGTCTTATCGGCCAGGGCAGTTGTCGACTATGATTATTTGATAAAGCGGATACGCTTTGTCAAAAACGATCATGAATTGCAGCAGAAGATTCAGAAAAATCAGAAGCTGCTCAGCGATTTTGAGCAGGAATATACGGAGTTGCAGAAACAGCTTGAATCTGCCGATAAGGATGCGGTGATCCCGCTTCGAAAGAAAAGACAGGCGATCTCTTCTGAAATTGACAGGCTTGAAGAGGTGAAGTATCTGATCACATCGAAAACGAAACTGGTTTCCGATAAAATCACTACCGGCATGACGATCGACGAAGTGATCTCTTTTGCAGGCCAGCCAAGGTCCACCGCGACCTGTGAGAAGCCTGATTTTCTCAATTACGGGAATATCTGGATATGGATAAACAATGGGATTGTTATCGGTAAAATTCCCGTCGAAAAATGGTCAGGCCCATGCTATCGATATTCAACAACCGACCGGGTGGAGAATCTTGTATCGACAGAAGAGGGCGCTCAAAAAACAGATGAAACTGAAAAACCAAGATATGCCATTTATCTAAAAACCGGACAGACGGTTCTTACCTCAACTTACTATATGGTCAACGATATCATCTACTATAAAAAATACGGAGGGATCATTGGAATTGAAGAGGAGAAGGTACAGGATATAAAGGAGCTGGATTAAACAAAGCCGGATGGTGGTTTACTTTGATTCAAGCTCCAGATATGCATGATCGATTCCTCGAAGGATATGCAGTACAATCGTTTTCGGCTTTTGATCTTTCAACTGAATCATGAATTCACGAAACTGGTTAACATCCGCAACCGGTTTGTCGTCTATTTCGAGAATCAGATCATCAACCGCAAGCTCTCCGAGTGCCGCCCAGCCGCCGGGTGTGACTTCTTCCACAATTACCCCGGTCTGATCCGGTTCCCACTGGTTATCAATTTTTACGATCAAGGAAAGATCCCTCACCGTGAACTCATAGTCTTCATCTCGATACTTTTTCATTTCGCGAGCTAACCGGGGAGAGCGCGGCAATGAGGCGGAAAGCGTAATTTCCTCATTCTCCCTCAACAGATCCAGGTTCACGCTGGAGCCTATGGGGTATTGGCGAATCATACTGGAAAAAATTTCAGCATCTTCCGGAAACGCTGCCGGGATTTTTTCGCCATCAATCCCGACAATAAGATCGCCGACCCAAAGACCTGTTTTTTTAGCGTAATCTTCATCAATGAGTTTGGTGACACGCACACCGGTAATATCCGGCATATCCATCATCCGGGCGATTTCTCGGGTAATCACCTGGGTGTAAACGGGAAGCCAGGCTTTGCTGACCTCAAGTCCCTGATCTCTGATTTTTTTTATTCCCACATTAATGACGCTGATGTACATTTGAGAATTCCGATTCAATTCCACGAGGGTCGGGACCGGTTCCTCTTTGCCATCGGTCAGGGATTGCGTGATTTCCAGAAAATCTTTAACGTTTTTTACCGGCTTGTTGTTGATTTTCATCAGGACGTCTGTGCTGTAGATCGTCGGTTTCGCTTCTCCGCAAGGTCCTCCGGGTCTCACCGATGTGATGATTATGCCGTCCTGACTGATTAATTGCAGCTGTTTTTTGGCTGTCCTGGAGATATCGCAAATGGTAATTCCCCATTCTTTTGATTCAATTGTCTTTTCCTGGGCCGGTTCTCTTTCCTCCGGGATAACGGTTAAGATCACGTTCTCATTGCCTCGCCTGACTTCGGCATTTACCGGGGTGTTAATGGGAAGGTTCGCCGTCATCTGTCGGAAAATGGGCATCTCTTCAATATAGCGAAGATTTACCGGGTGATTCCCGATCCGCAATAGAATATCTCCGGATTTAAATCCCGCTAGATCTGCCGGAGATCCCTTTGAGACGCCGCTGATGAGTCCGCCATATTTTATTGCAGCATGTTTTAAAAGCGGTTGCACGTCGAATCCAATCCAGCTTCTGGTCACCTTCCCGTCTTTGATAAGCTGGGTGGATATTTTCTTTGCAAGATTGGAAGGTATGGCGCCGCTGAGACCGAACACGATTTCATTGATGCCGATTATTTCACCTTTCAGGTTTACCAGGGGGCCACCCGAATTTCCAGGATATATGGCCGCATCATGTCCAATCCACAGGACAAAGCTGCCGACATCTTCACCATCTAAAAACAGGCTGTATCTGTTTTTTTGATATTTTTTGGGTATCGTGACTCCGATATTGCTTGCAACGCCTGACGTGACGGATTGAGATAAGGATACCGGGCTGCCCATTGCAAGCACCCTGTCACCGACTTTCACCAGCGAGGAGTCGCCTAAGGAGGCAAAAGGAAATTTGCGGCCCTCTTCAGCCTTCAGGCGTATTACGGCAAGGTCGGAGAGGGGATCGGTGCCGACCGTTTCCGCTTCAATCTCCTCATTGTTCGAAAGAATACAGAGCAGACGGACAGCATGGCCGACGACATGATGGTTGGTAATGATATAGCCGTCTTCTGATACAATGGTTCCGCTGCCGGTATTCTCTTTTTTGATTTCTCTTCCGGAACCGTAATGTGCTGCGAGGACGTCTATTTTAACCAGGGAGGGTTTGACCATATCAATGGCTCTGCGCACGGATCCACTGATCGAATCGGAGTGAGCTTCCGCGCCGCAATATGCACGGGGTAAAAAAAGTTCTGTAAACACAGCGACAAACAAAAGAAAAAGAAAACGATATCGTTGCACGACATCTCCTTGCTGATTTTGTGTTCTGTACGAAAGGAGTCGCTTGAAAGATTGTCCTACGGCTCCCTGGTTTCGGCGTCCAGCGCCTGTCCGGCAACTTCCATGATATCATTTGCCGGCAGGATTACAACCATTGCCTGTGGAACGGTTTTTTCGGTTTTATTGTATCGAATCAGGGTGATACCGACCCAGTCTCCACTTTTTGAAAAAACAGGGGATCCAGGCTCTCTTGTAACGAGGGGAATATAAACGGTTCGCGGCTTTTTTACAACTGCCTGGATTCTGTCAGACACAATCGAAGGCTCACGGCTTCCCAGTTTGCCAAGACGGCTCAGTGAAAAAATTTCGTCCAGAATTTCAGATTCGACTATTTTCAGCGACCCAATGGAATGAACCGGGGAAGGCAGCTTTTTGATAGGCTGGATGAATGCCAGGTCAAGGTCGCGATCTCTCAGGACGACAGTTGCCGGCACTTCTTTTCCATCATGGAAAATGATTTTAATATCTCCCAGCTCGGAGTCGATGTTCATTTTAGAACCTGTTTGTTGTTTAATGTTTTTTCCTGCGAGTTTATCCGGTTCTGTGGCGTTGAGGGAAACAAGGGTAAGGCCGGAAGAGGAGAGAACGGTTCCTGTAGTCTCTGATATGGATTCACTGTTTTTCATCTCATTGCCGCTCATGAACAACCGGAATTTGATTACAAGCTGTACCTTGACCACAGCGGCACTGTGTTTCTGAAAAATCGCTCTTCCTGCCGATGCGATTTCATCCGCAGATGCAGCCCCCGGGTACAGAGATAATATAAAAAATGCAATGAGAATGGTTGTTCTTTTTCGGAAGACCATGTAATAAGCCTCTCTGTTTATAAAAAATAGAAAACGTTCTTGAAATCAAATATTCCAGTCATGATGCAGGCGAATATAGTTTCCATTGGATTATGTGTCAAGGCGGAAGATAATTTTCACCGGGAGCGGGTATATGACATGGATGGGCAAGATCGTAGGAGGGGCTATCGGGTTTGCTTTGGGTGGACCCCTTGGAGCAGTTGCCGGGGTGGTATTTGGGCATGCATTTGGCAAAAGTGAAAAATATTATGCGATACTGGGCTGCAGCAAGGATGATCCGGATGACCGGATAAAAAAACAGTATCGAACACTGGCTTTTGAATACCATCCGGACAAGATCGCATCAAAAGGGCTTCCGGAAGAATTTATTCAACTCGCAAATGATAAATTCCGTGAGATTCAAGAGGCATATGATGCTGTCAGGAAGGAGAGGGGATTATAGCCCGCCTTTTGCCTTGATTTTCATGAATGAGCAAAGTATGTCGGTATGAGCATTTTT
>CAZOEW010000086.1:0-14764 GCA_964578935.1 uncultured Desulfobacterales bacterium | reverse complement strand
TTCATACGATTTCTGGCTTGACCCGGATAAACAAAACGTTGATGAGCTTCAGGCCATTCTCACAACTGATATTATCCGGGATTTTATCAACTGGCCGGTTTCGAAAGATGTAAATACGGTTAAAGTAAACAGGCCATCCAATATTCAAAAAACATTGCCGGGATTTTGATAAGAGAATCACAGAGATTCTTGCTTTCGAAAAATTGGTGATCTTTTCCAGTTCGCAACACCATAAATCAATTTAAATTTATGGTTGTTTTCTAAAATTATTTCAAAATTGCTCCTTGCGGGCATCGGAAAACACATATCGCAAAAACAATTCAACACTATATTTCTGGCACTGCAAGGATCAATCCCCAGTTTTCGGTTAGTCGCCTTGATAAAAAATTATGACCGCCGATAATGGGTTCGAACAGGAACAAATAAGCCGTCACAAAAATGGGTTACGGAAAATATTTTCTTCCTTGACTACAAATATCAAATCTGGGAGATAGGTAGACTTGCGGGAACCTGGTGCATTTTTTCAGATAAAATTACCAAATGGAGGATTGGTATGCCGGCCGTAAAAGCCAATGGAATTCAGGTCGAATATGACACTTTCGGAGACAAATCATCACCGGCTCTGCTGTTGATTATCGGATTAGGGGGCCAGATGATTCACTGGGACGAAGAGTTCTGCAGGGGTCTGGCAGCCATGGTTGAAATAATCCAAAAAAAACTTGACATTCTTCTCAAAATAGATGAAATCTTTAAGTACTTTTAGAAAGGTAATGATAAAAATGAATCAAACGGAAAATATCTTATCGCAATACTGGTGGTGGCAGGCCTATGTAAAGGAGCTTGCCTGCGGGACCTGACCAGTCTGATAGCATAAGGTAAAAAAAGATACCCAAACCGTGAGCAGTTCCAGAAAATGCCACGGTTTTTTTATTTCAAGGGCCGTGGAGATTTCACGGCCCTTTTATTATTTACGGAGGAACTGACAATGCATCTCGATCAATTTCCAGACAGGGAGGCTTTTCAAACGCTTTCGAAAAATTACAATGTGATCCCGGTCTGCGTGGAAATTCTTGCAGATACCGAGACACCTGTCTCCCTGCTTAAAAAATTCTACGGGAAAGGACCTGTTTTCCTGTTTGAAAGTGTTGAAGGCGGAGAGCGATGGGGCCGATACAGTTTTCTGGGCACTTCTGCCCGCTCTCATATTCTGGTTTACGCGAACCAGGTTGAAGTCCGAGGGGAAAATGAATGCCGGAAGATCGATCATAACGGAAACCCCTTGAAAATTTTAAGAGAACTGATGAAGCCTTACAAACCCGCATTGTTAAAAGGGCTGCCGAGATTCTGGGGCGGTATGGTTGGTTATCTGACATATGAAATGGTTTCATTTTTTGAAAAAATCCCCAACCGTTGGCCGGAGCAAAAACCCCTGGCTCATTTCATCATCCCGGATGAGCTGATTATCTTCGACAATATCAAAAACACCCTGAAGGCTATGGTGATCGCTTTTCCGGATGATTCGGATGACACTCCCGGCCAGGTTTTTGAAAAGGCAAACAGCCGGATAAGCGAAATGCTTTCAACCATGGACAAACCGCTTCGTGAAGAGGAGCCGGTTCTCCGGAAGAACGCATGCACCCTCTCCGCGTATCGGGAAGAAGACGTGTACCGCTCTCATGTTGAAAAAACCAAAGAGTATATCCGCGCAGGGGATATCATTCAGGCGGTGATTTCACAGCCGTTCGTATGTGACAATCCGCCCGACTTATGGAGCCTCTATCGTGCCCAGAGATACATCAACCCTTCTCCATATCTTTATTTCATGCATATCGGAGATGTCGCGCTGGTGGGATCGTCACCTGAAACCATGGTAAGGCTTGAAAATGATATCGCAACGTTAAGGCCGATTGCAGGCACGCGTCCGAGAGGAGAAAACGAGCAGGAAGACAGAAAACTTGCAGATGAGCTCCTGAAAGATGAAAAGGAACGGGCAGAGCACCTCATGCTTGTTGACCTGGGAAGAAACGATCTTGGAAGGGTTGCCGAGATCGGGACAGTACAGGTTACGGATCTGATGATTGTAGAACGTTATTCACATGTGATGCACCTGGTTTCAAACATCCGCTGCGACCTGAAACCGGACTGTGATGCCTGGGATCTCCTTGCGGCGACTTTTCCGGCCGGAACCCTTTCAGGCGCTCCCAAGATCAGGGCCATGGAAATCATTTCAGAACTGGAACAGGAGCCGAGAGGCCCTTACGGTGGTGCGGTTGGATATGTCTCTTTCAGCGGGAACATGGATATGGCTATCACGATCCGAACCGCCTGCATTGAAAACAACCAGCTCATTGTCCGGGCAGGAGCCGGAATCGTAGCGGATTCGGATCCTGAACGGGAACGGATCGAAACCGTAAACAAAGCCATGGCGATCCAGCGAGCCCTGGAACTGGTGCAGAAAAATATCGGACAGAGGGGGAGGAGTTGACATGATTGTTATGATTGATAATTATGATTCCTTTACATACAATCTCGTTCAGTATCTTGGCCAGCTGGGCGCAGAGGTGAAGGTTGTCAGAAACGATACCGTCGAAATCGGAGAGATTGAAACCTGGAAGCCGGACGGCATTGTCATTTCACCCGGTCCCGGCCGTCCGGAATCAGCCGGCATATCGCTTTCCACGGTAAGGCACTTTTCCGGGAAAATCCCGATTCTGGGAGTCTGTCTGGGGCATCAGACCATTGCCGAGGCTTTTGGCGGGCAAATCGTCGCTGCCGGGCGCCTCATGCATGGGAAAACATCCATGATCCATGCAGACGGCAACAAGATCTACACCGGTATTGAAAGCCCATTCCAGGCAATGCGATACCATTCGCTCGCGGTTTCAAGACAAAACTTTCCGGATTGTTTAACGATATGTGCGGAATCCGATGATGGTGAAATCATGGGAATCCGGCATGCAGATCATCCCACCGAAGGAATTCAGTTTCATCCTGAATCGATAATGACCAAGACAGGGAAACGGATTTTGAGAAACTTTTTAAACATAACAAAAATTTAACAAGGAGAAATTGCGTCATGTTCAGGGAAAATCTAAACAAGATCATCCACGGCAAAGATCTCACGGAAGAAGAGATGGCACAGATGATCATGGACATTTTTTCAGGAGCCGTCTCGGATGCGCAGATCGGGGCATTCATGGGAGCGCTCTCAACCAAGGGGGAAACGTTTGAAGAGCTTGCAGGGGCGGCACGTGCCATGCGCAAAAAAGCGAATCGCATTCAAACCTCTGCAGCAACCGTTATCGATACATGCGGAACCGGAGGAGATGGCGCCAAAACATTCAATATCTCCACCACCACATCCTTTGTTGTCGCCGGATGCGGTGTTACCGTAGCCAAACACGGCAACCGTTCAGTTTCCAGTCAATGCGGAAGCGCGGACCTGCTTGAAGCGCTGGGGGTGAAAATCGACGTTGCTCCTGAAATTACCGAAGAGGCGATTGCCGAAATCGGTATTGGATTTCTCTTTGCGCCGGTCTATCACGGCGCCATGAAATATGCGGCAAATGCCAGAAAAGAGATCGGGCTGCGCTCTATTTTCAATATGCTCGGCCCCCTTACCAATCCAGCGGCTGCCAACTGTCAGCTTCTCGGCGTGTTTGCGCCGGAACTTACCGAAATGTTCGCGGGTGCGCTGCGTCTTCTGGGGGCGACAAGCGCCCTGGTTGTCCACGGGCATGACGGGCTCGATGAGATATCGATATGCGCTCCAACCCGTGTTTCGGAGTTAAAGGATGATTTTATCAGGACCTATGACATCAATCCCGAAGATTTTTTCGGCAGGTTTGCCTGCTCCGGCGATCTCAGAGGAGGAGATCCACCTGAGAACGCGGAAATCACAAAAAATATTTTAAACGGTGAAAAAGGTCCCAGGCGGGATGTGATCCTGCTGAACAGCGCTGCGGCTCTCACAGTTGCCGGGAAAGCAGCGGACCTCAGGGAAGGTATCGCAATGGCTGAAAACGCCATTGATTCGGGCGCTGCGGCTGAAAAACTGGCCGGACTGGCGAAATTTACACAGGAAAACAAATAAAATGGGAAAAGACTTTTTAAAAATCATTGTTGAAAAGAAAAAAGAGGAAGTTGCCGCCTCCCGCCGGCAGACGCCTGAAAACCAGATGCGGGAAAAGGCTGAAAGCAGAAAGCAGGAAAAAAGATTGTTTCATGACGCGCTCACCCATACCGGGGAAGACAGGATCAACATTATTGCGGAAATCAAGCGGGCGTCTCCTTCAAAAGGGGATATCCGCAGAGAGCTTGATCCGTATCAATACGCGAAACTCTATGAAAAGGGAGGCGCGGCAGCTCTGTCTGTTCTTACGGATACGACCTTTTTCAAGGGAAGCTTTGAAGATTTCAGCGAAGCAAGAAAAGGATCCTCACTTCCCATGCTTCGAAAGGATTTCCTGATTTCAGCATACCAGATTTATGAATCCGCTGTTTTGGGGGCGGATGCGATTCTTCTCATCGCAGGCATTCTGAACCGCCGGCAGCTGAAGGATTATCTCATGCTCTGCGGAGATCTCCATCTGGATGCACTTGTCGAAATTCATAATGAGAAAGATCTGGAAAAAGCCGCATGGGCCGAAGCAAAGCTGATCGGAATCAACAACCGCGACCTGAGCTCTTTTGAAACCGATCTTCATACCGCAACCCGGCTTGTATCGAGGCTGGAACCTTATCAGACGCCGGTGGCGGCAAGTGGAATCGCGAGCCGGGAAGAGATCCTGAAAAACCGTGAGAACGGAATCCGCAATTTCCTGATCGGAGAAAGCCTGGTCCGTGCTGAAGATCCGGCAGCATTTATCCGATCGTTGATAACCAATTGATGGCTTCGTAAAAACAGATGGCGGATACCATGAAAAAAAAACCGGAAATCCATGAAAAACAAAACATAGCGCAGGTAAAAATTTGCGGATTGACAAATCAGGACGAGGCTGCTGAATGCGTTTCACTTGGCGCCGATGCGATCGGATGCGTATTTTTCCCCAAAAGCCCCCGGAATGTCACACTTCATCAGGCAGCAACAATCGTTCGCGCACTTCCCTCTCATGCCAAAGCAGTAGGCGTTTTTGTCGATGAATCCTTTGCCGGAATTATGAGAGCGGTCGAGCATTGCGGACTTCATGCGGTTCAGCTCCACGGCCAGGAACCCCCTGAACTGTCGGAGAGGCTTCATCAAAAAGGGTTGATTGTCATCAAGGCCCTGTTTATGGAAAAAGACCCGATGGTTTCGATGGCCGCAGATTACCGGGCTGCTGCATACCTTGTTGAATTTGGGAAAGGAGAACTTCCGGGCGGGAATGCGATCTCATGGGCATGGAAAACCGCCATGAAGTTCGGAGAGAAACAGCCCATGATCCTTGCCGGCGGGCTGACACCGGAAAATATTTCAAGCGCTATCCTGTCTGCACTTCCGGATGCGGTTGATGTGAGTTCGGGTGTGGAATCAGCACCGGGGAGAAAAGATCTTGACAAGGTCGCCTCTTTCATCCGTACCGTAAAAAAATGCCGCATGGATAAAACACTTAAAAAAATTTTTTAGCCCCAGGGAAGCCGGCTTGAGGATAAAGAAAATTCGCCTCTGATTGAACCCGGTGGATGACAAACCCGACAAACCGGTTTGACACGCTCGAAGTTTTATTCTAAGTTATTGACAACAATTTGTGCATATGCAAGCTGTCCGGTGTTTTTCATGATCGATAATGTTTCGCATTTAAAGAATTCCGTATGTTGGAGGGTGATAGAATGAAAAGGAGAGCTGTTCCAAAAAAAAATCCCATCAGCATGATTCTTCTCGTAGTCATTCTACTCTGTGCTGCCGGATTTGCGGTCTACTACTTTGGTGTCCTTAAAAAAACATATCTGACCGCCATTGATATTTCCCATCCTCTTCCCATGGAATTCGCCAAATCCAAACAGCTTACGGCATTCGGCAGATATTCTGATTACAGCACCAGAGATGTTACGAATCAAATCATATGGCACTCGTCGGATACGGATGTCGCCTCTATCGGCAACGAAGATGGAACCAGAGGTCTGGTCATCAGCCGGAATGCGGGGAAGGCAACCATCACGGCAACCGATCCGGATACGGGTATTGCCGGGAAAACGATTGTAACGGTTCTTGCCGCACATCTTGCATCCATAACGCTTTACCCTTCGGAGCTGACAATCACCCTTGGGCAGAAACAGCAGATCAAGGCGACCGGGATATATGCCGACGGTAAGCAAAAAGATCTAACTTCATCGGTTCTATGGTTCTCCTCCTCTTCCCCCATCGCTTTTCTCGAAGATCCCATCGGATCGCCGGGTCTGGTCACAACGGCCGCGACCGGTTCAACGGTGATCACGGCAAAAGATCCGAATACAGGCATTATCGGGACGGCAACCCTGACCGTATCGGAAGCGAAACTCATTTCATTTACGTTGTCTCCTGATCATTCAACGATCCCCCTTGGATCCAATTGTTCTCTTTCCGCAACCGGATCTTTTTCCGACGGGACCACGCGGGAGATTACGGCTGAACTGCTGTGGGCATCGCTGAACCGCAACGTCGTGGATGTCAACGATGCCGATGCCGCAAAAGGTTCGCTTCGCACAAAATCAGTCGGATCCGCCACCATAACCGCGACAGACCCCGCGACAGGGCTCTCCGGTTCGGCTGACATAACGGTTGCAAAAGCAACCATCATGTCGCTTGAAATTCTGCAAAAAAATCCTTCCATACCGCTGGGTGAAAACAAACAGTTTACAGCCAGGTGCAAATATACGGACGGATCAAGCCATGTTCTGAAGAACTCGCTTGAATGGGATTCGTCAAACACCTTTGTCGCTCAATTTTCAAACAACGCGAATCAAAAAGGATTGGCTGTCTCTAAAAACTCCGGTAAGACTACAATAACCGCCAAAGATCCGCAGAGCGGGAAAACCGCGACGACATACCTGAACGTAACACCCGCAAAACTGGTCTCGTATCTCATCTCTCCCCGGTTTCCGTCTCTGGCTGTCGGCAAAAAACAGCAGCTTTCCGTTACCGGAGTCTATACAGATCAATCCAAAAAAGATTTAACCAGATCATCGGAGTGGTCGGTGGCAGATCGGTCTATCGCAAAAATCGCGAACACCTATGAAGAAAAAGGCATGATCACATCGCTTTCGATCGGATCGACCGTTATCAGCGCGAGAGATCCTGAAAGCGGAAAGAGCGTGACAACAACCCTCATGGTGACACCGGCTGAACTGGTCTCCCTCGACATTACACCTTCACGCGCTTCCATACCACTGGGGAATCTGAAACAGCTTTCCGCACAAGGAACGCTCTCCGACGGATCCATCAGGGACATGACAGAAGATGTAACCTGGGTATCGTCCAACCTCTCCGTTGCCATGGCAGGGAATACAGCAGGACACAAGGGCAATATAAGCTCAAAAACCTCCGGCGTTTCCGTAATTACCGCAACAGATCCTGTCACCGGAATCAAGGGGACATCAAAAATATCCGTTACGGGTACGGAACTTATGTCGATTCATATTGAACCCGACACGAAAACCATACCTCTTGGATTAAATCTTCAACTGAACGCCCAGGGCCATTATTCCGACAAGTCCATCCAGGATATCACCTATTCAGCAACCTGGTTTTCGGAGAATCCTTCTGTTATATCCATCAGCAATAATCCGGGGAATAAGGGGGAAATCAAGGCAAAGTCGATAGGGACATCCGTAATCAGTGTCAAAGATTCTGCGACAGGGTTCATCAAAGAACTGCCGCTAACCGTTACAGAAGCAAGCCTGAAATCGATTCAGATCAGCCCCGAACAATCTGAAATCCATCTCGGCAAGCTGCAGCAATTCAAAGCAATCGGCGAATATACGGATGGTTCGAAAAAGGATATCACAGAATCGCTGGACTGGCAGTCGTCACAACCGACCCTCGTTTCTGTCCGGAATACCCCGGGAAGAAAGGGACTGGCGACTTCCCTGGCTGTCGGTTCCGCAATCATCGAGGCTCTGGAACCAAAAACAAAAATAAGCGGCAAAACCAGTGTCACCGGACGTGTTAACTGGTAACATCGGGATTCACCCATTCAAATCTCAGGAGGCTGTTATGAAAAAAAACAATCTGTTCTTTGTTGCGGCGCTGCTGCCGATTCTGTTGATTTTCTGCGCCACCGCATCCATTGGCGAGGATGAAAGCATGACCGCATCGGGAATCAGTGTCGAAGATGCGGTCATCTGCCGGGATGTTGTATCCCTTGAGCCCGTCGGATCGGGAGATGTTTTTACAAGCGACCTGAAAAAATTAATGTGCTTCACCCGCGTTGTCGGCGCAAAAGAAGACACGGAAATCATACATAACTGGTATTTCGGGGATAAGCTGCTTGCCAGTATATCCCTGCACGTCGGTTCCGATAACTGGCGGACATACAGCGCAAAAACCTTGCTTCCGGAGCATGCGGGAGAATGGAAGGTCGAAATCGTGCTGCCTGACGGTCAACTTCTGAAAAAAATCTACTTTGTTGTAGAATAAAAAAACAGGCATGCCGACATCACGGATCGGTTCCGATAAAATTATAAAAGCGCTTATCCCGGGAAACAGGATCCTCTGTTATTCGGCTAAAGACAGCTGCTTCGGTTCAAATATCTCGACTTCATCGACTTTCTGGAACCCCCGAGGCAGCTTTCGGCCTCTTCGGCCCCTCTCTCCCCGGTAATCAACAAGATTTCCGGGTTTTAACGTCAGGGATCTTTTCCCGGAATAGATGATCAGGTGGCCGCCTGTCGGCAGTACGCATATCGCTGCTACAAATTCTTCACGAGATTTTGCCTTGGCGGACGGGATGCTGATGATCTTGTTTCCTTTTCCCTTTGACAGCTCAGGCAGGTCTCGGATCGGAAAAGCCAGCATGCGCCCTTCATTGCTGATTGCCACAACAAGGTCGTTTTCCATATTCCCCACCATCTGCACCGGGAGAGGCCGTGCCGTTTTCGGCAACGTCAGAACCGCCTTTCCGTTTCTGTTTTTGGTGTACAAATCGGATAAACCGGCAACAAATCCATAACCGGCGTCACTTGCAAGTAGTATTTTCTGCTCTGATGTTCCCATCAATACCGCTTCAACTTTGGCCCCTGCCGGCAGATTCAAGCGGCCGCTTAACGGTTCGCCATGACCTCTTGCCGAAGGCAGGCTGCTCGCGATGAGCGAATAGCTGCGTCCTGTTGAATCAAGAAATACAGCGAGTTGATTGCTTCGTCCCTTTGCGGTTGATTTTAAATGATCGCCTGCCTTATACGTCAAATTCTCGACATCCACTTCATGACCCCGTGCCGCCCTCACCCAGCCGTTTTCAGTGATCACCACGGTAACCGGCTCCACCGGAACAAGATCTGCTTCAGAGAAAGCCTTTGCCTCTTCCCGTGCCGCAATCGGTGATCTCCTGTCATCACCGTACTTCTCCGCATCAGCCGCAATTTCCTGCTTCATCAGTGTTTTCAAACGTGCTGCGGATCCGAGAATTTTTTCCAGATCTTTCTGCTCCTTTAAAAGATCCTTCTGCTCTTTTCGAATACTCATTTCCTCAAGTTTCGCGAGGTTGCGCAATTTCAATTCGAGAATCGCTTCAGCCTGCCTGTCGGTGATAGAAAACCGTTTCATTAAAACCGGCTTTGGATCATCTTCCGTTCGGACGATTTTGATCACCTCGTCAATATTCAGATAGGCAATCATCAGGCCTTCCAGAATATGCAGGCGGTCCACAACTTTATCCAGCCGAAACTGAAGTCTTCTCCGAACGGTCTCTTTCCGGTAAGCAAGCCACTCCTTCAGCATTCCCACCAGATCCTTCACGGCGGGGAGTCCGTTCAGACCGATCATGTTCAAATTTACGCGATAAGTCCGTTCAAGGTCCGTGGTTGCGAACAGATGCGCCATCAGGGCCTCCACATCAACCCGGTTTGAACGGGGCACAATAACAAGCCTTGTGGGTTCTTCGTGATCGGACTCATCCCGCAGATCAACAACCAGCGGCAGCTTTTTCGCCTGCATTTGAATTGCGATCTGCTCAAGAACCCTTGCGCCGGAAACCTGATGAGGAAGCGCCGTGATCACGATATCCCCGTTTTCACGGTAATAGGTCGCCCGCATCCGGAGACTTCCCCGCCCTGTTTTATACATCTCGATGATCTCGTCCGGCGGCGTGATGATCTCCGCCTCGGTCGGAAAATCAGGGCCCGGCATGTGCTCGCACAACTCCTCCACGGTCGCTTGCGGATTGTCCAGGAGATGAATACACGCGGCAGCAGCCTCACGCAGGTTATGGGGCGGAATATCCGTGGCCATTCCGACCGCGATACCGGTTGTTCCGTTCAGCAGGATATTGGGAAGACGGGTAGGTAAAAACAGCGGTTCTTTGAGCGTTCCGTCAAAGTTCGGTCCCCAATCCACCGTGCCCTGGCCAAGCTCGGACAGCAAAACTTCCGCATAGGGTGAAAGCCGTGATTCTGTGTAACGCATGGCAGCAAATGATTTGGGATCATCCGGTGCGCCCCAGTTCCCCTGCCCATCCACAAGCGGATACCGATAGGAAAATGGCTGAGCCATTAAAACCATGGCCTCATAGCAGGCCGTATCTCCGTGCGGATGGAACTTGCCCAGCACATCCCCCACTGTTCTTGCCGACTTTTTATATTTTGCATTGGATTTCAGACCCAGCTCGGACATGGCATATACGATTCTTCGTTGAACCGGCTTCAACCCGTCGCTGATATGCGGAAGCGCGCGATCCAGAATCACGTACATGGAATATTCCCGATATGCCTTTTCCGCAAACTCATGAAGAGGAAGAGGTTCAATTCCTTCTATACTCAATTGTGTCGAAGTTTCCATATGTTTTCCACGTAGTTGGATTTTCCTGTTGCGGATTATCTCATGTTGTCGTTACCGCCGAGCCACGCTCTTCTGTCCCCTGCCCGTTTTTTCGCAAGCAGCATATCCATGAGATTATAGGCTGCTTCCTTATCTTCCACCGACAACTGGACCAGTCGTCTGGTATCCGGTGCCATGGTTGTCTCCCGGAGCTGTATCGGATTCATCTCTCCCAGACCTTTGAATCGTTGGATATTTATTTTCCCTTTTTTCTTCATTTTTTCGATGCGACTGATTACACTCTGTTTTTCTTCTTCATCCAGCGCATAGAACACTTCTTTGCCGACATCGATCCGGTAAAGCGGAGGCATGGCGACATAGACATGCCGGTTCCGGACAAGCTCAAGGAAATGCCGGAGGAAAAGAGCGCAAATCAGAGTGGCAATATGCAGTCCGTCTGAATCCGCATCAGCCAGAATGCAGATTTTTCCGTAACGTAACCCCTCGAGATTATCGGATCCCGGATCAACACCGATGGCTACCGAGATATCATGGATCTCTTTGGATTCAAGAAGTTCAGACTGATCCACTTCCCAGGTGTTTAAAATTTTTCCCCTGAGCGGCATGATGGCCTGAAACTGGCGATCCCTTGCCTGCTTGGCGGATCCGCCGGCTGAATCCCCCTCTACCAGGAACAGCTCACATTGCATGGGGTCCTGCCCCACACAGTCCGCAAGTTTTCCCGGAAGCGCCGGGCCGGAGGTAATTTTTTTCCTTGCCACCTTTTTCCCGGATCGAAGCCGCTTCTGGGCATTGTTGATCGCCAGTTGCGCAAGCTGTTCACCCGCTTCGATATTCTGGTTGAGCCACAGGCTGAAGCCGTCCTTGACAATACCGGATACGAGTCCGGCCGCCTGCCTGGAAGTAAGCCGTTCCTTGGTCTGACCGGAAAATTGAGGATCCTGTATTTTCAAGGAAAGAACATATGCGCATCGCTCCCAGATGTCATCCGGTGTCAGTTTCACTCCCTTTGGGATCAATTTTCGAAACTCGCAGAACTCACGGATGGATGACAGAAGACCGCTTCTGAAACCGTTTACATGGGTGCCTCCCTGACTGGTTGGAATCAGATTCACATAGCTTTCCGTAACCACTTCTCCTTCTTCCGGGAGCCATGCCACGGCCCAGTTTATGGATTCTTCCTCCCCATCGAACTCCCCTACAAAAGGTTTTTCCGGAAGCAGTGTATATTCATACAGGCTGTCTTCAAGATAGTCCCTGAGGCCATCCTCATACAGCCATTCTTCGCTTTCACCGGTATTGGCGTCATGAAAATGAACGCGCAAACCAGAGCAGAGAACCGCTTTGGCTCGCAGCACATGCCGCAATCTTCTGACGGAAAATTTCGGATACTCGAAATAACTCTGATTCGGCCAGAACCGGATTGAAGTTCCGGTATTTTTCTTTCCGGCCGTTCCGACAACCTTTAATTCACTACATTTTTCACCATTTTCAAAAGCGATCTGATAAATGTTGCCGTCTCTTTTGATCTCCACTTCAAGACGGGTTGAAAGGGCATTGACCACGGACACGCCAACGCCGTGCAACCCTCCGGAAAATCGATAATTTTTATTCGAAAACTTCGCACCGGCATGAAGCCGGGTCAGAATCAGCTCTACGCCTGTAATCCCCTCCTCCGGATGAACGTCAACCGGCATGCCTCTCCCATTGTCTCTAACCTCAAGTGAATTATCCTTGTATAAAATAACATGAATGTAATCCGCATGGCCTGCAATCGCCTCATCCACGCTGTTATCAATGGCTTCCTGCCCAAGATGGTTCGGGCGGACCGTATCCGTATACATACCCGGCCGCTGTCTCACTGGATCAAGCCCTTTTAACACCTCAATCGATTCTGCTGTATATGATTCTTTTCTCATAAGTTTATGATGTTGATTGTATAGAAATTTCTGGTATTTGCTGTTGTAAAAAAAAAGATTCGTATGCTATCATGTCGGAAAAATATTCTGATGATTGTTTCTCCGGAGTCTGAAAGGCATAAACTTTTGCGTCTTATATTCACTAAAAATCAATTTAACGCAAGCCCAAAAAAAAAGCAAAAGTCAAAAATCGTATATCCGAATATACGGCAACGCCCATGAACGCTTCTAAAAAACCCGACGTTTTCAGCCAGAAAGAATCGAAACAACCTCTCTGCCTGTCATGCGGAATCACCATGAAGGGAAAAAAAAGGAGATACTGTTCAGTAGACTGCCGAAATAGACTCCGCAGAAAACTTACCATGCAAACCGGACTCCTGAAGGCGCTGCATGCCAAATACGCTACGTTTTATTTTACAGAACCACTTATAATCATGGATCTTTTACCATATGGCGAAAAAAATCTCTTCAGTTTCATCTATCCCCGCTCACAAGGGAACCAGCCTGCCGATGATTTTATCCAGATGACAACCGCACTCGGAAACCTGTGGTGGGCTGAAAAAAAAAGGACCAATAAAGAATACCTTGCTTCCCGACAGGTACTGACCGTTGCGGAACAGACTGAAAACAGAATCGGTTCCATTAAACCGGTTGAACTGAAAATTCCTTCGGTTAAAGGGTCATCGCTTCTGTATCTGAAACTTGGAAAGACAGACCTTGAGTCTCGTGAATATCAGACCGTCATAAAAAGAAAATATTGGAAAGAGGCGAAAAAACACCATCCGGATATGGGAGGCGATCCGGATGTTTTCCGCAAAATCTACAAAGCCTATGAAGACCTGCTGAATTGGGCGGATCATCCGACGTTTATCAAGCGTCTCGGTTTTCCGGACAAATGGTTTTACAATGGCAGACAGAACAGATGGGTTCAGCCGATCCAGGACTATCCAACCGGTCAGCCCGAGTAAACCGGAGTGTTCCATACACCGGTTTCAAAAACGTTTGCACGGGCAAGCCGATTCAGCAGGCAACCCATTGCGCCTTTGATATTAAACAAAAATTGTGTATATTATCCATATGCAAAAAAACCTCTTTGTCTGAAGATCCCAATTGCGAGGGGTGCGATAGAATCAAAATTTCAGGCAGAGACATTTCAGCAAATATTAAACATGGAGAGGAGTATTCATCACAATGGGACTTATTGACTATCATTTAGACGGGCACATTGCGATTGTGAGCATGAACAGTGGAGAGAACAAGTTTACCTTTGAGTTCTTTGATGCATTTCAAAATGTTCTGGATGAAATTGAAAACAGGACAGAGGCGAGTGTCCTGGTTGTAACATCAGGGCATGAAAAAATCTGGTCCAATGGGATCGATCTTGAATGGATCATGAACCTTGCGCAAAACAACATCCAGGAAGTCAAACGGTTTCCCGTTGAGCTCACCAGGCTGTATCGAAGGCTTCTTTTCTATCCTCTCGTGACAATTGCTGCGCTTAACGGTCATGCTTTTGCCGGAGGAGCCATCATGGCTGCCGCATTTGATTTCAGGTTCATGAGATCCGACCGCGGATATTACTGTATTCCAGAGGTGGATATCAACATTCCGCTTACGCCAAGCATGATCGCGATCATGAAAAAAGCGGTACCGGAGTATAAGTTCTATGAGATGCAGTACCTGGGGACCCGGATGACCGCAGCGGAATGCGAAAAACATCATATCATTCTTAAAGCCTGTCACGTGGATGACCTGATGGATGAAGTAATCCAATTCGCGAAACCTCATAACAAGGATCGTAAAATGATCGGAGTCATGAAAGAACTGACCTATCAGCATATGGTAAAGGCATTTGAAGTGGATGATCCGGCATGGTTTAATTCAGGGAGGTCCGGTC
>CAZOEW010000085.1:0-14781 GCA_964578935.1 uncultured Desulfobacterales bacterium | reverse complement strand
GGAAAAATTCCAGTGGAACGTATTTTCCGCATCCGGTCTTCCGGTGTTTTCTATTTCTCTGCCTTTCGCCTGTATTCCAAGCAGTTTTTTTATGATTTCGATGAACAACTTATCTCCGGCCGCAATATTTTCCGTCCACTTGCTTTCCCGGGTAAACTCATTTTTTTTCAGTGCATCCTCTATCCATTTGCGATGCAGCGACTTCAAGGAGCCATAATCTTTGATTTCGATCAAATGGATAAGGCTTTTGAAATCAATCAGGCCATATCGCTTTGGCGGATTCTGAATTTCGGCAAATCCACCGTGTTCCCATTCCTCAGGATGCTTTACAACGCCCGCACGAACCATGTTGAGATCCATGTACACGATGCAGTTTTTCAGATGCTCGTTATTCTGTATCGCCGTTGCATGATACCGATCTTCCCAGAAGGCTTCTTTCCGGTTCTTTCTCCGGTTATAATCCTGAGCGGTCTGCCCTGCGATCAGCTGAAGTGATTCCGGGATTGCATTTCGGTTTTCAGCATCATCGACAACAAGAAGATGGATATGGTTTGAGGTAACCACATAATTGAGTATTTTTAATCCATACCGTTTCTTCGCCTGAAACAGCCAGTAGAGCCATCTCTGCCTGTCTTTGACAAATTTCAGCAAAAACTCTTGTTGGTGACAGCGGTGTGTCAAATGCCAGATCTGTCCTGGAAGAAAATGTCGATCGACGTGAGCCATTTCAGCACCCCTTTCTTAAAAGGGCTGTTTACCCTCTTCAGCTGATTGATTCAAGACAAAAAAACGACTTGATTCTAACCTGAATTTCATATAGTGTCAAATAGTTAGCCGGGTGCAGTGTTTTCCGTTTTTCAATATACCATACTGGCCGGGCAAAAAAATGGAGTCCAGCAGGATTCAAAGGTGATCGAACCGCGTTTTAAGCGGAAGAGTGGATAGATGTGTCGCGTGTCCTGTTCCGGCGGAAATTCAGGCAGGTTCTTTCCGGATAGGATTTTTCAGGTCAATTCCATTGTTGGAATCGGCTCAAAAAAAGTTCCTGACAAAACATGCACAACACCTTTCTTGAGAAATAATCGTATGCATTATCTAATCCCGTTTATTCTGTTTTTAAACTTCACGGTCTGCTGCATGGCAGGCGAAAAAGAATTGATTCTGGCAGCCGACCCTTGGTGTCCATACAACTGCGAAGAAGGAAATGAACAGCCTGGTTATCTGGTTGACCTGGCACGAGAGATCTATCAACAGCACGGATATACGGTCAAATATAAAAATCTGCCATGGGCCAGGTCTCGTCAATACGTAAAAGAAGGTGTTATTCATGCGGCAATAGGGTCTGTAAAAGGAAACAGAGGCGATCTGTATCTCAATAATGAAATTTTAGGAAAAGATGAAACCGTTATCGTTGTCCGAAAAGGGGAAACCTTTCCATTCAAGGGGATCTCTTCACTGGATGGGAAACGGATTGGAGTCATAAAAGATTATACATATGATAATCATGGGGCAATCGATACCTACATAGCAGAAAGGCAAAAAAACAGGACTTCGAATCTGTATGTTTTGCACAACCAGGCGGCACTTGAATCGCTTTTTAAAATGCTTTCAACGAACAGGATCGATCTCTTTTTCGAAAACAAGGATGTCACTCATTACAAATCCAGGCAGTTAGCGCTTTCAAATCAGATTGAAATTATAGAAACCGGCAAAGGAGATGAAATTTTTTTCGCCTTCACCCCGGATGCACAGGGACGGAAGCTGGCCGGAATTCTGGATCATGGCGTGCGAGAATTAAAAAAATCCGAAAAATTCAAAGAACTTCTTGACAGATACGGCCTTTCCCAATTCGATTAAACCACAGGCAGGGGCAACGCGTTACGCCTGTCCCGTTTCATAACCGTTGAATTCAATTAAATCGTGTGTCGAACTGTCTCGAATGACCATTGTTGCGAAATCCGATTGTGAATGTGTGATCCTGCTGCATGGCCTTGGCAGGACTGCCTCTTCTATGGGAAAAATCGAAAAGAAGCTCTCGGAATCGGGGTTCCGGGTCTGGAACCGAACCTATCCTTCGCGCAGGTTCACCATTGAAAAGCTTGCAGATTCGCATATCACAGAAGGTCTTCGAACATGTCAGGACTGGGGCGCCGGCAGGATCCACTTTATCACTCATTCCCTTGGCGGCATCCTGGTGCGTGAATATCTGCAGACACACAAAATCGAAAAACTGGATAAAATCATCATGCTTGCTCCGCCGAATCAAGGCAGTGAGGTCGCTGACAAGCTCAAGGGCAATTTCTTTTTCAAACGGATACTGGGTCCGGCAGGACAGCAGCTCGGCCTGGGAAAGACCGATAAACCAAAATCTTTCAACCCGATTCCGGGAATCATTGGTGTTCTTGCCGGCAACAAATCATATGATCCCTGGTTTTCATGGATATTCAGCGGACCAAATGACGGCAAGGTATCCACAGAAGCCGCAAAACTGGAAGAAATGCGTGACTTTATTCTGGTGAATCACGGTCATACTTTTATGATGAATGGAGATGATGTAATCGAGCAGATATTCTACTTTCTTGAAAATTCCAAATTCAAAAAATGATCCAATCACTCCGGGTCCCTATTGATTTTTTCAATACATGCAGAGAGAATTATCAGAAATATCACTTTGACATCTTCCATCTCTTTCTATAGATAACTACCATCCATAACATCCCGCAAGCAGAGAAGACGCACGGTCTTGGTGCTGGTGTTCAATTCTGAAAATACATGAAACACCCTGCTTAAGCCTTACAGATTGTCAACCCGGGAGAAAAAAATGAAAGAGATTGATGCCAAAGGACTGTCTTGTCCTGCTCCTGTGATCCAGACCAGAGCGATAATCGAAGAGAATCATCCTGATGTGATAAAAATCATGGTGGATAACGAAGCGGCAAGGCAAAATGTCAGCCGGTATCTGGCCTCTCAAAATTATGAGGTTTCACTGGAAAAGTCTGACGATGATTTCATTATAATCGGCAAAAGAAGCGAAGAGAATGCTCCGGATTGTTCAGTCCGGGAAGTAAAAGAAGCCGGCCATATAAAAATCATGTTCATGATTTCAACAGACAAAATCGGTCATGGTGACGATGAACTCGGGACCAAACTGATGGACAGCTTTTTAAAGACGCTGAAAGAGATTGGGCCGGATCTATGGAAAATCATTTTTGTAAACAATGGCGTGAAACTCACCGTTGAAAATTCAACAATGCTGCCGGATCTTAAAAACCTTGCGGATTCAGGAACGGATATCCTTGTATGCGGGACATGTCTGAACCACTTCAATCTTTTAGAAAAAAAGCAGATTGGTGAAACCACGAACATGCTTGATATCATTACCTCCATGCAACTCGCGGACAAGGTCATCAACCTGTAGATTTTTTTGACGTTCCCTCTTGATAGAACCGGTTTCAAGACTTCCCATTTAGGGCAAGCTCTATGGCCGGTCAAGGGATACAATCTTCGAAGTATTTTAGAATGCCTGCTAAAAATCCCGTTGCAGATTGGATGGTTGAACCCCTCCCAAAAACCGATGATCAAAAACCATCCAGAATTTATCCCCCAAAAACCCTGAATGTATCGTACCGAAATAAAAAATATCACCCAGTGCACGAAATTTCGAGTAAAACAGTAGACGGACACGGCATGTTTCTGATACATTATCGTATCCGTCAGGATTACGTTCCGGTTTGGAGTTCACGAATCGCGGCCGATTTTTTTTCAAATAACCGTAGCAGTGGAACATGACCATGGATATCGTTGAAGCAATCAAAACAAGGAAGAGCATTCGTAAATTCAAATCCGATCCGGTGGAAAAAAGCACCATCCGGGAAATACTTGAAATCGCCTCCCGGGCGCCTTCAGCGGAAAACACACAGCCATGGGAATTTACGGTCATTGCCGGTGAGTTGCTGGACAGGCTTCGAGAAGAGAATGTTAAAAAAATTAAAGCGTTCTCCGTCCCTCCCAAAGAGATGGAATATTTAATGGTGGAACGCCCCAGGGGGAGCATATATAGAGAACGACAGATCGCAATCGCAAAAAAACTTTTTAAGTTAATGGACATTCCAAGAGAGGATGTAGAAAAACGAGCCTCATGGCTTGAAAGAGGATTTCGATATTTTGAAGCGCCTGTCGCGATTATCATAACCGCCGACAAATCCTTATCGATCCAGGGATCCTATATGGATGTGGGATCCGTTATGCAGAATATATGTCTTACCGCCCTCCATTACGGGCTGCATACCTGTATCGAAAATCAGGGTATAACCTATTCCGATGTGTTACGAAGCATTGCCGGCATACCGGACTCAAAACGTTTGATGGCCGCTATCGCAATGGGATACCCTGACTGGGAATTTCCGGCCAATAAAGTGGAAAGTGACCGGGAGCCGATTGATAACATCATAACCTGGTGTGGTTTTTAACGATTCAATGGACGTTTAACGAAGGAATTCATCATGCTGAAAGCCAAAGACATTATGACAACAACCCTGGTCACACTTACCCCGGATATGGAAATTACTCAGGCTGCAAAGCTTCTTTTTGACAACCATGTCAATGGCGCGCCTGTTGTCGGTCAAGGCGGGAAAATGATTGGAATTTTATGCCAGAGCGATCTGATTGTACAGCAGAAAAAAATTCCGATCCCTTCCCTTTTTACATTTCTAGACGGTTTCATTCCACTCACATCTCTCAAAAAAATTGAAAAAACCATCCAGAAAATTGCGGCAACAACCGTACGGGATGCAATGACCGCAAACCCCGTAAGCGTTCACCCGGATACCAATATTGAAGAAATTGCAGCCCTGATGGTAGATAAAAACTTTCACTCCCTGCCGGTTGAGGATAATGGTAGACTCGTTGGAATAATCGGAAAGGAAGACATCCTCCAGACACTTATAAAAAAATAAACAACCGGTTTTAAATATATCCTTTCTGGCCAAGGAAGAGCAAAATTTCCTGGGCAGCCTCATCGGGTGTCAGATCTGTTGTATTAATACGCACCTCTGGATTTTCAGGCACCTCATACGGGTCATCGACACCGGTGAAACCTTTAATCAGCCCTGCTCTTGCTTTGGCATACATTCCCTTTCGATCCCTTTTTTCACACTCTTCAATTGGAGTCGCGACATGAACCTGGATAAAGCCGCCATAGGCCTCGATCGTTCTTCGTATCTCCGCCCTTGTTTTTTTATAGGGTGCAATGGGCGCACAAATGGCGATACCCCTGTTTTTCGTTATCTCACCGGCAACAAATCCGATCCTTCTCACATTGATATCCCGGTGTTCTTTCGAAAATTTGAGTTCACTGGATAGATTCATCCGGACAATATCCCCATCCAGCAGGGTTACCGGACGCTCTCCGATCTCGAGAAACCGGGAATACAGTATCCTCGCAATCGTTGATTTTCCGGCTCCTGACAAACCGGTCATAAAAATCGTAAACCCCTGTTTTCGTGGTGGCGGATATGCCTTTCTCAGCTCTTCCGCGACATCATCAAATGTTGCCCAGGAGGGTATTTTCTTGCCCGCGATAACCCGTTTTCGAATATCGGTTCCAGACAGAGAAATCGATTCCTTACCCTCCGGAACCTGGTCGATGGATCGATATTCATCCTCAAAAGGAAGATAAACCATCTCTTTAAAAGGAACAATTTTAACACCGATCTCCTCCGAGAAATCTGTTGCCAGCTTTCGGGGCTCATCTTCTTCATAGTAATGACGGCCATCTGGTGCGCGGTCCGGAACAGCATGCCCGTGACCGACTATAAAATGGGTGCAGCCATAATTTTTCGCGATGATGGTGTGGAGCAGCGCTTCCCGGGGACCCGCCATTCGCATAGCCAGTGGCAGAAGGTTCAATATATAGGAATCAGGAGGATAGTGATGTGTCACTTTCCGATAGCACCTGACGCGTGTATAATGATCGAAATCCCCCGGCTTGGTCATTCCGGAAACCGGCATGATGAGGAGGTTTGCTTTGGTTTGACGCATCGCGTTGAGCGTCATCTCAAACTGTGGGCGGTGAATTGGATGCCGTGTCTGAAAACCCACAACGCGCTTCCAGCCCAGCTTTTGATAGACATTCCTGATTTCCATGGGGGTCTGCCGAAGCTGTTTAAAATCGAAATGAAGCGGGAGGCTGATCACTTCCAGTCGACCGCCGGCATAATAATCACCTGACAGATTCAGCAGATAATGAACGCCGGGATGGTTTGAATCAAGGGTACCATAAACCATTTCCGCTTCTTTTTTTCGATTCACCGGCCAGATGTCTTCCACATGCATCACTGCAAGCAAAAAACCTTCGGGATCACGTAATGCTACGGATTGTCCGGCCTCAATTGACCGAGATCGTGTTTCACTTATATCCAGGCATATCGGAATCGGCCATAGAAAATCACTCTGAAGTCGCATGCGATCAAGGACCGATTCAAAATCAGACCGGTTCATAAACCCCTCGAGAGGCGAGAAAGCTCCGGTTGCAAGCAGTTCAAGATCACAAAGTTGACGGTTGTTCAGAATAATATCCGGAAAATTGATGGCAACTTTCTTAAGGGTGTCTGCCTGCTCTTGATCGCAGACGAGGTTTACGAGTTCTCCTCCGTGCGGCGCAATAGCTGTTGTTTTATTCATAGTTCCATCTTTCTGTCCAGGAAAAACTACCACCCGTAAAACCCTGTAAGAATAAACAGGCGCGACTTCAGCGTATGGGAAGAACCCTGATATAGACAAAGCAAGTCAACGCCATTGTTTACATTCTGCTACGTATAAAATAAACACGAAATCCCGCTCATAGGAGCGGGAGAATCCCCGGAAAGAACGGGTATTCTGAAATCAGAAACCATAACCTGACGCGAAGTGTCACTTATTATTGAATAGTTATTACATGCAAAGCCAAAAGTCAATAAGGTGTATGCCTCAGCTGATTTTACATGCAGCTTCAAATTTTAATGATTCAAATAGGTATACGGATTGAAAAAGTTGTCCCCTTACCCGGCCGGCTGAAACATTTGATCTTCCCGCCCAGTGTCCTTGTGACAAGGTTGTACACGATATGCAAGCCAAGACCGGTTCCACCAAACCCGCGGCTTGTTGTGAAAAAAGGATCAAATATTTTTTTCAATGTCTCCTCTTCCATTCCTTTCCCGTTATCACTGTACTCGATAAGAAGTTCCTCTCCATCCTTTTTAATATCTATCGTTATCAGTCCTTCCTCATCTTCTCTAAAGCCGTGACTGAGGGAGTTCATGACAAAGTTGGTGATGATTTGAGAATAAACGCCGGGGTAACTGTCGATTTCAAGATCTTCCGGGCAATTGACTCTGATTGTATGGGACGTCCTCTTTGTTTTGGGTTTCAGGCTTATGAAAAGCTCATCTGTATATTGTTTGAGCTTGAATTTTCGTTTTACTTCTCCTGACTGATCTACTGCAACCTGCTTGAAACTTTTTATCAAATCCGCGGCCCGGTTGAGATTTTTATGGATAATACTTGAAGATTCGGCTGCGACCTTCAGGTACTTCTCGAGATCGGATCGCTTAAGGTGGCCATCGCTTACAAGCTTTTGGAATAATTTTGTTTTATCTTCAAGGAATGAGGATGCCGTCACTCCTACACCAACCGGAGTATTAATTTCATGGGCGACACCAGCCACAAGCCCTCCCAGCGAAGCCATCTTTTCAGATTCTACAAGATGCTGCTGAGTTCTTTTTATGAATACCAGTGATTCCTGCAATGCTTTATTGGCCAACTCCGCCTCGTCCCTTGCTTCAATCAACTCTTTCTCCTGCTTTTTTCTTTCTGAAATATCATGGGCCACCGTCATAATTCTGATCCGATCATAATCAACCTCCTTCAATAAACTTGCCGTCATCATCGAAATAAATTCATCTCCCTGTTTTTTTTTGTGCCGAATTTCAGCGGCTTGAGCCCCCTCGGCTTCTACCTTTTGCATAAAAGGGATCACCCGCGTCCGAAATTCTTCTTCCGAATAAAAAACCGAAATATGTTTTCCGATCAAATCCGATTGCTCATAACCATGCATTTTTGCCCAGGCCTGATTGACAAAACTGACCTGTCCGAGGTGATCCGATACAATGATGCCGTCTATGGACTGCTCAACTGCGTTTTCCAGCATAAATGTTTTTTCGAGCGGCCGGCTAATGGAGCGTTTAACGATTATTGATATCAATGACAGGGCAACTACGACAACCATGATAAAAACAATAAGGTTTAAAAAACGCTGCCTCATCGTTTTTGAACTGACATCTGAAAGTTCTTTTTTAAGTAATTCTGCAAATTCATCTGACCAGTTCGTAAACTCAGTCAATAGAAGCTTTGTCTCCTGAGCCAGCTCGAAAGCTCTTCTTTCAAGTGATTTGTCTTTATCCGTGAAATCATCTCCTCCGAATAACGCTGTTGATTCCAGGAAAGTGCTGAGCTGGATGTAAACCTCATGGGAAGATGAACTGAAGCGATTAAACTTAATCAAGGTTTGCATTAAACGCTTTTTTCTGTCCCGATCAATTCCCTTCAGCTTGATAATATTTTTCAATGCTCCCCGAACTTCGCTTGCCTTTGCATCCGCTGAGTCGATAAATGCCTGTTCCCCCAGTACAACGGCATCATCATAGCATTTGATCTGCTCCTTGAATGCCAGAAGGGCAAGCTGGCTCTGCCTTGCAGCCGGAAAAAGATGTTCTGATGCGATTTTCAGGCTGGATTCGATCTTTTGTCCATTGACAAACCCGAAAACCATGGATATCAGGTATCCGAAAACAAGGATGCTCAAACTAAGCCAAATTTTAGTCGAGATGCTGAATCCTCGATTCATCCGATTTCTCTATAATGTTTTATGGTTTATTGAACGCTCTGTGAAGTTTAATACCGTCGGCAAAACACAAACCACGAATTCGCTGGAAAAGAAGTACGATATTTTTTCCCATTAATATATACCGGATAGCTGATTTGTGTCAATTGAGATCCGATAAATGTTTTTACTCCGCCTTGTGTTGAAAAAATCGCCTGAAAAACAAAATTTGGCAGACCATCTACGCCTGATTAAGATCACCGACAAGTTTTCGAATTTCATCTCTGTTCAGTTCAATCCGGATTTTTCCGCCGCCTGGATTCGCGATATCCAGCATGCATCCATTTTCAATTTTATGAACTTCCCATTTCTCCCCGTCCCGAAATCTCAAAGACTCATGGATCCAATCATCGGGGTGAAATTCGGCTATTTGAATCAAAACACCAAATGCATCCCTTGGATGAATAAAAACCTCTTTCCAAAAATCCCCATATTCCCGCAACCCAAAGTGCGCTATCCCATTTTCCTCTAATTTGATAATCGCCTTGCGGATATCGGGTGTTTGAAGCGTAATGTGATGAACCCCGCCTTCTTTTTTGTCCTGTAAAAAATTGTCAAGAAAACTGCCCTTGCCGGTTTGTTTTAAAATCTCGATACGGGAAAGATCTCCAAGTGAAAAAATCTGCCAAAAATATTTCAAGTGATCATCTGAAGCTGCGGCCCCCGGTATCGCGCCGAGTATATCCTTAAAAAAATGAACCGCCTTCTCATAATCTTTAACGGCAATGGAGACATGATCAATTCGTGAAATCATAAAACACTCCTTTAAACGGTGATGTTCAGTCAAAAATTCATATGTGCTGTATCTATAATATTTTTCCCCCTCAGACAACCTTTTCGGAACAATTATGGCAAAAATATCAACATGAAACACCCCGTTCCCATCAAAAGTTGCGGGAAGCCGGCAAAGGTGTTAACATTCTATCCGGCAGAAGGTTATGAAAACTCCAAGAATTGCTCAATTCAGTTGAATGGCGAATGTGTATTTGAGCAATCGGATGAATATGAAAATCTGAAAAAAATAAAAAAGGGATGGTTGTATGAAAATACTGGTTTGTGGTAAAGGCGGAAGCGGTAAAAGTACTTTGGCGACACTTCTTGCCGTGAAACTGAATCATCTGGGCTTTAAGATTCTCCTTGTAGATGCGGATGAATCCAATTTTGGTCTTCATCGCCTGGCAGGTCTGCCTCTTCCAAGAGATATCATGAACGATCTGGGAGGGAAAAAAGGATTCAAGGAGAAGCTGAACAAGCAATTTCCCCAGGAAGACAAACCTTTCAGTCAAAAAATTGGAATCGATGAGCTGCCGGAAGAGTGCGTAACCGAGGCAAATGGAATCAAACTTCTGGTTATCGGAAAAATCCATGATTTTGGGGAAGGATGCGCCTGTCCGATGGGGGTGCTTTCAAAACTGGTTCTCTCAAATCTGGTCATGAAAGACAATGAAATCGTAATCGTCGATACAGAGGCGGGTATTGAACACTTTGGCAGAAGGGTCGATGCGGAATGCGATCTCATCCTGAATGTTGTAGACCCCACTTATGAATCGTTTATGATGGCTGAAAAAATTCAGGAAATGGCTCAAAAAGCGTCGATTGATCTATTTCTCGTTTTGAACAAAATCAATGACCGCGTTGAAGATTCCATGATCAAAAATGTCAATTCCGAAAAAATAATCGCGCGCATTCCGCAAAACGAACAGATTTTTCTGGAAAGCCTTGAAGGAAAACCATTGACGGCGGAACTCCCGGCGATGGAACCGATATGTGAGTTGATCCGGGAACTGAAACGTAAAAGTGCAACACCGCAGTGATCCGTTGAAATCAATAATCTGAATGCCGGATGAATAGCAGGGTTTTCCCCGAAATATTGATCCGGCTGGAAATTGACTATGGATTCATGTTTATCTCTTTATTCCGTCAATTTCTTCATACATCTCAATTTCAGGCCGGCCATCCAAAAGAGGCATAATGCTTCCGAATAAAGATTTGAAATGGGGGGTTGAGCTGTGGTAGGACAGCGCATCCGCATCCTTATATTTTTCATAAAAAAGGAATACGCCCGGGTCATTCTGAGAACGATGAAGCGTGTAAACAAGGGTCCCTTCTTCTTTTGAAACGTCCGGGATGATTCCCTTTAACGTATTTTCCATCTTCTCCTCTTCACCTTTTTTCGCTTTGAGCTTTGCAACGACGATCATACATATCCTCCTCGATTTTTTCATATTCAACCTGAATCGGCCTCATAAAAACTACTTCTGCAGTATAAAACGATTCAATGTCATCATGAATCCCTTTTGCAGGGAGTTCCAGATAAACAGCACCGCATCTCTTGGATCAAGCATGGGGCTCGGCATTGAAAAAATCATCGGAACTTTAATAAACAGATCCCTTGCTCCAATCGGGCATCCACGGGTTCTGTAAACCTTCTTCGCCTCCAGCCTCCCTTCAACTCTTGTACATTCGCCGATCAAAAGCACCGGCCCATCCGGCATGATCACATCCCCCTTATAGATACCGGTAACAATCGCTCCTTTTTTAGCATTCTTAAGCGCTCCGGGAGAACGTTTTTCAATTGTCCCCAGGCATCCTTTCACGGCTCCCTCACAACCACCGTCGCAGATAACATCCGTATCCCTGGCAAGCCCCGCGTAAAATTGGATCGGTGTATCCAGTTCGCTCAGCACCTGAAACAGGCGGGTATTTCCTTTTGGTTTCGCACGGAGTTCTTCCAAATCGGAATCTCCGCTGATATCGATGTTCTGAAGCTCAAGGGAGCCATACCCCCTGTCTGATGCGATTTTCAGATGTTTAACTTCATGAGGATTGTATCCCATGATATGAGATGCGACCACATCGGCGGCAAGCGGGTCATTCGAAATCAAAATAACTCCAAGTTTTACCGGGTATGGAGCGGATTCGAACCCATACGTGATATCAATGGCATCCGTAACAACAAGATCCGGATAGCCCGGCTCCAGCAAATCTACAATTTTTTCATGGATCCGGTAATCATGAAACAGCATTCTCTCCTTGTGTGAAAGAATACCGATGTTCAATTTCAGTGCATTCGTGAAGGATGCAAAGATATGATATTTAAGCTTCGGCATCCAGATTTTAAAATCAGCATCCTGGATATACCTGGAAAGCAGAATCTCCTTGTGGCAAACCCCTTTTTTCAACGGGACCTTCACCAGGGCATGCTCGTTCAGATCGATCAGATCGACATCGTTTTTCTTTGCAAAATCAAAAAAACCGGACTCCTTCAAAAACATTCTGGAAGGGATTCCATATCCTCCGGATTCGCCGATGCAGATCTTATCGAATCCCTGGTCTTTCAGCACGCTTACCATTGACTCTACGACTGTCGGATGGGTATAGGAATTATGAATGTATTTTTTATTTGCCGACACGACATTCGGTTTAATAAAAACTTTTCCCTCAATCCTGCATCCAAGTTCTGCCATGGATTCCCGAATGATGCCTGTAATGACATCGGTATCATAATCCTGACAGTTCCTTAATATCACCTTCGATTTTTTCATAGATCATCCTTTGGCGCGATCATCGCAATCAATATGAACCGGTTTGATAAAAATATTAAATTGAAACCGGCTGTGTGTCAAATTAAATATCTCCTCCAGCCGACAAAGCCCGTATTTGAAAACCTCATGAAACGGAATTTCATGTTTTTTTTTAGAAAAATTCTGATATAGTGTTTCGGAATGTTCTCGTCACCGCGATTACCGGGAGAAACCGAAAAGATGAGCGTCCCTGCGTTTATCGAAAAAAGTTTTCAACTTGCAACCGACTTGATGTTCTCGATATGGCCTCAGCCGGTTCCGGACAAAAAGCACCTGATGAACTGCAAAATTATATCCCATCGTGGAGAGCATGATCATACAACCATATTGGAAAACACAATCCCGGCATTTGAAAATTCGCTGCAAAACAATATCTGGGGGATAGAACTCGACCTCAGGTGGACAAAGGATCTTCATCCTGTGATTTTCCATGATTCGAATCTTGAAAGATTGTTTCACTCCAATATCGAAATCTCGCAGCTGCGCCTTGCTGATCTGCAAAAAAATTTTCCCTTGATTCCGACACTGGATGAAGTGGTTGAAAAGTTCGGAAAAAAACTGCATCTGATGCTGGAAATCAAAAAAGAGTTCTATCCGGAACCGGAATATCAAAATCAAGTCCTCCAAAAAATATTCGCTCCGCTGAGACCTTTCGAAGATTTTCATATTCTATCTCTCTCACCCGAAATGTTTCCGATGATAACCTTTATCGACAAATCCAACTTCCTTCCGATCGCGGAACTTAATTTTACGGCTTTGAGCGACATGGCGTTAAAAAATAATTTCTGTGGAATAACAGGACATTATTTATTTTTATCCAACTCTATCTTACAAAAGCATTGGAGTGTGGGACAAAAAGTCGGGACAGGTTTTATCAGTTCCCGCAATGCGTTATTCCGGGAACTGAATCGCGGTGTTGACTGGATTTTTTCAAATCATGCGGGAAAGCTGCAACATATCCGAGATCATTATCTTACCATTGAACATGATTAATCGAATCATACCTTACGAATATCCCGGCGATGCCCCCTCCATGGCACCGACCACGGCATTCACCGCAGCATCAATGCTGAGTGTTCCGGTATTCAAAATAAAGTCATAATTTTGGGGATCCGTAATATTTGCATTAAAATACTTTCGAACAAAAGCCCTTCGATGCGACTCG
This sequence comes from uncultured Desulfobacterales bacterium, assembly GCA_964578935.1. Taxonomy (GTDB): domain Bacteria; phylum Desulfobacterota; class Desulfobacteria; order Desulfobacterales; family SURF-7; genus JAQYVL01. The sequence continues at coordinate 1,115 of CAZOEW010000085.1, read as the reverse complement.
GTCTTCAGGATTCGCTTCTTTGTCTCATCCTCAGATGTACCGTATTCCCGCATAACATTTTGTATTCTTACATCCATCGGGGCAATGATTCTTACCCGGAAAATTTTATACCTTGATAAAATAAAATTCGCCCCCCTTCCGACGATAACCGCGCGACCGTGTTTTCCGATGGTTCCAACAACTTTCATGAGATGTTTCAGATACTCATCCGGCCACAGATGGCGTTCGTATACAATGGCCGCAATAAGATCATCAAGAATCGATAGCCCTTTTTCATCAAGTGTTTCGAGAAGCATTGTTTTTGCCTGGGTACTTTCCGCCATCTCCTGGATGACCTCCGTATGAAACAGATCAAAACCGAGCTTTTCGGCAATACCTTTTGCAACCAGTTTCCCGCCGCTTCCAGGTTCTCTTGAAACCGTAATCGCAGAGATGCCTCTTTGTTCTACTCCTTTTTTCTTAGGCTTCATTGCCTCCCAGCGTTTAACCTGTTCTTCAATAACCTGCTGAACGGACCTTTTCTTGTTTGCCATAAGCACCTCCTCTCACCGGATACCGAATTCCTCATATTCCTCATTTCATAAAAAGCAGAGGTAAAGCCTATGAAAAATTTGGTTAATGGTTTCCTTGAGCTATTTATTGTTCAAACAGAAAAAGATGACTCAATTTTTGTTGTATAGACCATAATCTGCAAGAGTAATCGGAAAGACTTTTCATGCCTTCAGCAAAAGAAGATGGGAACGGATACCAGAAATAGCTGGAATGTCGCTTTTCAGGTAATTATAAAAAATGTTCGTGAGATGAGTCAAGTGAAAAGGGTATATCTCTTTCTTGTAAAAAATCCTTCCATCCTTCAGGCTGCGGTTCACAACCGGTTTATAACAATCCCGCCCTTCCGTCAGAAAGTTTGAACCCTATTCTTCTGATAGTTGATATACAGCTTCTCTCCTGCCCTTTTCTTCATCCACAAAGTAAAACAAGATCGCGCCGATGATAAAGAGTATGATGACGGAAGCGATGCTGATTCTGGATGCAGTCCTTCCGATCGCTTCGATCTGGGTTTCTGTTGGAGAGAGAGGCATTAAAAAGCGTCTTGTCAATAACCCCACAACCCC
>CAZOEW010000084.1:0-14791 GCA_964578935.1 uncultured Desulfobacterales bacterium | reverse complement strand
TAGCCGAGATTCGAATGCTTGAAAAAGTGATCTGGGAATTTGAACTGGAAAATGAAAGGCTTCCGGTCGGCCTTGAGGAGATCCACTATTTTAATTTCAGAGATCCATGGGGGAATCCTTACCAGTACTTGAAAATAGAAGGTATGGAAAAAAGTAAAAGTAAAAATTTGATCCGCAAGGACCGTTTCCTGGTGCCTGTAAATTCAGACTATGACCTGTACAGCATGGGGAGGGACGGAAGAAGCGTGGCTCCTTTTACAGCGGAGCACAGCCTGGATGATATTGTGCGTGCAAACGACGGAGCCTTTGTGGGATTCGCTGCTGACTACTGACCCGTGATGACGATTATAAGAATATCTTATCGGACAGATAGAAATCAAGGTGGGCGTTATGAGTTCTAATTTCAGTTTTTTTGGATACAGCAGAATTGCTCGACGAATCATTTTTATTTTTCTCTGCTGCGCAATCGTTCCGGTTGGCGCTTTGTCCATACTATCATACCAGCGTGTCACTGAAAATCTGTATGAGCAAAGTCAAGGAAGGCTGAGGCAGTCTGCAAAAGCACTGGGGATGTCCGTGTATGAACGCCTCCTTTTTTTGGAAATCGATCTGGAGCTGGCGGCATCCGCCCTGATCGATTCTCCTGACACAAAAGCCCTGAAAGATTTTGGGAAATCATACGGCAGCCTGGACAAACGATTTCGATCCATGATGCTTGTAACCGGCAAAGAAAAGGAAACACTCCTTTTCGGCCGCATGGAAAAAATGGTGGAGCCTTCTCCTGAAGAATTAGAGCATATGCTCGAAGGGAACACGCTGATTGCGACCAGACTCGATTCAAAACGACAGGCGGTTGTTCTGATGATGAGATTCCTGTCCCCTCAAAATCCGGAATTGGGGATTCTGGCAGGAGAGGTCGAAACCGTCTATTTATGGGGGATCGGTCATAAAAATGCATTGCCGCCTCTGGTTGAGCTGGTGATTGCGGACAGTTCAAGAAATATATTGATAAGCTCTCTCCCCAATGCGGATGAACTGGCGGATCGATCGTTCGAGAGGAGTTCCATATCCACATCAGATCCGGTTGAGTGGAAATCAAACGGCCAGGAATTTCTGTTGCAGTCATGGCCGCTTTTTTTAAAGCCGGCATTTTTTACCGGAGAATGGTCGATTACGCTGGTTCAGTCAAAGGAAGATATTTTTGCCCCGGTTCATGCATTTCAAAAAACCTTTTTACTGATCGTAATCATGACCGTATTGCTGGTGGCATTGCTGAGCGTTTTTTTCATCCGGAAAAGTCTTGTTCCTGTGGAAGCGTTAAAAGAGGGGACCATTCAGATCGCCAATGGAAATTTCAATACGAAAGTGAAAGTAGAAAGCAAAGATGAACTGGGGGATCTGGCCGAATCCTTTAATACAATGGCTGAAAAGTTGAACAAACAGTTTAAAATGCTTAATGTAATGGCAGATATTGACAAAGCGATCCTGTCAACATTGAAAACGGATAAGATTTTGGATACCATTTTCAAACGGCTGCCTGAAGTTTTTCCATGCGATAGAATTTTGATCTGCCTGTTCGATACCGGTGAAAGAAATACCGCATCCGCATTTTTCGGAAATGAAAGGGAAAGGTCAGAAAAGAAAGAGACAACCATTTTGTTTTCTCCTTCCGATCTGGAGCTGTTTGAGAGTCAACCCGAGTATCTGCTGTTTCATCTGGGCGATCATACTCCTGATTTCCTGAAAATTTTTGATGGGGATGGCCTGCAGCTGTTTCTGGTTTTTCCGCTCTATAAAAAAGAAAAATTATCCGCCTTGATCGCAACAGGGTATTTCGACTCCCGCGAATTGAATATGAAAGAAGTGTTCGACTATATGCAGATGGTGGATCAGATTGCCGTCGCTTTTTCAAATGCGGATCTGGTGAATGATCTGAATCAATTGAACCTGGGTACACTGACAGCGCTTGCAAGAACCGTAGACGCGAAATCCTCCTGGACAGCAGGTCATTCAGAGCGCGTGACACAATATGCTCTTGCAGTTGGCAAAGCAATGGAACTCAACGCCGGTGATCTGGAAACGCTGCAGCGGGCAGCGCTCCTGCACGATATCGGGAAAATCGGCGTGTCTGCGGATATTCTGGATAAAACCGGAAAACTCGATGATGTCGAGTTTCGGGAAATTCAGACGCATTCACGAATGGGCGCTCGAATACTGGAGCCCATCGGTTCCTATTCGGATGCGATTCCAATTATCCTTCAGCATCACGAGAGGCATGACGGAACGGGCTATCCATACGGTCTTATCGGCGGGAGCATATTGATCGGCGCAAGAATAATCGCTGTCTGTGATGTTTTTGATGCCCTGACCAATGATCGGCCTTATCGAAAAGCCTGGAGCAGAGAAAAGGTGATCGATCTGATTAAAGAAGAGTCCGGCAAAAAGTTTGACCCCAAAGTAGTGGACGTGTTTTTATCCGCGGTCGTTTTTGCTGAAGAAACACGACAATAAGAGCAGAGAAAAAATCATCATCAGAATTTTCAGCTAAAAAAATGCTGAATTTCCTGGATCATATTCCATATGGTATTTTAATCGTTTTTTCTGTTTTCATGCTCCTTGCCCCTTTTTATCCCATGCCTCATGTGGTTGAAAAGCTGTTGATGCTTAAAAACGGAAACCTGAAAAAGCTGATTGATATTTTTGACCTGTTTTTTCATCTGATACCGCTGCTGCTTTTATTTTTAAAGGTATATCGGGATCGCATTGTCAATTGAAGCCCGGGATTTTGATGGTGATCAGCAGGCCTCCGCAAAAAATCAAAACAAAAGAAATAAAAAAGATAGAGCGCGGCTCACTGATGGGAAGCGGGCCCATTCGCCTCAATCCGGGGCAGTTTTGGAACCCTTTAAAATGGAGGGTAAAAGGTCGTGGCAAAGCACCTTGTACTGGCAGGAGGTGGTCATGCACACATGGTTACCCTTGCAAACCTGAAAAAATTTGTTGAGAAGGGATATCATGTTACGGTAATCGGGCCATCTCCCTACCATTATTATTCCGGAATGGGCCCGGGGATGCTCGGTGGTACTTACCGGCCCGAGGAGATCAGATTTTCGACAAGGCACATGGTTGAAAAATCAGGATCTGTTTTTATCGAGGATCAGATTGATCGTGTAAATCCGGATGAGAAGACTGTCGTGTTAAAATCGGAAAAGATTGTAGCATATGATGTCATATCCTTCAATATCGGCAGCTATGTTCCTCAGGGGATCGTTTCTGAAAACAAGGGAGACATCTATTCCGTAAAGCCGATTGAACGGCTGATTGATGCCGGAGAACGGATTCTCGAGCTTGTTTCCGAAAAAAAGGCAAAAATTGATGTCATCGGCGGGGGTCCTGCTTCTGCCGAGGTTGCTGGAAACATATGGCGGCTTGGAGTAACGAACGGCGTCCATATGCCTGAAATTCGAGTTTTTTCAGGGAAACCGTTTATGGACCGTTTCCATCACAGTGTCAGAAAAAGGTGATTCGTTCTTTATCAAAGCGTGGAATCCGGATTGTTGAAAACAGTCTGGTAAAGAAAGTTGAAACCGGAAAAATAACACTGGAATCAGGCGCAACCCATCGATCGGATCTGATATTTCTCGCGGTTGGGGTAAAACCTTCCGCGATTTTTGATGCTTCCGGTCTTTCTGTCGGTCCGGATGGCGGACTGCTGGTGAACCGATATCTGCAGAGTGTGGACTATCCTGAAATATTCGGAGGAGGGGACTGCATCTATTTTAAAGAAAGTCCGCTGGACAAGGTGGGTGTATACGCGGTGAGACAGAATATGGTGCTGTATCAAAACTTGATGGCATCACTTGACGAAAGAGAGCTCAAACCATTTAAACCCGGGGGAGGCTATCTTCTTATTTTCAATATGGGAGACGGAACCGGCATACTCCGGAAAAACCGGTTTACCCTGGACGGCAAGGTTTCTTTTTTTCTGAAAGATTATATCGACAGAAAGTTTATGAATCAATTTCAGGCACTGGAATAAGCAGATCCCGGCATCTGGACGGTTCCGTCATTTGTTTCGCTCAATTTGAAAAACCCGGTCGCAGGTTTCCTCAAATTTATGCCTTACCTCATTGAAGAACCCACTCTCCAAATCATCTCAACAGGCTTTAATCAGAGGCCGCCACCTTGTGGCTGCGAAACGCCATGAGCCGGAAAAATGATAAGCCCTGTAAGAAGGTGGAGAAATGAGCCATCTTCCTGTAAGGGCTTTGCGGGCAGTGGTTTACTCTTCCAGTTTTTCAAAGAACTCTTTTTCGGAATCACATTTCGGACACAACCAGTCCTCGGGTAATTCTTCAAAGGGAACTCCGGGGTCTACGCCGTTCTCCGGATCACCGTTCTCCGGATCATAGATATAGCCGCAGGGGCATTCCCATTTATCCATTTTTACCCTCCATTTGTATCGAATCTTTATCCCGGTTTTTTGAGTCTCTTGAAACCGTCTCTAATCAACCTTAAAAAAGGCTTTGGCTTTTGATTTGCATACCGGACATTCATCCGGGGCTTCTGTCTCACAGGTGTAGCCGCATACAGAGCAGACATAGTAATCTGTTTCCTCAGGATTTTTCAGATTGTCCAGTGCCTTCTGATAAAGATTCGCGTGGATTTTTTCGACTTCGTTTGCATACGTGAAACTGCGCTCTGCAGCCGAGTTCCCCTCTTCTCTGGCTGCCGCGATCATTTTCGGATACATTTCCTTGAACTCATGGGTTTCACCGGAGATGGCATCCTTCAGATTATCTGCCGTGCTTTTAACCTGCCCGATGGTTCTCAGGTGCGCATGGGCATGAACGGTTTCAGCTTCTGCTGCTGCTCGAAAAAGCCTTGCCACCTGGGCATGCCCTTCCTGTTCCGCTTTTTTGGCATAGGCGAGGTATTTTCTGTTGGCCTGAGATTCACCGGCAAATGCTTCCCACAGATTTTTTTCAGTGCGACTCATACATTTTCTCCTTTGCTTTGCTTTGCTTTGTTTTGATTATTTTGATTTTAAACCAGTTCGATACAGAAGGTGCATAAAAAACCACCACCTGCATAGGGACTCCTGTTGGCGGAACAGGCGTTCGTCTTTGAGCTTCGAGCAAAGTCCTTCATGATAGACTCTGTCGGGGCACCCTCTATGCAGGCGGGGTAGTTTCGGCTTTTTTTCCGGCGTATACTTTTAATACGTTAACCTTGCCTCCGATATCTTCAATTGTTATGCCAAAACCCATGCATACCGATTTTTGAAATGGGAACGGAGAGGTTTTATGCATTTTTATATTTTAGTTACAGCGAGTTACGAGTTCCAGGCCCCCTTGATCATGAAAATCGAACAGGAAAGCCGGGTTTGCAGCATGAAGGGAAATCAACTCATGTGACAGATGTGTCTCAAAAAAGTGAGACATGTCTACTCTCCAAAGGTTTCTTTCATCATAAACGTGCATGCCAGTGCGATGATCGATGATGCCAGTAGAATCAGAATGAGCCAGGAATAGCCTTCCAGACAATATCCATTTGATCCGGTTATCCGATAGGAGTCGAGAACCTTTCCCAGAAGCGGCATGAATGCCGCGCCGCCTACAAATGGAAAAAGGTTCACGGTCCCTACCGATGTGCCTGCGATTTCCACGGGAAAAAGCTCCTTTGTCGATGTGAAGCCGATAATGACGATAGAAGAAGAACTGATCGAAAAAAGGAAGAAGAAGATATAGATTGCCCACTTCGGAAGGTCTGCCGGAAAAATATAGAGAATCAGCAAAAGGCTCGTCAGGGCTGTCGTGCAGAGAATAAAGGGTTTTTTTCGGCTTTTCAGCACCCGGTCCGACAGGAGGCCCAGAAGAGGGCTTCCGATTATCATGCCCCATGCGATCATGCTCAGCACGGCACCGGCCTCTGTTCTGGACATTCCGTATACATCCATTAAATAGGGACCGCTCCACAGACCGCCGAATGCGAAAAAAATTCCGCAGTCAAAAAAAAACCATATGGCCAGAGGCCAGAAGTGTTTTTCGGAAACCACTCTGCGTGCGCCTTCCATCAGGGAGATCCTGACGGTTTCGGTTTGGGTTCCATTCCGTTTATCGTCGATTTCGAAGATGGAAGGCCAATTTTTATCCCGGGGGTGGTCCCGGACGATGATCCAGGAGAGGATTGAGATGAAAAAGGTTATTCCGCCAATCAATACAAAAGAGAGTCGCCAGCCAAAGGTATTCGTCATCAGTGCCAGCACCCATGTTGCAGCAAGGACACCTGCTCCGCCGACGGCGTTTAAAATTCCTGCCATCTGCGCAAACTCATTTTTACGGAACCATTGAGAGAAAATTTTCATGGCGGGAATGAAAACCATGGAAACTCCAAATCCAACCAGAATCCTTCCGGCAAAAGCGATTCGGATATCGTTGGAGACCCCGAAAAGGATGCTGCCCAATGCCGCGATTAAAAGAAACAGGGTGACTGTCTTTCTTGGGCCGATGGAGTCGGAGAGAAGTCCTGCAGGCAGCTGCATGACCGCGTAACAATAGAAATATAATGAACCGAGCAGTCCAATGACGCTTGCCGTAGAGTCGAAATCATGGATCAGCCTGTCAGCCACCACGGAGAGAGAAAGCCGGTGGAAATAAACAAAGAGATATGCCATCGAGAGAGTGATCACGATAAACCACCTGTATCGGAGCATCTTTTGGGCTTTGTCTTCAAGCATCTGTTTTGTCCTTGTCGGCCGGAGGAAAAGAATATATACCTCTTTGCAAAAAGCATTAAAAGAATAAGGGGTCAAGAGTTTGTTTGAAATATTTTTTACGGAATAGACCCGGGGCCCGATATAGACGTGGGACCAAAGCAGTTTTTATCTTGATGGCCCGCTGGAGCTGGAGTGTAAATTGGAACCGCAAAGCAGAACACAGAAAAAAAATGAGGCCAGGGATCTTCAGCTTCTGGGAGAGCGCCTTGTGAAATTACCGCGTCAGCAGCTTGAACGCATGGAAATTCCGAATGAAGTGATGCTGGCAGTTACCCTCGCAAAAAAAATCAAAAAGCACGGAGCATATCGAAGGCAGATCCAGCATATCGGTGCACTCATGAGAACAATAGACTCAGAGCCGATTCAGAAGGCTCTGGAGGTTATTGCGCTTGGGAATTACCATAAGGCCATGGAATTTAAAGAAATAGAGAAATTCCGGGATGAATTGATCGAGGGGAATGACACCTTGATCGAGGAGATTATGATCCGTTTTCCGGCGGCAGAAAGGCAGCAGCTGACACAGCTCGTTCGAAACGCCAGAAAGGAAAAAGAAAAGCATAAGCCCTCACGGTCGTCAAAAATGCTTTTCCGTTACCTCCGGCAGCTGTTTGAAGCTGCTGAGGGCCGCCCTGACACAACAGGCTGATGGGGTTTTCAACGATCAGGTTTAGGTAACCGGATGACTTCATGCCTGTTGAAGATAGAAATGCTGCATGACAGCCGTCATGAACCAGCACTCATCCAGGGAAATCATTCTTGCTTTTTTCGGAAAAGGATAAAAATCGTTCCGCTTCTTTTTCATTTCCCTTCAGGGAATAAATTCTGCTGATTTTTTGAAAATAGGCCGATCGGTTGTCCGGATCTTCCCGGCTCAGATCCAGGTAAATCTCTAAAATTTTGGTGGAGCAGTCTCCTGACTCAAAACTGGTATCCGCATATCGCTGTTTGATGAACGGATCGACTCGACTTCCGCAACCCTGACACGCATTGATGATCTGCCCGTATAAATCGCGGGCTTTTTCATTGAATCCGAGTGCTTCATAGTTTTTGGCAAGTTCTTGGGCGATGGTATCATCCCATCCGAAGTTTTTCATCTCTTCCAGATAAAGGGATATGGCCTCATTGAATTTATTGGCCCGGAAGAGTGTCTCACCCTGTAGAATTTTTATCGGCAGTGAACCGGAAAGTTCCGGTGAGCAGGAAAGGAGAAATTCCTCCGCGCGGTGAAATTCATTTTTTTCCCATAAGATTTCGCACATCAGGTGACAGGCTCTGATTGATTCCGGATGGCTTTTGAGAAACTCATCGAGAAGTGAACGGGCCTGTTCATAATTCCCTGCATTTAAATGAGCTGTTGCAAGTTCAAGGGGGATAAAGCTTTTTGTCGATGAATTTTCTTTCAGGGCCTGTGATAATTCTGAGATGGCGGTTTCAAAATCTCCCTGGTTCAACGCAATGAATCCCTTTTTAAACCGTTCTCCATAACTGTGGTAGGCATCCTGATCGGTTTCAGGCAATGAGCAGCAGATCGCCCTGAAATATTCTTCATCGACCTGTTGGTTATCATCCATTTCATCCTCGTCATCCTCTTCCTCTTCGGTTTCGGAAGCGAAATCGGGAAAGTCTCTGGAATCCGGTTTTGGAAAATGATTCGGGATATCTTCAAGCTTTTTTTCAATTTCACCAATGAGCGTGCTATCCTCTGTTAATTCGATCGCAAGGCGAAACAATTCCTCCGCATCCGCAAAACAATTTGCTTCGATCAGTCTCTCTCCATTCAGCCTGTGCTCCAATGCCAGCTGTTCCTTACTCCGGCAAAGCTTTTTTTCAAGAAGATTTTTATAGTCAGCGTCCAATTCAGAACGCTTCTCAAGCTTTTTAAGCGCCTTTTCGTATTCAATTTTTGCCGGGCCCCAGGCCCCTTTTTGAAAATAGGAATCCGCCTGTTGCTCAAAGTCTTCGGGTGATTTCCCGGAAAAAAATTTTAAAAATCCCATGTGCCACTTCCCGGTGTCAGGCCTGAAAAAGCATCAGATCTGTAACCATATGGAATAACAGTTTGTTTGAGTATGTCTGCTTCCCGGTCGACTTTGTCATAAAGATGACACCGTGTCAATATGATGAGGGTCGCATCCATTTTCAATTTATCTGTCAAACAGGTGGATACCATTGTATAATTATGTTGACATGAAATTGAATTTTGTACATGATTTGACATCGATAAAACATATGGATTCTGTTCATTTTGTTCAATTTATCGCGATTCAAAAAAAATTTTTTAACCTTACGTCACCCTGATTTACTGCCCTGATATGTTTAACATAATACCCAAAAACGATCTGAGTCAAAAGTTAAGGCTGACACGGTTCTTTATGGCGGCAGGCACCTATCTGGTGTGCACCGGCATCATGTTCATCGGCTACTATGCCGGTATACTCCGCATGAACATTGCGCTCATGCTGGCATGGTGCGGAGCGATCCTGTTCATCAATCTGGTATTCTATATCATTTTCCGTTTCGGTCTTAATCTGCTGTTCAAGGAAAAGAGCCTTACCATGCCTCAGATTGTGGTTGCCACTCTGATCGCCATGGCGATGTTGTTTTTTCTGGAGCGGGAAAGAGGGCTTGCACTTCTCTTTTATATTCTTCCATTGTCTTTCGGTGTGTTTCGTCTTAAATTGCGACAGTTCCTTATGATATCGCTGTTTGCTTTTTTGTGTTATTCGGTCTCCTCGTACCTCCGTTTTTTATTGTATCCGGAAAATTTCAATCCGAGAATTGAAATGATTCTGGGACTTAATTTTGCAATCGTTCTGATCTGGTTCTCTTTTATCGGCAGTTACTTCAGCAAAATACGCCATATGACCGAACTTCAGGCAATTCATGATGAGTTGACATCTGTTTTCAACAGAAGACAGCTTTTCAATCTTTTTGAACGGGAAAAAGCACTGGCCGACAGAAGGGGCTCGAAATTTACCGTATGCATATTTGATATTGATCATTTCAAGGAAGTCAATGACAGATTCGGCCATCTGGCCGGTGATGCCGTATTGAGGGAGCTCGCTCAACGTGTGGAGAAAAATCTTCGGAACGAGGACTATATCGCCCGATACGGAGGTGAGGAGTTCGCCCTGATCCTTTCCTACCCGGAGATCGATAATGCCATTGTGACGGCTGAACGGCTTCGAGATATGGTTGAATCATCCGTTTTTCGACATAAAAATAAATCCATTCAAATTACGATCTCTATCGGGCTGACTTTATATACCCCTCAGGAAACAATCGAGAAAACGCTTGCGCGCGTGGACAAGGCTCTTTACCGCGCGAAATCAAAAGGACGAAACCTTGTCGAGTTCGAGCCCTCTCCGTTCGGAGATGGATCCCGGAAATAAGATGACCGCAACAGAAGAAAACGCAGGTTGAATATACAGGAGGTTATCTGCTGTTTCCAGCCGTGCGCCTACTTCTTTTCTTTCATGCCGTATCTGAAAAGGCAGTGATCTCCGCCTGTCTTGTAACGCTGCTCAAGTTTTAACTTTACATCCGGATTGTACCCTTCAAGGATGGCATAGTCAGCGTATTTGCAGTACAGGCCTGCATACTCTTCGAGCCCCCACCGTTTTGCAGCCGTATGAAAGGAACATTCCGTTACCGGAGCAACAAGATCATCATTTTCGATATAGGGTTTCACCTGAAAATTGCCGCCGTCAATATCGGTGTAGATCAGCCAGTTTTTGAAGGAAAGGGATTTGCCCAGGGAGGTAACCGTTTGCGCAATCCGTTTTCCCCGCTCTTTCCCGAAATGCTCCACCGCCTCCTTGATCAGGGCCTCTCCCTCTTCCGGTCCAAGTTTTTTGATAATGAATTTACACATGGTCGCAAAAAGCTGCGCGGCCAGCCCAAAGCCGGGGGTATGATACTTTTTTCCGATCATTCTTCTTTTCAGGAGCACATCCTTTAAATACCAGCGACTTAACCCTTTACTTTTTTCTCTTTTCAAATCGTCCATCTGTCCGCTCCTTTTATCAATGGCTATATGTGTTGACTACCATATTTCATCCGTGCATATGACTCAATTCCTTTTTACAATTCAAGTGTTTTCAAGCGAATCCGTCAATAAAAAAATATCCTGAACTTGATTTTTATGGAAAGCTTTCAGGAACGATTTCAAGACCCCCACAATGAAATGAACGAATTGAACAAGTTACAGTTTTAAACCGGAAGCGGATACAGGGATTCGGCAAAAAGAATATAGAAGGGGCATGTGTTGTTCATAAAAAGGTTGCAAGAAAGGTTTCGATGGTTATAATTGCCACTGGGCTTTTATCCATCCACGGAGATTACAGGTGATGGAACCGCAATGAAATTAAATCGAAAGAACATGATTTTATGATGAGCAATAACAGAAAAGAAGTCGACAGAAGAAGGACTTTCGGGATCATCAGCCATCCGGATGCCGGGAAAACCACGCTGACGGAAAAGCTTCTTCTTTACGGGGGTGCCATTCAGCAGGCAGGAGCCGTAAAGGCCCGTAAAGCAGGAAGGTATGCGACAAGCGACTGGATGGCAATTGAGAAGGAACGGGGGATATCCGTAACCACATCGGTGATGAAGTTCAATTACAGAGATTTTGAGATAAACCTTTTGGACACTCCGGGGCATCAGGATTTTTCAGAGGATACCTACCGGGTGCTCACGGCCGTTGACAGTGCCCTTATGGTGATTGACAGTGCCAAGGGTGTTGAACCGCAGACCGAAAAGTTGATGGAAGTCTGCCGGATGCGCAACACGCCGATCATAACCTTTATCAATAAACTGGATCGGGAAGGGATGGCGCCTCTGGATATTCTGGATGACATTGAAAACAAACTGCAGATTGAGTGCACGCCGCTTTCCTGGCCCATCGGCATGGGAAAAAGGTTTAAAGGGGTATATAACCTGTATAAAAAGGAGCTTACTCTTTTCAAACCCGGTGAGGAGACCCGAAAACAGGATGGTATTCTCATAAAAGATGTCATGGATTTACGACTGGATGAAATTCTCGGAAGCCAGGCCGATGAGTTGAGAGGGGATATTGAACTGCTTGAAGGCGCCGCAGACCCTTTCTCGATCGATCATTATCTGAAAGGCAGCCAGACGCCTGTTTTTTTCGGAAGCGCCATCAATAATTTCGGTGTCAAGGAGATGCTGGAAACGTTTATCGAGATGGCTCCGGCTCCAGGCCCCCGGAATACCCTTACCCGTGAAGTTTCTCCCTATGAAGATTCTTTTTCCGGTTTTGCGTTCAAGATACAGGCAAATATGAATCCGGCACACCGGGATAGAATCGCATTTATCCGGATTTGCTCCGGTAAATTTACACGCGGCATGAGGGCCTTTCATCACAGAATCGGAAAAGAAGTCATTTTCTCGAATGCCATCATTTTTATGGCAAATGACCGTGAAAATATAGAGGAAGCCTATCCGGGAGATATTATCGGTATTCATAATCATGGCACCATCAAGATTGGTGATACCTTCTCTGAAAAGGAGCCCCTGCAATTCTGCGGAATCCCGAATTTCGCGCCTGAATTTTTTAAAAAAGTGATACTCAAGAATCCCATGAAAATAAAGCATCTCCAAAAAGGACTTACCCAGCTCGCCGAAGAAGGGGTTGTTCAATATTTCAGACCCCAGGTCGGCAATGAGTATATTTTAGGCGCTGTGGGGATGCTGCAGTTTGACATCACCATGGAGCGTCTGAAATCCGAATATGGAGTGGATGCGGTTTATGAACCTGTCAACTATAGTGTGGCCAGATGGGTTGAGTGTGATGATCCGAAAATGATGGCGGATTTTGAGCGGAAAAACAGCGCCAATATGGCACGGGATTCAGAAGGGTCAATGGCCTATCTTACGACAAGTGAATGGCAGCTCGGCTATTGCATGGAACATTGGCCGGCGATAGCGTTCCACAAAACCAGGGAATTTCACGATCAGACTCTTTCGAATTGATCTGCATGAAAAAGTTGTATCGCAACGGTAAAACCTGAAAATCGCTGCCGGCTTTACTGCAATTTCTGAATCTGCTATGAGATAACCTTATGCCGGTATATCCCAGAATCAAAAAATTTATTTTTCCCGATTTTTCCGTCAAGCTGCTGATCAGGGTTTTTCTGGTAGGGATTGCTGCCTTCCTGCTGTTCAGCTATGTTCTGATACCGTTTTCCGTCAAAGGCCTCAGCATGGAACCGACCTATGCCGACGGCAGCTTCAATTTTTGTTTCAGACCGTATACATTTTTTTCAAAACCTGAAAAACAGGATGTGGTCGTTATCCGGCTGGCCGGTAAAAAAATTATGCTGTTGAAGCGTGTGGTCGCAACGGAGAACGAGATCGTGGAGTTTCGGAACGGAAGGCTTTTTGTCAATGGGAACATGCTGTTCGAGCCATATGTGCGATATTCGTCTGGCTGGAATCTTCCTCCAAGGCAGGTCAGGAAAAACCATGTATATGTTATCGGCGACAATCGGGGTGTTTCAATTGAAAAACACCAGTTCGGGCAGACACCTGTAAACAGAATTATGGGGACACCGTTATGGTAAAGAGAAATGTCGTTATTGCCGCGGGGCTGTCCGCGATTATCGGATTCTTCGTTGTTTACTACGTGTTTTACAACGAAGAGGCAAAGGTGAAAAGACGTTTTAATGAACTTGCGGAGCGGATTTCAAAGGAACCGGATGAAACAAAACTGATCGCCGCCGCAACGATAAATAAAATCACGCGGATGATCCAGGAAACCATTCAGGTGGATATCCCCTCCCGTTCCATTTCAAAAACGTTCACGCGAAAGGATCTGGCTGCCCCGATCTATAACGCCCGATCGCACTATTCGAACATGGCGCTGCGGTTTGTCGATTTCGGTATCGATCTGTCTCAAGAAGGCACCGCAGCGGTTCATGTCACTGGAAATCTCAAAGGCAAATTGTTGTCCGGAGAATCGATTGATGAAACACATGAACTTTATTGCCTTCTGAAAAAAGATAAAAATGATGAATGGCTTTTCAGCAGTATCGAGATTGTTGAGGTCCTGGAAAAATAGTTCAGGGGGAGTTTTCAGCCGCATCGATCATTTTGCTTAATATCGTGCAACCTTGTGCAAAAGGGTTCGATAAGAAAAAACAGGATATGGTTCAATAACAAACCGGTTAAAGGAGAAATTCGACATGACAGAGGAAAAGATTCTTTGCAGTTATTGTGAGAAAAAGCGATGTTTTTTTGGCGACCTCAGCAAAGCGCCTCCATTCTGCCCTTCCATTCAGCGGGCAGACGTGCTGGAGGAATCGAAAAAAACGCTTCATGCAGAGGAAAATCAGAAGATGGCTCAGGATGTTGCCCGCACCTGGAAGGACTATGGCAAGCTCACGCGTGTCGAGGAAATGGTTTTGTATGCCAGGCTTCAGGGGCACAGAAAGATAGGGCTGGCTTTTTGCGTTGGATTGTCCCAGGAGGCCGAGCTCTTCACCAACCTGCTTTTCAATGAGGGGTTTGAAGTGGTATCGGTCTGCTGCATGTGTGGAGCGCTCAGCGCGGATGACGTGTCCCTTACGGATGAGGACAAGATTTTCCCCGGCCATCGTCAACCCATGTGTAATCCGATCGGCCAGGCAATGGTTCTGGATAGTGAAGGCTGTGATTTCAATATTATTCTTGGACTTTGCGTCGGGGATGATACACTTTTTATCAAGCATTCCAAGGCCCCTGTCAGTGTCCTCGCGGTTAAGGACCGGGTGCTGGCGCACAATCCGCTGGGTGCGCTCTATACAGCCAAAAATATTTATACAAGGCTCAATATCCGCCGGCCTAAAAAGAATGAAAGCTGAGAGATGATGCCGGATTGAAATCTGAATTCGGGTTGGAAAGTTTAAAAATGGTTGTTTTTCCCCAGTGGACTGCCGGGAAATCATTTTCGGGAGGGAAAAAATGAAAACCAAAGTTGCCGCTGTTCAGATGACGGCTGAACTTGCAGGGATT
>CAZOEW010000083.1:0-14917 GCA_964578935.1 uncultured Desulfobacterales bacterium | reverse complement strand
ATTTCATCTTTAAAACCGCCTGAAACCGGTCGGATTGAAAAAAAGGATGATGAAGAGGGGAGTGTTCTTGAAAAATATTATCTGTACGAAAAGGTGGTTGTGGCTGTAGAAACCTTATATAACCGATTTATTAAACTGCGAATTTCAAAAAACTGGGAAACAGATACGGTTCCGCGCTTAAAAAAATGGATCAAATCCTGATCTTTTTTTCAACCAAGTGGTTTTTTTGTCTTTACTCTCCTATCATTTATTGTAAAAGAAACAGTAACTTTGTTTTTTTATACGCTATCATCGTCTCTGCCGCACGTTAGAATTTTTATTTTTTTATTAAATAAATCAATGTGATAAGGAGAGAATCCTATGAAACGGGTTGGTTTTAAAAAATTATGTTTTTTTTTGATTTCCGGAGCGGGTTTTTTTCTGATTCTAATCCATCCGGCGGATGCTGAAAATTTTTTACAACCAAAAACGACGTTGTTTAAAACAACCAATGAGACACGGGATAAAGCAAAAGAAGTCAAAGCAGATCTTCTCGTTCCAAAAACATTCCAAGAGGCTATGAATTTTTATCGTGAAGCCGAAGAGATGTATCAAGACAATGAAGAACAGGATGAAATTGAAAAATATATAAAGAAAGCCAGACAAAAATTTCAAAAAGCGATCGATGATTCCAAAATTTCCGCTGTTCTTTTTACCGCAACCATGCTCGCCAGAGAAGATACAATAAAAGTTAACGGCCATAAAATTGATACTGAAAACTGGAACAAAGCTGAAAAAGTGTTTAGAGATGCCGCCGAGGAGTTGGAAGAAGGGGATTCCGATGATGCCAAATCTTTGGGTAAGGAATCGGAATTATTATATAGAAATGCGGAATTAAAAGCCATACAAACAAAATTTTTAAAAGAAACCTGGTCTCTTTTAAAATATGCAGACAATATGGCGGTTGATCAATATACGCCGATAACCATTAAAAAAGCCAAAGACCTTGCAAAAAAATCCGCCTCTCTGTTGCACCTGCACCGCTATGACCAAGAAGAAGCGGAACAGTTGGCGCTTCAGGCGGAATATGAGGTAAGACATGCGATTTATATGACTAAAATAATAAAACCGTTACAAGATAATAACCATTCATTTGAGTCTGTTTTTCTGCATTCAGAAGAACCGGTTCACAAGATTGCTTCTTCTCTTTCCATGACTGTAAAATTTGATAACGGTTTTGATATTCCAATTCAAAATATCACGGAAACAATCAATAAATTAAAAGAAGAAAATATTCAGCTTTCAAAAATATTAAAAAAAGATAAATCAGAATTATCTGATATTATTAATCAAAAAAACATCGAACTCTCAACTCTTCAGGAAAAAGCAGCTTATCTGGAAAACCGTCTGAATCGACTTGCCAGTTCTGAAGAAAAACTTAAATTTGAAATTGAACAGGAAAAAATCAGAAAAGAAAAAATAAAACGTATTCGTGAATCGTTTTCTATAAGCGAAGGAAAAGCCCTTGTAGATGGTAAAAACGTTATTTTAAGACTGTATGGTCTTAATTTTCCACCCGGCAAATCTGTTATAGAACCTCAATTTTTCAGTTTGTTATCAAAGGTTAAAAGTGCATTTTCGGAATTTCCCGGTTGTTTTATTACAATTGAGGGTCATACCGATTCAATTGGAAGTGATCTAATCAATCAGAGGTTATCAGAAGAACGGGCTGAGGCTGTTAGACAGTATATTATCGCCAACTCAAATATTTCATGGGACAGGATAAGCTCTGTTGGTTATGGTGAAACAAATCCGGTTGCAAGCAATGAAACACCTGAAGGCCAAACAAAAAACAGAAGGATAGATGTTGTTATTCAACCAGTCACCAATTAAAAAAATTATCAACAAAGCCTCTTTGATAATTCACCTACAGGTTGTTCATAAAAAAAGAATTATCAACAGTTCAATTTTTACTGTTAAAAAACAGTTGTCTTTTTATATGTTTTATCTATTTTTTGATAAAAAATTTTTATTTTTTTTATATCAATATTAATGAGTTGTTTGATTATTATTATTATTGACAACCTATATGATGAATATGAAATATAAAATAAAAAAAATAATATAATAAAGACAATTTATATTTAATTTTGATATTGATATTTTATCAATATACGACTATTTATAAAGATTCAAACCAGCATCTTTTCTGTGATAAGGAAAAATCAATCTATTCAATCAACTTTTATTTATAAATGCAGGATAGAGAATGAAATTTAATATTAAAAAAAGTGATATTATTGATGTATTATCCAGAGTGCAGGGAATTACAGGCAGAAAAAGTAATCTTGCCATTACAGAGAATGTTTTAATCCAGACCAAAGGGGATAAAATTTTCATCGCTGCAACGGATCTTGAAACCGGTTTTGAAGGAACCTATCCTTCAAAAATAGAATCAGATGGTATTGTAACAATCAATTCAAAAAAATTATATGAAATCGTAAAAAATTTTCCGAGTGATGATATTGGTTTTGAAGAGGTTGAAAACAGATGGTTACAGATAGGAAATGAAAATGTTTTATATAATCTTGTCGGTATGAATTCAGATGATTTTCCGGAAATACCGCATATTGATGAGATCAGTTTTTTAGATATTAATTCATATGATTTTAAAAAAATGATCGAAAAAACAGTTATGATCAACGCATCAACAGAAGAAAAAAGAGCACATATTCTCGGAATAAAATTTGAATGCGTGGAGGATGAGGGAGAAGCTATATTAAGAATGATTTCAACAGATGGTAAGAGACTTTCAAAAACCGATTATTTTAATATAGAAAAAAAAGCAGCGTTTTTTAAAAAAGAAACGGTAATTATACCCAAAAAAGGCCTTCACGAGGTTGGAAAATTTTTAAATCATGAAGGAACAATAAAAGTTGGAATAAAAGACAATAATTTTATTGTTAAAAAAGAAAACGAAACAATCATCATTAATCTTCTGGAAGGAGAATTTCCGGAATATGGTGATATTATATCTGTCGAAGATGATAATATTGTTGAGGTTGATAAAAATTCTTTTAGAATGATGTTAAAAAGAATGTCTATTTTAACCTCCGAAGATTATAAAGGTGTTATTTTTAGATTTGAAAAAAACAGACTTGTGGTAAGGGCTGCGAATCCCGATATTGGTGAATCAAAAGAAAATATGACTATTGATTTTACAGGTGACCCGATTGAAGTGGCTTTTAATCCCCAGTTTTTTATCGATACATTAAGTTATATTGATAGTGATCAGATTTTTTTAAGAATAAAAGATGATGAACACCCCTGTTTTATTCAGGGAAAAGATGATAAATCCTTTTTAAGCGTAATTATGCCGATGAAAATATAATGGAAAATATTTATAATGAAAACAGTATAGATGTACTTGAAGGTCTCGAAGCGGTCCGACTCAGACCATCCATGTATATTGGAAATGTGGATATCGAGGGGCTTCATCATCTTGTTTATGAGGTTGTAGATAATAGTATTGATGAAGCCATGGCTGGATATTGTGATACAATCAAGGTAAATATCCGTACGGATAAAAGCGTTAGTGTGGAGGATAACGGGAGAGGAATTCCGGTTGGTATTCATGAAAAGGAAAAAATTCCAGCAGTTGAAGTTGTTATGACTAAGCTTCATGCAGGGGGAAAATTTGATAATGACTCCTATAAAGTTTCGGGTGGTCTGCACGGTGTTGGAATTTCAGTTGTAAATGCACTTTCAGAACATCTTGAAGTCGAAATCTATTCCAGTGGTAAAATTTATCATCAGACCTATACGAGAGGGAAAAAAGCATCTGAATTAAAAATAATTGGCGAGACAGAAAAAAGAGGGACTAAAATTCTTTTTAAGCCTGATTTTGTAATCATGAATAAAAATGATTTTAGTTTTGATATTTTAAGCAGACGCCTTAGAGAACTCGCTTTTTTAAACAAGGGCGTCGTTATCATTATTGAGGATGAAAGAACAGATGAAATTAATAAGTTTTGTTATGAGGGGGGTATTGCTTCTTTTGTAAATTATTTAAATAAATCTCATACACCATTACATGATCCGATCATCATTACAGGTGAAAAAAATGATGTTCAAATAGAAGTGGCTATTCAATACAATAATACATTTACAGAAAGAATTTTTTCTTTTGCCAATAATATCAACACGGCTGAAGGGGGCTTCCATCTTATTGGATTCAAGGCTGCACT
The DNA here is from genome assembly GCA_964578935.1 of uncultured Desulfobacterales bacterium. Classification (GTDB taxonomy): domain Bacteria; phylum Desulfobacterota; class Desulfobacteria; order Desulfobacterales; family SURF-7; genus JAQYVL01. The sequence continues at coordinate 10,691 of CAZOEW010000083.1, read as the reverse complement.
GACCAGGACAATGAATCAATATACAACCAATGGTAATGTTTCTAAAAATCTAAAAGTAAAAATCAGTGGAGAAGATATAAGAGAAGGCCTTACCGCAATTATAAGTATTAAAATAAAAAATCCTCAATTTGAAGGCCAAACCAAAACAAAACTGGGTAACAGTGAAGTAAAAGGATTGGTTGAATCACTTGTTCATGAAAATTTAAGTTTATTTCTTGAAGAAAATCCAGTTGTTGCAAAAAAAATAATTGAAAAGGCTGTTGACGCCGCACGGGCCAGGGATGCTGCAAAACGAGCGAGGGATCTGGCTAGAAGTAAAGGGTCTCTGATGGATTCAAGCCTTCCGGGCAAACTGGCGGAGTGTCAATATTCTGATCCTGCTGAAAGAGAACTTTTTTTGGTTGAGGGCGACTCGGCAGGTGGTTCCGCAAAACAGGGCAGAGACAGAAGGTTTCAGGCGATTCTTCCTCTTAAAGGAAAAATATTAAATGTAGAAAAAGCCCGTTTTGATAAAATATTGAGAAGTGATGAAATTAAAAACATGATCACGGCACTCGGAACAGGTGTTGGTTCCGAAGAATATCGAATTGATAAAATACGATATCATAAAGTGGTTATCATGACCGACGCGGATGTTGATGGGTCACACATACGAACGCTTCTTTTAACATTTTTTTATAGGCAGATGCCGGAACTGATTGAAAACGGATATTTATATATTGCCCAACCACCGCTTTACAGGGTTGGTAAGGGTAAAAAAGGTATCTATCTGAAAGACGAGATGGAACATCAGGAATATATTCTCAAAAGAGCATGTGAAAAAAAATCGGTAAAAACCTCAAATCAAGAGGAAGCAATATCGGAACACGAATTATATGTTTTGATTGGAAATATTTATGAATATTTAGAAACCCTTGCTAGACACAAAACAAGGGGTGTTCCTCCGGATATTGTTAAGGTCTTGATAAAAGAAGGGATACGGCATAAAAAATTTTTTCAGGATAAAGAACAAATTAATAAGATCAATAAAATTTTATCTGAAAAAGGATATAAGGTGGCAGACCCTGTCTGGAATGAAGAAAGAAATATTTTTGAATTGATGGTTGATGTAATGGAAAAAGAGGGATTGAGTAAAGAAAAATCCGATTTTCAGACAATAAAAATAGGAAGGGGTTTTATTCATTCCAAACTCTACCAGAAGTGTCTGGTATTAAATGATCGAATTTCTAAATTTGATCATCCCCCATTTACGGTGTTCAACAGGGATACGGGCGATGAAAGCAGGATTTTTAATAACAAGGAAGAACTCTATTCTTACATGATGGAAGAGGGAAAAAAAGGAATTTCCATCCAGCGCTATAAAGGGCTCGGAGAAATGAATCCGGATCAGTTGTGGGAAACCACCATGGATCCGGCAAAACGAAATATGCTTCAGGTTAAAATAGAAGATGTTGCCGAAACAGATGAAACTTTCACACTTCTTATGGGAGATGAGGTTGAGCCAAGAAGAAATTTCATCACCCAGAATGCGTTAGAGGTAGGTTCTCTTGATATTTAACGTGTCTATTTTTAAATAGAATTATATTTTTTAGGATAAAAGACCAAAATAAAAATCCATTTTGGTCTTTTATTTTTTGTGTTTTTGATAAAAGGTGAAATAGATAATATAAGTTGTAAACATAGATGTTGTGACGCCCTTTTTCTGGATATTTTTTAAACGAGACCGTGAAAATGGATTATCGAATAGCAATAAATGGATATGGAAGAATCGGGAGGTCTATTCTCCGTGCATTGTATGAATCCAACCGCCACAAGAACATTAAGATTGTTGCGATTAATGAGTTGTCTGATTTAAAAACAATTGCCCATTTAACCAAATATGATACAACACACGGACGTTTTCCGGGTTTTGTTGAAACAAAAGACAATGGCCTTTATATAAACAATGATTATATAACCGTTTCGTTTTATAGGGAAATCGATGATCTTCCCTGGGCAGATCTGGATATCGATGTTGTTTATGAATGCACGGGTTCATTTACAACCAGAACCAAGGCAGAGCAACACATCAGGAGTGGGGCAAAAAAAGTAATTTTTTCCAGTCCGGCTGAAAAGGATGTTGATGCAACTATTGTTTTCGGAATAAACGAAGATAAAATCGAGGCAAACCACAAGATTATTTCAAATGCATCCTGCACAACCAACTGCGTTGTTCCTGTTTTAAAAATAATCCATGATGAGTTCGGTGTTGAGTGTGGAATCATAACAACCATTCATTCCATGATGAACGATCAACCGGTAATCGATGCCTATCACAACCGGGATTTAAGATTAACAAGGTGTGCAGGTCAGTCCATTATTCCTGTTGAAACAGAACTTGCAAAAGGAATAGATCGAATTTTACCTGAATTGACCGGCCGTTTTGAAGCGGTTTCCATGCGCGTACCGACGATCAATGTGTCTGCAATGGATATAACACTTGTCGTAAAAAGAGACACAAGCTCAAACCAGATCAACCGTGTATTAAAAAAGGCAACCAGGGGAAGGCTTTCGGATGTGTTGGGGTATACGGAAGAGCCCCTTGCCTCATGTGACTTTAACCATGACAGCCGATCTTCTATTGTAGATGGAAATCAGACCCGGGTGAGTGGTTCAAGGCTTGTAAAAGTCCTCGCTTGGTTTGACAATGAATGGGGGTATGCGAATAGAATGCTGGATACAACAGCAGCTCTCATGAAAGCAACTAAAGCCAACGTTAACGCCATAACCACAGAAAAAACAAATTCAGGTTTGTAAGGGTCTTTTCCCGTAAGATTTTTTATAAAGTCACCGATATATAATAACCGCGACCACCCCTTACCAGAAGGATTACAATCGATGTTTTTTGACGGATTTTGATGATCGCCTTTTGAAAATCCTCCATGTTGTTTATGGTCTGATCGTCGATTTGACGGATGATATCTCCTGGAGCGACTCCGATACGAGACAGATAGGAATTGGGGTTGAGTTTGTCGATTTCAACACCTTTTTGTGAGGAAGCCGGAAGATCTTTAACGCGTATCCCCATAAGCTTATATGCAAGAGGTATCGCATTTTCAATTGGATAAATTTCCGTTTTAATTTTAAATGATTTCTTGTTTCCATCCCTCCAGATTATCATTTCCAGGACATGTCCCGCGGAAATCTCTTTCAGGATTGCCGCATACTCATCAAGCGAACCAATCGGCTTTTTATTTACGGAAAGAATGATGTCTCCTTCCACAATATCGGCTTTTTCAGCTGGACTCAGCCGTTCGATTCCCCTGACCACAACCCCCTTCTTCCCGGGAATCTGAAGATAATGAGCCAGTTTGGCATCAATGTTTTGCAATACAATACCGGTCCAGGCAGGGACAACTTCTCCATATTTAATTAAATCATACAAGATTCTTTTTGCTTTATTGATTGGAATGGCAAATCCGATTCCCTGAGCATTGGCGTATATGGCTGTATTGATTCCAATAAGCTTTCCGTTAATATCCAGAAGAGGGCCACCGCTGTTCCCGGGATTGATCGAGGCATCTGTTTGAATAAAACTATGAAAAACCCTTTCCTCTGTTTTGATGCTTCGATTTAACGCACTGATTACACCCGTTGTAACGGTATTTGAAAAGCCAAAGGGATTTCCAATTGCAATGACCGTCTCTCCAATCATCAGATCATCCGAATTTCCCATAGAGATGTCCGGCAGGCGGGTATCTGTTTCTATTTTCAACACAGCCAGATCCGAATCCGGGTCAGCTCCAACCACAAGGGCCTTGAACTCACGCTCATCTTTTAGCGTTATCGTAATATCTCCAGATCTTGTTATCACATGAGCGTTTGTGAGGACAAACCCTCTTTCTCCATCAATAATTACCCCTGAGCCAAGGTTGCTTCGCTTGATGTTGCGCTGGTAATCATGATCAAAAAAATCTTTAAAAAACGAATCCATGTGTGGGGTTAAACCAAAACCCGAAAAGGGATTGGGTTGTATGCGGACCTGATATTCCGAACTTATATTTACAACAGCGGGGCTTACAGCCTGAACAGCCTCCACCACGGCATTTTTTCTGGAGTATTCAGCGCCTAAGTTGTTGGGTATCGGGAAAGTACAAAAAAGGGTGAAAAAGGCCACTCGTGTCAAATAAAAAAATCTTGTATTGTTAAACCAGGTAAAATTTGCCATGGTATTACGCTCTTTTGTTAACAGGTTCATCAGTTTTGTATATAAAATTGGACAATAATTACCATGAGAAAAGATTTGATTCAAGATATCTTGCAGCTTGTTGAAAAACCCAGCCGGTATCTGGGAACGGAAACAAACACCATAAAAAAAAATCTCGATGAGGTTGAGGTGAAAATGTGCCTCGCCTTTCCCGATCTATACGAAATCGGAACATCCCATTTCGGATTACAGATTCTTTATCATATTTTAAACAAGCATACGCAGATTTCCGCGGAAAGGGTATTCGCACCCGCAAAAGATATGGAATCCCAGCTCCGGGAAACCAAAACCCCGCTGTTTTCATTAGAGTCAAGAACCCCCTTACAACAAATGGATATCATCGGGTTCAGCTTGCTGTACGAGCTGAATTATACAAACATACTTACAATATTAGAGCTCTCGGGAATTCCTTTTTTTGCAAGCGAAAGAGATGGGTCCTATCCATTATTAATTGCGGGAGGCCCCTGTATGTGTAACCCTGAACCGGTGGCTGACTTTTTTGATGCGGTTGTCGTGGGTGATGGGGAAATCGTAATCATTCAAATGGCGGAAGCGTGGATTGAGTGGAATACCTCTCATGAGAAAGATAAACAGGTTTTGTTACAGAACTGGTCACGGATAGAGGGTGTATATATTCCATCTTTTTTTCAGGCAATGTTTAATAGCCTTGGATTTCAGACAGTTAGGCCTGTTTTTTCCGAATACACCTGTGTGAATCGTGCTATTATAGGGGATCTGGAAAATGTCCTGTTTCCGGATAAGCCCGTTGTTCCCTATGGACGCCCGATCCACGATCGGCTTCGTCTTGAGGTGGCAAGAGGGTGCACGAGGGGTTGTCGTTTCTGTCAGGCAGGAATGATATATCGCCCTGTTCGGGAGCGTTCAGCCTCAAAACTTCTTTCCATAGCTGAAAAAGCGATTTCAGAAACCGGCTATGAAGATATTTCACTGCTTTCCTTAAGCACAGGTGATTATACGTGTCTGCCGTTGCTGATGCAGGAGTTGATGGCAAAATATTCTTCCAGGCACATAGCGATTTCATTGCCTTCCGTAAGGGCGGGAACTCTCACGACAGAGTTGATGAATCTTATTAAAAAGGTCAGAAAAACCGGTTTTACAATCGCTCCGGAAGCCGGAACCCAGCGTCTTAGAGATGTAATCAATAAAAACTTGACGGAAAACGATATATTTGAAACGGTTTCTCTTGCATTCGAGATGGGGTGGCAGATCATCAAGCTTTATTTTATGACGGGTCTCCCAACCGAAACAGAGGAAGACATAACCGGTATTGCAGATCTTGTCTGGCGTCTTAAGAAGGAAAAAGCAGGAACAAGAGGATTCCGGAAAATAAATGTAAGTGTAACCACCTTTATTCCCAAGCCCAACACTCCGTTTCAATGGGCCGGTCAGATATCCCTTGCCGAATCAAAAGAAAATATCCACAAACTCAAAAAAAGATTAAAGTTGCCGACCGAATTTTTTAAATGGCAAAATCCAGAGGCAAGCCTTCTTGAGGGGCTTTTCGCCAGGGGTGACAGAAGCCTGAGCACCCTTCTTGTCGCGGCATATAAAAAAGGTTGTCGATTTGACGGATGGACGGAATTTTTTAACTTTAAACTATGGAACGAAACGCTTGAAGAGGCGGGGGTTGATGTGGGTTTTTATACAACACGGCAACGAGATATAAACGAGCCCCTGCCATGGGATCATATTCAATCCGGCATTTCAAAAGAGTATTTCAGATGTGAATGGGAAAAGGCTTTACAAGGCCAAACCACCGGAGATTGCAGAACTGGAAAATGCAACCAATGTGGTGTTTGTGATTTTAAAAAAGTGGAGCCAAAAGTTTATAATCTGGAAAGTCAGTGGGATATGAGGGTATCTCCTCTTTGGGAAGAATTGGCATGCGATCATACGGTGTATAAAATTACCTATACAAAAAAGAAGCAGGCCAAATATTTCGGACATCTTGAATTTGTCAGTATCATACTGAGGGCAATCAGGCGTGCCGGGATAGCTGTTCGTTATTCAGAGGGGTATCATCCAAAACCCAAAATATCATTCAATGATCCACTTCCCCTGGGAATTGAAAGCAACCGGGAGTTTTTCACGGTAACGACAAATCAGGCCGAAAACCCTGAAAACATAATAAACAGCTTAAACCGGCAGTTGCCGGATGGAATAACGATTCTGGATTGTACGGCCATAATAAGCCCGAAACAATCGGAACCAAAAGGTGAAACCTGTTTTGAGGTTTCTTTAAAACAGGGCTGTTTTGATCAAAACAAGATTACTGAATTTTTAGCCTCCAGGACCTTTTTGGTGGAACGCAGGAATCGAAAAGGAAAGTTGAAAAAAATTGATCTTAAGTATATGATAAAAAAGCTTCACCTGCCGGATCCGAACAGGTTGGAACTCATCATTCTCAATGATACGGGAAATACGTTAAGGCCACTTGAAGTTCTTGTCGAGATCTTTGCCTTGCCTGAAAAGGAAGCCCGGCAGGCGTATATTGTTAAAACAGGTTGAAATAAATTAATTTTCAAGAATGTGTTTTTTTCAAGCTTTACTTGTTCCGGCTTTGCCGGGTTAGGTCAAGAAAAAAAGATGTATAAAGAGCTTATAATCAATACAACGGAACACGAAACACGGGTGTCTCTGTTAGAGGATGGAACCATTGTCGAGCTTTTTATTGACAGGGATGATGATTCGAATATTGCCGGTAATATTCATAAGGGCAGGGTTCAGAGAGTGCTTCCCGGAATGCAGGCTGCTTTTGTTGACATCGGGCTTCAGCAGGCCGCGTTTATTTACGTGGATGATGTTCTTGGCGATGTATATGGTGAGATAGAAGATTTTTTTTTACAGCAGAGCACGAATGAGGTGGATGAGGAGGTGGCGCTCGCCGCAGACCATGAAAAACCGATTGTTCCTATCGAAGAACTTCTTTCCGAAGGTCAGGAGATACTGGTTCAGGTTGCAAAATCTCCCATTGGAAGCAAGGGGGCAAGGATCACCTCACACATTTCCCTTCCGGGTCGTTTTCTGGTGCTTATGCCGACGGTTAATCATGTCGGAATATCAAGAAGAATTGAGGATGAGGAGGAGCGTACCAGACTCAAGGATATGATTTTTGATTTGAGAGAGAAGGAGTATGGTTATATTGTAAGAACAGCAGGAGAAGGAGTCAGCAGGGATAAGTTTGAAAAAGAAATGCATTTTTTAATTAATCTCTGGAATAAAATACAGAAAAAATATCAGGCTGCCTCGGCACCCGCGCTGCTGCACAAGGAACTCACAATTACACTTCGCGCCGTTCGCGATCTGTTAACCGATGAAGCGGATAAGCTTATTGTGGACTCCCTGGAGACCTACCAGTCTGTTCAGTCTTTTCTTCAGGAATTTATGCCGGGCCTAAAAGATTCAGTTGAATTATACAAAGGAAAGGAGCCTATATTTGACGCGTATAATCTTGAGGTGGATATTTCTCGTGCGCTCAAGAAGAAGGTTTGGCTTAAATCCGGTGGGTATATTGTCATAGAGCATACCGAAGCCCTGATCGCCATTGATGTGAACACCGGCAGGTATGTGGGTAAACACAATTTTGAAGAAACGATCTTAAAGACAAATCTGGAGGCTGTAAAAGAGATTGCGTATCAGATCAGGCTTCGAAATCTTGGCGGAATTATCATAATTGATTTTATTGACATGGAAAAGCCGGCAGACCGCGAAAAGGTGTTTAATGCGCTAAAAGATGCCCTTAAAAAGGATAAGAGCAAAACCAACGTATTGCCCATGTCGGAGATGGGGTTGATCCAGATGACTCGAAAACGCGTTAGAAAGTCATTGTCCAGAATATTATGTGAACCCTGTTTTTACTGTGATGGTGATGGGTATCTTATTTCAAAACAGTCAATCTGTTACAATATTTTTAGAGAAATTTTACGAGAGGCGCAGGATATGGTTGGAAATCGGTTTACATTGAGGGTGAATCCCGAAATCGCTGATTATCTGCATGGAGAGGAAAATCACCTTGTTTCTTCTCTGGAAAAGGCGCTCAAAAAACAAATTGTTATCTATCCAAATCCGAGGTTTCATGTTGAAGAGTTTGATGTTTTCGAAATAATTAAAAACTGAAGGTGTTCGGAGAGGCTCGGCTGAAGATAAACAGTAAATATGCAAAGGATTCTTGACATAAATTTATAATTATGATTTGTAATGCGGGTTAAACTTTTTGAATTTAACCCGTAGGATTCGGTCTTCATGGTTCGCAACTTAAAATTTCGACCGATTTGCTTCTATTGGAACTATTTGATATTTAGAGGTTATTGTTATGAAAAGGACATATCAGCCAAGCAGAATTAAACGAGCAAGGACACATGGTTTTAGAAAAAGAATGTCAACAAAACAAGGAAGAAGGGTAATAAGCAGGCGAAGAGCAAAGGGGAGAAAAAGATTATCCGCCTAATCAGAACTGAAAGAATTTTGTAAATCGGAATATAGCAGTTGTCTGCAAGCAGGGCCGATAGTTTAATCCAGGAATGGAGAAGCCGGTTTTCATTCGGCGAGCTAACAAGTATTAAAGCGGTCTCGGGAAATTTGATTGAATAGGTACCAGTTTAAAAAATCAGAAAGAATTCTTAAACGGACCGAGTTTGTCAACCTATCTAAAAACGGCCAAAAGCTCAAAAATGAGCACTTTATCGCAGCGGTCGGACCCGGAGGGTCGAAGACAACAAGACTCGGCATCACCGTCACCAAAAAAATAGGATGTGCCGCCATCCGAAACAGGATTAAACGTTTTATCCGGGAATACTTTCGGCTAAACAGACATCGTATCACGGGTAAATGGGATATTAACATTATTGCCAGGAAGAGGGTTTTTGCGATATCTTCAAAACAGGCATTTTCCTCACTGGAAAAGATATTTGACGATTTGGCAAAAAAAAATGATCATTAAACAAACCGTATTGTTTTTTATCAAACTGTATCAGGTTGTATTATCTCCAATCCTGGGACCTGCATGTCGTTTCTATCCATCCTGTTCTGTTTACGCCTACCAGGCTGTTTCTCGATATGGCGTCGTTAAGGGAGCACTTCTGTTCTGGAAAAGGTTTTTGCGGTGTCATCCCTTTAACCCGGGTGGATTTGATCCCGTACCTTGAGTGCATGTGAAGTCTATCGTTAATGTCAACCCCCTGAGCCCGCCCGATATTAAATCAACCCGGATGAATAGTTGTACGCTTTTAATGGGTTAGAGGCATACCTGTTAAGAAGGAAGTTGGCGCAGCGAAAACCGCAACGATTATATACCGATAGCGGTATATGAAAAGGGCGTTTACGTTAATATTAGGAGATTATAATGGAACAGGCTCGAATGTTTCTGGCCATCGCACTATCTTTTCTGGTTTTTTTTGTCTGGAATTATTTTTTCGTGGAAAAACAAGAAGAGAATCCTACCGAGCAAAGCATTCCAGTAAGTAAGCAGCAGCAGTCGGAACCGATTCAAAAGCCGATCGTTCCAACCGAAAAGTTGGAACAGCGGGGTCTCGTTGAGGAATCTTCGAAACAGCCGGAAAAAGAACCCCGTTTGATTACGGTGGATACGCCCTACTATACGGTTCAGGTTTCAGAAAAACGGGCTTGTTTTAAAAGCTTTATCTTGCAGCACTATCGAGAACAAGTATCTCAAAGCTCCGGCCTTAAAGAGTTGATCTCTAAAGAAAACTCAATTGGAACCATTGTTGAGGGTTTTGCCGCCAACAGCGTCGAGGACTTCAGTGGCGCTGTGTTTACTGCATCAGAATTATCAGACCGGATTCGCGTTGACAAATCTTCAAAAAAGCTGACGTTTTCCTGGGTGTCAAAGAGCGGAATTGTGTTTGAAAAAACATATACTTTCTATCCGGACAGATATTTAATTGATCTGGATCTGTCCATTTGGAACAAATCAGAGGTTGTTATCAATGATCATCTTGAAATCTCCCTGTTAAACAAGGTTTCTGAGAAGGCGGAAAGTTACGGGTTCGAAGGTCCAAGCGCTCTTATCAATGGTACATTTGAAAAGGTCGAACTGGATGATATTGATGAAAAAAACAGCCTGACCGGTAGCATTAAGTGGGTATCGATGCAGGACCGCTATTTTATTTCAAGTCTAATCTCAAGGCAGAAAAATGAGGCTGAAATGAAGTTGCACCTTGACGAAAACAAATTGTTGAAAACAACATACCGTTGTCCGGTGCCATCTCTTCACCCCGGCGAGGTGCAACGAATTGGTCTTCAGATTTTCATGGGGCCAAAAAGTGTTTCCATTTTAAAGGCGGCCAACGCGGATCTGGATATGGCAGTCAATTTCGGTTTTTTTGACTTTATCGCCAAGCCATGCCTTTGGTTTATGAATTTTCTCCACAGCTATATACCGAACTATGGAATATCAATCATCGTT
>CAZOEW010000082.1:0-14967 GCA_964578935.1 uncultured Desulfobacterales bacterium | reverse complement strand
GGAAACAGGTTATGAATGGGTGCAGCAAGAACACCCGGGGCATAAGAAGTGTTCGGCAGCGTTGAAGAGGTTTTTCCGGATACAAAATCGGTCAATCTCTGGGCAGGGGCGCAAAGGTTCCGACTTCCTCCAAATTCAAAAGCTTTTTTTTCCATTGCTCGTTGGAATGAGAGCAGTGAAAGAGCCCCATCCGGATATTCCTTATCGATATCTTCCAGCCCGATGGATACCACAATGCCGGAATTCGCATACGGTGAATTCCGGTCGGAAAGGCTCATTCCATTCACCACCAGTTCGCCCGGAGAGGTTGACGTTGGTACGATAAAGCCGCCGGGGCACATGCAAAATGAAAACACCCCTCTCCCATCCACCTGGCTGACCAGTTGATAACTTGCAGGAGGCAGTTTTTCATGTCTGGGCGCGCGGTGATATTGGATCGAATCGATCAGCGCCTGGGGATGTTCGACACGAACACCCATTGCAAACGGTTTGGGTTGAACCAGGATCTGTTTTGCGTGCAGCAATTCATAAATTTCACGCCCGGAATGACCGGATGCAAGGATCACCGCTTCGCCTGAAACATCCTGTCCATTTTCAAGATAAACGCCAAGGATTCGGTTTTTGTAGAGGATAAAATCCGTAACCCGGGAGTCAAAAAGAATCTCTCCGCCGTAAGACAATATGGTTGTACGAATATTTTGAACGATATCCGGAAGTTTGTCAGATCCAATATGGGGCCGCGAATCAATTTTTATATCATCGGGCGCCCCATGGGAGATAAGAATATCAAATATTTTATTCACATCGGCTCTGCCGATGGAGCGTGTGTAAAGCTTTCCGTCCGAATAGGTTCCGGCACCCCCTTCGCCGAAGCAGTAGTTTGAGTTCCGGCTTACCGCTCCATTTCTAAACAGTTCCTGGATGGTTGACTTTCGGGAATGAACATCTTTGCCTCTTTCCAGCACAACCGGTTTGATACCGGACTCAATCAGTTCCAGCGCTGCAAAATAACCAGCTGGCCCCGCACCGACAATCAATACCGGACTGCGATCATCCACATACTTATATTCCGGTTTTGTACCGGAATGAAAAGAACCGGTTTCATCCAGAAGAAGCTCCACCTGAAGGATGAATTTTACATGTTGTTTACGTGCATCGATGGACCGCCGGATAATTCGATAATCAAAATAGGGTGCGCCTACTTCATTTGAAATCTTATTGCAAATATAATTTTTATCATCGATATGATCCGGATCAACAATAATTTGAATGTGTTTATACATGGCATCCATTCACAAATTTTTCTTGAGGGTTCTCTTTGAAACCAGTCTCGGCATGCCGGCCCTTAAAAAAAGAATTTTCATATCCGTCCGATAAGACAATGTTCAGGCTTGGCAAAAATCCTACCGAATCTTTTTCCCAAAAGCGTAATTCGAGAGTTCTCTCCTCCGCGGCCTGTAGGTATTGTCTTCTTTTTCTTTTGCGATCACGTGCTGAAAAAGCTTGAACATTTTTACGGTCTGCGGTTCGTCCTGATAAAATGTATCCCACGCATACTGAAGCAATTCCTGAAGTTTTTCAGGCAGCATCTGTTTTGGCTGAAAAACAACCTTGTCTGCGGAATATTCATCCCAGTCATAGGTTAAAATTCGATTCTGCTCCTGAAATTCATCAAACGCCCGGGTATGCGGAAAAGGAGTCAATACCGTAAACTCCGCGATATCCAGTTCGATTTCCAGAAGAAAATCAATGAACCGTTTAATATAGTCTTCCGTGTGGGTGTCCATTCCCAGAAGAATGGTCCCTTCAACCAGGATCCCATGATCATGATATCTTTTGATTCTTTCCCGGATATAATCTGAGGTGTCAAAAATGGCCTGATAAACATACCATGCGCCGGCCTGGGCTGCCAGATCCAGCACTTCCGGCTTATCCTCGATCGGATGGCTGCACCATTTTTTCTTCAGCGGAATCATTTCCCGGAATAAATCCTTTTCCCATTCCTGATCCTGAGCCAGCGAATTGTCTACAATAAACAAACGGTTGTTATCGATGCCCGCCAGTTCTTCGATCGATTTTTCAATAGGCCTCGGCCTGAATTTCCGTCCCCCCAGATAAGCTACCGCGCAGGGGTAGCAGTTAAACCGGCAGCCTCTTGATGCATGAAACAGATCAACCATCTGAATGCCGCGGTAGTTGTATAAATCCTTTTTCAAAATGTCCCGGCGCGCCGGCCCGACAATTTCGATGGGGGGAAGCTTCTCCATATAGTTGTATACTTTCTGCAGCCTGTTTTCCCTGAAATCAGAGAACACCTCTTCCATCCTTCCTTCTGCTTCTCCAAGGAATACGGAGTCTGCATGCTTCATGGTTTCTTCGGCATGGAGCATGGTGGAAATCCCGCCGAAAATCACCTTGATTCCCTTTTTTCGATAGATATCGGCAATCTTCCAGCCGCGCTTTATCTGTATCGTCAGCATCATGGATATCCCGACAAAATCAGCCGGGTCATTGAAATCGATTTCCTCCAGATTCTCATCGATAAAATCAATTTCTACATAATCCGGCAGGGATGCGGCAAACACAACCGGACCATGAGGCGGGAGATGGAACTCTGTCTGCTTGTTCAGTTTTGCCCACCGCGGATAAATAAGTTTAAATTTCATAATACAGCACCAATTTCTTTCTATGTTCCGTCACAATCCATCGATTGTAACCAATTTTTTACACCACCATCAGGCACGGCATGCCATCTGACCGGCCAGCTTCGCGGAACTTTCACCTGTTGCCAGGCAGCACCCGATTACCCGGGCCGATGCAATGGCATCATCATCCGCGCTGATACACTTTCCTGCAACAAAAAGGTTTTCGACACCCGAAACCGTTAACGAACGCGCCGGGATTTCATAACAGGTTCCATCCGGAGGATACGATACCGGATACCCCCTTGAGAAATGATATTTCTCCACCGGCCAGCAGCCGCGGGCAGCGGCATCCGGAAACCTGGCTCCTGTCAGAACATCTTTTCCGGTAAGGACATAAGAGCCCATTGCTCTTCTGCCGGTTCTCTTCAACACCGGGCTTATCGCGGAGAACGAGCTGCTCTGATCAAAGCCTTCAATATTTTTCAATAAAAAAGCCGCTATCTCCCGTTTGAGCGCATTTGCCTTTTGTTCAAGTTCCTTTTCATCGAGCTTCTGATCCGGCCTGAAAAAAATACCCAGGTTAAGCTTGACGATCAGAGCCTCCCCCCCAGCCTCGGGAACAAAGCTGACCGCATCCGCGCCCCTCGGCAAATCACCCGAGTCCACTGCGCGTTTGATGCGTACCAGCATATTCATCATGTTGGATCTGGAGAAAGAAAATCCGCCTGTCGTATCCATGGAAAACAGTATTGCCGGAACCTGGCTGAATTCCTCTTCGGGAATTGTTTCAAGACCGGCCATATGGCAGACAACCGCTTCTCCGGTGCAGTCGATTACCGCATCGGTTTCGATGCAGTGCTGCGTCTTTTTTTCAGTCAGGTCTATTTTTTGAATGCGATTCTCATGAACATGAACGTTGCGAATGTGAACATCATAGAGAACCAACAGGTTTTTTTCAGCCGCGAGGAGATCCGCCGAGACCTTTTGAAAGGTTCCAGGGCGGCAGGGAAGTACATGGACTCGGCCCATTTTTACAGGTCCTGCAACAGCATCATGCTTCATCAATTTCAAGGCAACTTCACGAGGAAATCCGTCATATAAAAATTCAGGGGCTGAGCCGGGAACTTGCATGAAAAGTCCGCAGATCGTCGGGAGATTACCTCGGACCGCAAGTCCGCCGCAAGCGGAATCTTTTTCCAGGAGAAGCGTCCTGCAGCCGTTTCGAGCCGAGCATACCGCCGCCGCAATACCGGCCGACCCTGCTCCGACGACGATAACATCATAGTGACTTAGCAACGTTTTCTTCTCATATGCGCACCGTAGGCCTCAATATCCTTCCAGTTGGGAATCGACCGGAAACGGTTCAAAATTCGTTGAACAGACTTTACGGTAATGGAGTTCCAGTCTGTAGGGGTGCTCCAGGTCGCTTCACGGCGCGCAAGACTGTCCAGACGTTCCATGGCACCCTCACCCAGTTTTTCGGAAATATAAAAAACCGGTTCAAGGAGGTTTGTCCGATCGGTGATAACGCCTTCCTGCAGCGCGATGTCATATATGGGAGCGTCCGGATAGATTCGGATTCCAAGGGATGCGAAAACAGCATTCGCCTTTCCGAATTCCATCAGGCTTTTCTGGGATTCCACCATGTCTTCATAGGTTTCGCCGGGACCGCCGAACAGCAGAAAAACCGCCAGCGGCAAATCTTCATCAATAAATGCCCTGTATGCTTTCTGGATATCCTGCCGTGTAAATCCTTTCCCCATATTGATCAGCATCTTGTCGGTTACCGCGTCGACCCCGAGTTCTATCCCGACACACCCGGAGGCTTTGAAGGTCCGAATAACCTCATGGTCGAGTCCGGATGGGTTGCAATAGGCGATCCATCGAATCTTCAGATCCCGTTTAATGATCTCCTCACAGATCCGGACTGCATGATCCACGGGCCAGTTAAAAACACCGTCTGTAAAGAAAAAGTCCCGTAAACCGGTTTCCCTGACGATCTGCTCCATATCGTCAACGCAGAGTCGGGGTGACCGGAGTCGAATACGCGGCCCTTCCAATGTTCGATAACTGCAGTATATGCATTTGAACGGGCATCCTCTTTTTGTCTGATATCCAATGAATCCGCCATAGTCAAAATATTTTTTATAGTCGATCCGGTCATAGGAATACAGGGGATAGTCATCAAGTTTTCCTGAAAAATCAGGTGGATTCAGTCTCCACGCATTGTCATTCCGATACAGAAGTCCCGGAATTCTTCTGAAATCTTTTCTATTTTCATATGAATTTAAAAAAGCGGGAAGGCTTTCTTCTCCTTCTCCGATAAATGCGTAGGAAACATCAAGATACTCCGTAAGCTCCCTGGGAAGCACTGTTACCCCACCGCCGCCCATAATGACCTCGGCGTTTGAATGCGCCTTTACGGTGCGGATTATCGTTCGGGCGATCTTATAAAACGTCTTTTTGGCGACTAACGAACAGTTGTCGAGATTTCGTATGGAAAGGCCGACGATCTCCGGATCTGTTTTTTTTAATTCCTTGATCAAATTCCGCGATATATTACTGGAAAAACAGAGATCGAGAAAGGAAACCTCATGACTGAATTTTTGCAAAATGCTTACAATACAGGCCGCGCCGATGGGCGCGACAGCCGATGGGAACTTTTCCTGGTTTATGGCGACAATCAGAATCTTCACCAGACCTCACTTTCCATTGAGCAAATGGATACGGATTCCATGGATAAACCCTTCAGCTTCTTCCCTGGAAAGTATGCCTTCCGTATAGACAAGGGTTATATAAAGCTTACCGGAAAACTGATAAAAGAGCACACCAATCCCCGGCGGCGTTACGATCATCGGCAGATGGTGCAGGTAGTCAACCTTCTCTTCCATAAAGGTGGAAAGGCCGGAATGAACCGGGCCTGGATTCGCAAAAATGAGTGAGGCGATTTCTCCTTTCATTGCCTGCTTGACCTTTTTGATATAAAACCACGTCGGCAAAAATCTTGAAAGCTCCATCACGGAGAGGTTGGCTTTAAGCAAATCCTTTTTGATGGCATCCTGAGTCTGGGCTTTAAAATGCTCTGCGGCCGTTTCGAAATCCTTTAGCTCATGCGCGTTGAATGAGTATAAGAGTGAGGTGGACTGGTTTGAGAAAACAGGGCAATAGGTGCCTTTTTTTCGGAGATTGACCGGCAGGGACAACACATAAGAATCCGATTGCACATTTTTTGAATAATATAGATTTTTCAAATCACACAACGTTGATGCCGCGAAATAGGTGGACTCATTAAAAAGTCCGCAGGTTTTTTTTGCAAGCGTTAAGATCTGTGTCGTCTCTTCCGGGGTGAAAAAAGTGATCTGATAATTCTGCCGTGATTTCGAAAAACGATGGAAATGAGAGAACAGGGATACCGGAGGGTTTAGTGCAAGCCGATCGATATGGTCAAATGACTTTTGGGCCATCGGCCATTTTTCTTCGATTGTATCGTTCCCGGCTATGCAATTTTGATCCCTTCGGAGAGATGGGTGCCCGGATCGTTCAACCGCGGCCTTCCCGGAAATATCCGGATTGCCGATCATGGAGAGAAAATATTCAGCGCCATGGGCATCCATAAGCGCGTGAACCCAGGTCATCACAATCTCCATTCCTCCTCTGGAATAATAGATCAGATCGAATCGGATCTGTTCACCTTCTTTTGGTTTCATGGGCCTGTTAAACAGCTTTTTTTTCAAAATCGCGCGCTCTGCATCCTGCTCCGTGTTTTCCTCCTGGTAATGAACTTCAACTGCCGGGTACCCATTCGACCTTCCTGGAATGGTTTCCCAGTAGGGGATCCGGGTGAACCATTTTCTTTTCAACGGGGCAGTTAAAATCGGATATTGCCGGGCAAGGGCGGAAACTCGACTTTTGAATGTTGATTCAGGCAGATGAACCGGAAGCCCTAAAACAATTTGCGCGAGGTTTCCGGCAAAACCGGTCTTCCGCATCTGGTAATCGAATGCCATCATCAGGCAGTCCATACCGTTCAGATCGATTCTGTTATTCTTGTTGAAAAGCATATATCAGTTCTGACAGGCTGTTGATGTTTCTGAAGGTTTCCTCGGTGATCTTCTCTTCCGGGATATGAATTCCGAACTTTTTTTCTATAAAAACAATAAGCTTTATAAGCGAAAACGAATCAAAACCAGACTCGAAAAGATCCGTATCCGTCTCCAGTGTAACCGATGAATCGAAAATCTCAGTTTTCAAAAAGGAAACCAACGGTCCCTTGATTTGATCAATCTGCAGCATATCGGGCATTGATTTCTCTCTTCATTGTCTTCTGCGAATAATTTTTGAAGTAACCGGTGTTTTTTGAATCCGATCAACCACTCTGATTTCCTGGGGAATTTTATACGCGGACAATCTTTCACGGCAGTACTCGATCAGTTCATCCTCCGCAATCTCCAACCGGTTCGCTTCCGGAACGACATTGGCGATGACAAGCTCGCCGAACCGTGAATGCTTCATTCCATATACCTGAGACTCCTTGATGTCCGGATGCTGATTCAATACGCTTTCGATTTCCTGCGGGAACACCTTCATGCCGGCGATATTGATTATTTCCTTTTTTCTCGCGACAAGGTATACATATCCATCATCATCGATCCAGCCGATATCTCCTGTATCAAACCAGTTGTCCTCCATCACGGAAGAAGCCTCTGACCAGGGGCTGAAATATGCGTCAAAAAAGCCCGGACCGCTGAAAAGGATCTCTCCGCATGGCTGTTTCTCCTGCTGATAGTCCCTGATATTCTTTAGCCTGATGTTGTAGTCAGGCAGCACTTTCCCCACCGAGCCTACTTTTTCCGATGGGGCTGTCGTGTTGATACACACCAGTCCGATCTCAATAATTCCATATGCCTGGACAATCGGCAGGTGGTATCTTTCATGAAATTTCTGAAATGTATCATCAGGCAGTTCGACCGTCGTTGACAGCGCGAGTCTTACCGTCGAGAGCATTTTGCCGGAATTGTCGGAAGCAAGCAATGAATAATGAAACGGCGAAGCATACAGCACCGACCCTTTAAACCGGTTTGTGATCTCCAGGATTGAACCGGCAAGCATTTTTTTCACAATGACAATTGTCGCGCTATTGGCCAGGTACAGTATGATGGTTGAAACAAAATGGTGCGCCATGGACAGCATCCAGATGATCGTGTCATCCGGGTTGATCTGAAGGGTTTTATTGACCGCCTCGATTCTCTCCTGGATCGCTCTGTGGCTCAGAACAACCCCTTTTGAAACACCGGTTGTACCGGAAGTGAACCGAATAAAAGCGATATCTTTTTCAATATGCTCCACATACTTTTTTGATGACCGTCTGTTATAAAAATACCGGATGTCACAAAGGGAACTCTTCCCGTTAAAGTCCGCCTCTCCTGCTTCATCCCGGATGATTCCATTGAGTTGCATGGCACTGCAAATATTTTCAACCTCCGTGTTTTTCAATTCCATGCCGATCGGCACGACAATGGCACCGACCTCCCAAATGGCAAAGGTGATCGCGATATAGGCGATACCGTTCGGGAATCGAAGCCCGATCAGATCCCCCTCCTGTACGCCGAACTCACGGAGATCACCGGCGATCTCTTCTATGATCGACAATAACAGATCATAACGGACAGCCGCATCTTCTTCGATAATGGCCGTCTTTTCCGGGTGTTCACGTACAGAGTTTCGGATCAACCTTTTAAGGCTCACGCTGATAATTCCTTGCAGTTAAACGAACAGACTCGATCAAATCCAACGAAAGCTTATATCCCAGAAAGCCATGCGCTGTCAATTCAAGCCGTTTCGGGATATTGTCATTCATTCCAGCCGGTTCGTGCTTTGCCGGGTATTGAGCCTTAACCGTACGATTTAAACCGGACCAGGAGTCATATTGATTGATCTCCCACCCCCCTTCCGGAAAAACAATGACATCCACGGTCATGCCGTCATCCTTCTCATACCGGCAGATGCTTGCTCCATTCTCTGTCAGTCCGGATGCAGCCGGCAATCCTTCGGGTTTAAAAAAAATCAGTCGAATATCATTCATCAGACCAACCGCGATATCGGCCGAATCAAATGGAGGGACTGCGCGATTGATGGTAATCGTCTTATCATAAACGACTTCAAGCAGAACGATCCCCTCAATCGAAGTGATGACACAATGGATGATCTCCTTTTCAGGAGATAGAATGAGTGTTCCGATCATCACTTCTTTTTGATCATTCGGCAGCACCGCCTTAATGGAATGCACCAGTTGCCATCTGTTTTTCAAAAACGGCTGATCACATGGTATGGGTGCGATCAAGGCAGGCGATGAATCGTGCGGACGAATCGCTGGAAGTCTTGCGCATGAAGCGGATACCCCTAAAATCGTGAGCAGGACAGACAGTTTCCACATCCGGGAAAAGCCTTTTTGTGATTGGAAACAATCTGTTTTTTTCATTACATATCCCGGAACAGGGAATCATCAAGTGCGGGGTTTATTATTGTGTCATGAAACGTATATACGGTATAGGAGCCTTCATTCTCGAAAATCGTTACCCGGTCCATAACACCCGGAATATCCGACAGTTTCAGCTCGATGCGTTCAATAACCTGGGAGAACGATTCTTCTTTCGGCTGAAGCACGATGGTGCGTCCGGCCAGAAGAGTGGATGAAAAATTCGGACTATGGTCAAAATTCCCGCCAAGCCAGAATGAAATTTCCTGAAGGACAAACTGCATGATCTGGACCCCGGCTCCGGTATCTTCCACCATACCGGTATCACTTTCAATGAATCGTCTCACCCTCCCTTTATCCATCAGCAATATGCTTTTAACCGGTTCCAGATATTCCCATCGGACGGACTTGGGCCTCTTGAACAAAACAACCCCTTTGGAAACGAGTGGTTTTGCAAGAATCTTCATATGCTTTTTCTGGGTAAACCCGGCGCGAACCGATATGACCCCCTCCCCCTCCTTTTTTAACTTTTCCATGTCATCATCCGCCCGGGCATAAGACTGCAGGCCGGAGAAGAGGAGGAGTGCGAAAAATAAAAAAGTGAATCTTCGCTTACGTCTCATTTCAATTACCCATCAATCTTAAAACATGCCCCCATTCACCGATATAACCTGCCCGGTAATGTATGAAGCGTCCTCCGAGCACAGGAAGCGAACCACCCGAGCCACCTCTTCAGGCTGCCCGATTCTCGCCATTGGAATCATCTTTTTGATCATATCGACCGGGGCTTCCTTGATCATGCCGGTCTGAATCAATCCAGGAGCGACCACATTGACACGAATTCCCAGTCGGGCCACCTCTGATGCAACGGAGCGGCTGGCTCCGATCAACCCGGCTTTTGCGGCCGAGTAGTTTGCCTGGCCTCGATTACCGATCAGCCCGGCAACGGATGCGATGGATACGATCGAACCTCTTTTTTTGGAAATCATTCTCTTGAGGACCGGTTTTGTCATATTATAGAACCCTTTCAGGGTTGTCGAGATCACAGAGTCCCAGTTCTTTTCAGGCATCATGACAAACAGTCCATCCGCGGCAATACCGGCATTGTTGATCAGAACCTCTATGGTGTCGAACTCGGAAATGATCCGGCCAACCGCATCCCGGGTTTCTTCCGAATCGGAAACATCAAACCGGCACAACCGGCCTTCCAGCCCTTCACGGGTTACCAGGTCAAGGGTTTCCTCTGCGGCAGCGGTATCGGACTTATAATTGATGATCACATAATAGTTCTGTCTTGCGAGTTCCAGCACAATCGCCCGGCCGATCCCTTTGCCTCCGCCGGTTACAATCGCAATTTTCTTTTCGTGATGTTCCACCTGTTTTCTCCTGAATGAAACGGTTAACTTACCGGTGCTTTTTAACCGGGACGAAAAACCTGTAACACA
Organism: uncultured Desulfobacterales bacterium; assembly: GCA_964578935.1. Taxonomy (GTDB): domain Bacteria; phylum Desulfobacterota; class Desulfobacteria; order Desulfobacterales; family SURF-7; genus JAQYVL01. Next base: position 4,402 of record CAZOEW010000082.1, on the reverse strand, counting down.
ATTTCTCCGGCAGAGACGGAATCCACTGAAGCGGTACCCAAAAAAACAGCATAATTATCGCGGGCAAAATCCACTTCCGACCGGGTGATGATTTTTGTATTCACCGGAATTTCATCCAGATGAAAGATCGCATGTTTCACGCCTACAATCCAGCCTTTTCCCCCGAATTCAGAATTGTTCTTCACCCTTTCTTTCCATCCTATGCAGATTCCCGCTGTTTGTGCAACCAGCTCGATTAAAATAATGGGACTGACAGCCCTGTCACTACACAAGGGCCAGCCGTCATGAACCGTTGCTTCTGAAATCGCCCGGTCATGGTTGACATCGAGTATCTTTTCAACGAGTTTCATCCCGTTTCGATGCGGGATTAAGCTTTCAATAGAGATCTCTTTCATGATATTGGTCTTACTCTACAGTTATTTTTCGAAACATGTAATACAAGATCAGAAAAAATTCAATGCCGATGCGATGCCGACCTTATATTATACCGCGGCCATCTCCCCGGCATTACCCCCCGGTTCTGCATAAAAACATTGATAGAGTGCGTCTTCATATGCTATCTGTTCAAACACGATTTTGTACTCAGATGGCATTAATTATTTATGATTCAGGTAAAATCAAATGGAAAAGCTTGTAAATGAATTAAAGGTAAAGATTATTGAAACACTTAACCTCATCGATGTTACTCCCCGGGATTTCGATGAAGACGGCCCGCTTATCGGAGGAGATCTGGGAATTGATTCCATCGATGTTTTAGAAATGGTCATGATGATTGAAAAGGATTATTCCGTAGTGATCGACAACAAGGAACTGGGCGAAAAAGTTTTTGTCTCGCTGAAAACCCTTGCCCGTTATATAGATCAAAACCGCCCGGAGAAAACGGTTTCATGAAAATTCGGATCTTTATTACCGGAATCGGCATTATCACTCCTGCTGGATCCGGCTGTGAAGAAACCAAAAATTTCATAAAAAATGACCATCGGGCGATCAGGCCGTTAGGCCTGTTTCAGACATCTCAGTCCCCCCCCCTGCCCGTGGGAGAAATCACCACGAGCCTTCCGAACGACACGGTCCCGCGAACCCATATTCTCGCTTCAATCGCAGCAGATCAGGCACTTGCAGGATTCCGGAAACGTGTGGATGCCGTCGTTATCGGGACGACAACGGGCGGCATGATCCCCACGGAAGAACTCTTAAAAATAAACGAAACAAACCCCGATGCCTATCAATATCATGCTGCCGGTTCCGTAGCGGATTATATTGCACGGCGCATCAGGTGCAGCGGTCCGGTTATTACGGTTTCCACAGCCTGCTCATCGGGAACGTCAGCCATAAAAATCGCTCTGGAAATGCTGCGTACGGGAACCGCAAAAAGCGTTCTCGCCGGTGGTGCGGACTCACTTTGCCGGTTTACCTACTTTGGCTTTCATTCTCTGCAGTTGATCGATCCAACCGGCCCGCATCCATTTGATCAGTACAGACGGGGCATGGTTGTTTCTGAAGGCGCGGCCGCGCTGCTTCTGGAAGCCGGTGATACGGTTCCCGAGAATGCGCTTGCGGAAATTCTCGGTGCCGGGTTGTCCTGTGATGCACACCATCCGACAGCTCCGCATCCCGAAGGAGCGGGAGCGCTGAAAGCCATGACCGAAGCGCTTGAAGATGCGGCGGTTTCAAAACAAAATATCGATTATGTCAATCTGCACGGAACCGGGACCATTGACAACGACCTGTCCGAGGCCAGGGCGATCCATGCTCTTTTTGGCGATAAAAAACCGTTGATCTCTTCCGTAAAAGGAGCGATCGGGCATCCGCTCGCTGCTGCCGGAGCGATCGAAGCCGCTATCTCGGCAATATGCATTTCCGAAAATATCGTTCCAGCCAATTCCGGGTGTGAAACCCCGGATCCGGCATTAAACCTGTGTCCGGTCAAAAAGCCGCTGAACCATCCGATTCAAATTGTTTTATCCAACTCTTTCGGTTTTGGAGGCAACAACGCGTCGGTCGTTATCGGCTCCCTGGAGGGAAATGGAAATCCTGTATCCATCAGAGAGCTTCAACCCCTGGAGGTTATCGGAAGCGAATGTTTAACCGGTGCCGGGGGAACAGAGATAACCATGGACCGATTTTCAAAAGGTGAAAGCTGCAAAGGCCTGCTTCCGATAGCAACCATTGCAAGGAATCTTTCCCCCAGAGCCGTACGCCGCCTGAAACGGCTACCCCAGATCGCGCTCTCCCTGGCGGACGCGGTTCAACAGCATTCCAGAGCTGCCGAACTTCCGTCATCTGTTTTCTGGAGTACCGGATGGGGAGCCCTTTCCGAATCCTATGATTTTCTCGAAAAACTGTTCGAGTCAGACGAAAAGTTTTCAAGCCCGACCGATTTTATCGGTTCCGTCCACAATGCGGCTGCAGGCCAGATCGCGATTCAGTACAAGGCAACCGGCCCGAACATCACCACGACCGGGGGGGATTATTCTTTTGAACAGGCCTTGCTGACTGCAACCCTTTTGACAGACAGATCAGAAGAATCCATCTTTGTTATCGGAGCCGATGAATATCATACCCCCTTATCCCGGCTCTTTGACAGATCGGTTCTGAAAGACCGGATCGCTTCGGATGGCGGCGGCGCTCTGTTATTGAGACAGGCGGAACATCCCGGAGGGTTGAGAATATTCCCTGTTTTTTTTGAAAATTCCGAAAACAATCCGGATATTATTCCGTCATTAATAAAGCGGCTTGGAAATCCTGAAACGATCAATACCCAATTTGGTTCCCTGTTTGCCGGTATTCCCGCGGCATACCGAAAAACAGGAGAAAAACAGGTACAGGAATTTATTTCCCGGACCGGATTTCAGAATCCGGTTATTGACTATCGAAAATACCTTGGGGAATTTGCATCGGCATCTGCCGCGGCAACCGTACTCGCGATACAATTGATCCGGGAAGGCAGAATACCGGGACCGCTCTCCGGCAAGGGAGATGTGCCCTTGAAGGGGAAAAGCATTTTAATGCTCGGCACCGGCCCATTTGTAACGGCAATCAAGGTGTTTCGGTCCTGAAAATTTAAAGATAACAACAGTGCGGCCACGCGTCACACTTTTGCATCATACCCGAAAGAAACCAGGCCCCATGACAGATAACCAGTTACCCGCCAATCATCCTGCTCCAGCCCATGTTGCGGGAATCCTATCCTTTCTGGCAGCGACTGTTTTACTGTTATTTCAGATCGAGCTGTCGATCATTCCGCTCGGCATTTTTCTGGCAGCCTGTTTTGCCGCTCCGTTTTTTCCCGGAACCGGTTTTTTCCTGCCGATCCTGACCCATGGCAACCCGACGCAAAAGAGCGTTGCCATCACGTTTGACGATGGTCCGGACCCGTTGTCCACGTTAAAACTGCTTGACCTGCTTTCAACCTATCATGGCAAAGCAACCTTTTTTGTCTCAGGAAAGAATGCGGCCCGATATCCGGAGCTGATGAAGGCGATCCTTCAGGCCGGGCACACGGTGGGGAATCACACCTTCCATCATGATCCCTTGATTATGCTGAAAGGTGGAAACGCACTGAAAAAAGAGATTGAATCGACACAGAACATCCTGAAAACATACGGAATCAGACCTTTTGTATTCCGCCCTCCCGCAGGCATTACCAATCCTGTAATCGGAGATATCCTTGCCGGATCCGGCATGCACTGTGTCAATTTCAGATGCCGGGCCTTTGACATGGGAAACAGAAAAATAGAGAATCTGGCAAAAAAAATCTTACAAAGCGTGCGGCCGGGTGATATAATTCTCCTGCACGATATCATTCCGGCCGGCAAAGCGGATACGACCCTTTCCAACTGGTTGAATGAGATCGAAAAAATTCTTATCGGGTTAAAACAGAAAGGGTTGTCCATTCTACCGCTTTCTGAAATCATCCATAAACCGGTAATGGGATTTGTCGGCAACAGGCAGAATGATGCTTCGGGCAATCGGATTGAGAGCCGCTCCTGATTCGGCCTTATTCAATTTTCTTGACATATCTGCGGTGACAAATTACAAAGATGCGTTATTTATTTAAGACAGGGAGTCCCCTTTCCGATAAAAAATAAACCGTTTGAGAGGGTAAAACAGGGTAACATGAGCAAGGATGAAATTTTAATATTTGTAAAGAAATATTTCATAGATACCTTTGAAATTCCAGAAAATAAAATCAAGTTAACTGCCAACCTGTTTGAAGATCTGGAACTTGACAGCATCGATGCCCTGGATATGGTTGGCATGCTGGAAGCGGAAATGGATATCGAAACCGATGAAAAAGAATTAAAAAAGATACTTACCGTTCAACATGTCGTGGATTATATCCTGTTGAAAACCGCGCACCGGAAAAATATAAACCTGAATTCACAGGCGATGATTTAAA
>CAZOEW010000081.1:0-15156 GCA_964578935.1 uncultured Desulfobacterales bacterium | reverse complement strand
TCATAACCTCGTATGCGGATAAACCGGATGACCTGGGCCGTCTATAGCGAATGTCATCAATATGTATCGAAAACGGTGATCATCCGCACAGCCATACTTCTCTGGGGAGATCGACACCGATCAGCTCCAGACCCTTGTCTGTCACCAGCCAGATGTCTTCCGGCATGTTCCCGTAGTAAACCAGATCCGTTCCATAACATCCCACCTCGACACACAGGGTCATTCCGGGAACCAGCTCCGTCAGGTCGTTTTCCGCCAGCCAGGGCGGCTCATGATTCAATGTGCCGATCCCGTGCCCGACAAATTCGATGGGAACGGCCTGGTTCCAGTCCTGGCGGTAGGTTTCTTTTTCGGCAAGTTTGAACACATCGCATCCCCGCATGCCCGGATAGATATTGTTTACCGTATTCATATAAGCATCCCGTCCCCATCGGGACAGGTCATCCAGTTTGGGCGGGAGTTTATCTCCCACGTAAAAACACCGCTGCAGATCGGTCCAATAGCCCTTGTAAGAGGGGCCGCAGTCTGAAAACCCCTGGTCTCCCTTTTTGATCACCCGATCCATGAACGGAGTCGTCACGATGCGCCACTTTCCAGGACCGTCACTGCCGCACATGAAAAGCACCGGATTGCTCATGCAGGGTGTTTCAAACATCTCCTCTCTGACCCACTCTTCCCAGATCACCCGGTGAACATCCCGTTCCGTGACGCCGGGTTTGATTGCTTTCCAGCCTTTTTCAAGCACGCGCCCCGCCTTTTCGCACATCTCCCGCATCAGGGCGATTTCCCAGGCGGTCTTGACCATTTTCTGTTCCCAGAGCACCTTGTCCGCGCTCACAAAACGGACATTGGGAAGGGCTTTCTCGATCTCCCGGATTTCATCGATGCCTACCTGCAAAATATGATGCGGCCCGTATTCCATTCCAATGACTTTCTTGTCCAGGTTCAAGGATATCACCGTATCCACAAACAGATCGATAAACCGGATGGGAAATCGCCAGGCCTTGATTCCTGCCCAGTAGCGGGCATCTCGAATCCAGGTTGTCTTCATGACCTGACTGTCCAGAATGGACTCTCCCACAAAGACCGGATCATGCTCCTGTGAAACGATGATGCAGTGACGCCAGCGATCCGTGAACATCAGGGCCGCATCCCGATAACCTCCATAGTAGTACTTGTTCTCTTCGGCAAACAGCACCATGGCATCCATGCCGTGCTTTGCCAGCAATTTCTTTGCTTTGGCAATCCTCTGGTCAAACTCCTTTTTGGGGATATGGGGGTAGAAGTCTTCTTTAGACTCGGACTGCTCCCATGTAACGCCTTCCTGTTCAATCCAGTGGTCCTTGGAAAGATGCGTCTTTTGTTTTTTAGCCATGTTCATGCCTCCTTTTCAACAAATTATATTTTAGTGGATATTCCAATAAAGCCGGTTGATATATACGGTTTGTCATAAACATATTTCGATTTAAGCCAAAGATGATGAAACCGAGTGAAGCTTTTTCTGACAACAGCTATCGGTCAAGGCTAAAACCTTGCCCCATCTATTCCGGCCTGTCTCATTTTTTCAGGATCAAAAATACTTCCCCTCAAATCCGCTTCGCGAAGGTCTGCCCCGGTCAGGTCTGCTCCGGAAAGGTCGGTATCCCTCAAATCCGCGCCCATGAGGCATGCCTTCCTCAAGTCCGCGCCGGACAGGTTCAGCCCCCGCAGGTCCAGTGCTGAGGATTTCAATGCGGCAAGCTTTTTTAAAAAATGTTCCCAGCCGTCAATGGAATCCATCGGGATGCCGATCCCATCCGCGATACCTTTCAAATTCTTTTTTTCAAATGGGAAACCCCTCAGCTTGGCAATCAACTTCCCGTAATAAAGGCGCACCGGAAAATTGGCCTTGAAATTTCTCAGGTAGTAGCGACCCAGTTGATCGTTATGGGTTTTTGGATATGCCTTTGACAGAATGCCGATCATTTTGTTCTCATCGGTTTGAAGCAGTTCCGCGTATTCGGAAAGAAGGTGTAACAGAAAGCTGCCGTGTTCCCGGATTGAATCATCGGAAAGGCCCAGTTCAAAGGTATAAAAAGGGGGATAGTACCGGCTGGAAAACGCCATCCCGAAATCATAAGAGATGCACACCCCGTTCGGAAGGTTCCTTCGATTCAGCGACCGGCTGTGATCCAGATCCTCTGTCAGGCAGTCATGAACCCAGAGGCCGATTCTGGATCTCTGTTCATCTGTATGAGGCAGTTCCTCTGCCTTGTAAGAGCCGCATGAACGGGAATAGAGCCTGGATTCAATTTCAGCGATCTCCGCCAGGTTGCAGCGTCCCTTCCCCAGGAAATAGCTTACAATCTGCCGGTCCGGATGCTCGAAAACCGCGTAGTAGGGGATGACAACATGGCCGGCGCTTTTTCCGGGATATCGGACCCTGACCAGTTGGGGAAGCCGGTCATCCGAAACTTCCGGAAAAATGTGGCAGCAGCCGGGGATTGTTTTACTTTCCTTGATCTCTGAAACAGACAGCCGCATACCCCATCTGTTTTGAAAATAATCAGCTGCTGCCTGGAGGATTCTCCCCGTATCGGTTGCATCTGTTTTTCGTTTACCAGTCTTCATTTTACGATACAAATAAAGCTCACCGGCCTCTTTTCAGCCTTTCAGCCAGATTGACCGGAAGTCCGGATCTGACAATTTTTTCTGCCGCAGCCTGAACATCATAGGCTTTGCGAACCAGCTCAAACCTTCTCCCATCGTTGTCATAAATACCGTAGCAAGCCCTTGGATCTCCATCCCGGGGCTGCCCGACACTGCCTACATCCAACAAATATCGATAATTCTTTTCAATTTGAACAAAGGATTGGGCGATACGGACCACCTGCCTGAATTCTCCGCCGAACATCCTTTTATGCTCCAGCTCGACAAACATGGCCGGCACGTGAGAATGCCCCACGAAAATAAGCTGGTTCGGGCAGGCCGCAAACCCCTTTCCGGCATCGGACTCGGTGAATATATATTTCCACCGGTCACTATTTTCCGGAGAACCATGCGAAAAGTGCATCTGTCCGGATTCCTGAACCAGAGAAAACTGCATGAGCCTTTTTTTATCCTGCTGCGAAAGAATGTTTTCGGTCCACCTGATCGCGGTTTTCGCATCTGGATGAAAGCCTTCGGCCCCTTCCCCGGTCGCTGCCGCAACGTCATGGTTGCCGAGAACAAAACCGGATGCGTGTTCGCATACGAGCTCCAGGCAGGCCTCCGGATCCGCCCCGTATCCGACAACATCCCCGAGAACAACCATCTCTTTTATTCCGCGCTCGAAAATATCCTGCAATACCGCACGCAGCGCTTCGAGATTTCCGTGTATGTCGGATAGGATCGCCTGCTTCATTTGCCGGTAACCCGATTCAATGGATCATTGTTTGTCGATTCAACATTGCCCAACCAACACACCAAAACAATTCTTCTCTTTCATGCCGGGAAAAACATCCCTTTGGGAGGCACAATGAAGGTTTTTCTGCCCGCGGCCCTGAGCAGTCTCCGACAACCCTCTACCTGGAAAAAATTCCATCGAGAATGATGGGAATCTGGCAATCCAATATCTGGTTGATGTTCAGATCAAACATTTCCAGATACCCCCTTTTGTGAATAAAGATAATACCCTCAATCGATGCCCAGAAGGATAGGGTTATCTCCCAGGAGCTTCCGTAGGACGGTATTTTCCCGCTTTCGATTCCTTCTGCAACAACCTCATTCAGCATCGAAAGTGCGCTCAGGGAAAGCTGATTCAGTTTATCCCTGATTTCACCGGTCAGGCCGACCTGCTTGAATCCCAGCTCTTTAAAGGATATGATCTCAAAATAATCCGGATAATCCGTATAAAACCGAATATATGCCCTGGCCATGGCTTCGAGACTGACGAGTGTGGGTTTTCCGGCCAGATCCGCCTGTTTTAACGTTGCCAGCAGAATATGGAAAGCCTCCTCACAGATCTGACCATAGACATGATCCTTGTTGTCAAAATAATGATAAATCAGACCAGGAGACAGCTCCGCCTCAAGGGCGATATCGCGGATGGTAGCCCCGATATAGCCTTTGTTCAGAAAAACCTTTCGGGCGGCGGCAAGAATCCGCTCTTTTCTTTCCATCCTTTCCGTTTCCTGGCGTTTTGCCAGGACTTTGCGCATCTTATCCATTTTTTTTAACTTTCCAGTGCGGTTTGAGCCCGATCGTTCTGCGGATTGCAAACAATGCGCACCATATCTCAGGTGAATGCGAAGATGATCCGGAAATATTGTTCTTTGTTCAAATATTAAACATTGTTCAACATGTCAACAAAAAATTAAGGAGTAGAAATGAAGCAACCCACCACCCGCATCCTTCCGTACATGGTGGAACAAGCGCGCGGCCTTAATTTACGGGAAAATATTTGACTAAAAGAGGGTATGGAAGGAATCTGGGTCCAGTTTGCGGAACCCATGCATCTCAACAGGTTGATTTCAAAAGATCATACCTTCAAAAGACGGCATCGTCAATTTCAATCCTGTATTCCGGATGGCAACAGACAAGGCAGGGCCTCGTGAAAGGCCCTGCCTTGATTTAAGTTAAATCTTACAAGCTTTCAGATTCGTGTTCAGGCAGTTATTGATGAAATATCCGATTGTCAGAATGGTAATAATCGTTCCGATCATAATCCACCTCCCGGTATTTGATTCATATTTTACTTCTGCTTTCTTTTGATCATAAAATAAGGTGTCATTCAACAGAGTCAATGAGGATTGATCGGTAAGACAATAATAGATAAAAACTACGATCAATTTTCCAGGTGAACCTCTTAACAGCTTCATTTCGGTATCATAATTTTTGGCGTCAATCGGAATTTTATACTGATGACAAAACCGTATACGGAAAAATTCCGTGATTTCGCTCCGGTCACAGCCCGCCCTGATACAGAGCTGTCTCATACACCGTGATCATCATGATACACCCGTCCAGGCGATTGCTAAATTTCTGTTTAAATAACTGGATGTTAACCAATCGAATCGATTGGTATGGTTGTTGCTAAATTTCAATATTAACTTTCTCAATTTCACCCGGAAGATCCTTTTCTCCGGGCAATTTGCAAAGTCGGTTTACGAAGAACCCGAAACGAGTCGAGGAACTGAATGATAGCCCATGGCTTTTTATTTTATTGCCTGACCGGCATGAGGAATACAACACGGATATTGGCCTGCCTTGCCGCTTTTTCCGGAATGTTCTATGGCCTTGCAAATGAAGCCTTGTCGTCCGACTCGACAACCAGGAACATTATCGTGATCGGCAATAAGGATCTTCCGTTTGACTCACTCAGCCGCAACGAACTCAGGGAGATCTTTTCCTGCAGAAAAGTGATGTGGAATGACAATCAGAAAATAGAAATCGCGATTCCTGAAAGCAACAAGATCCATCAGGCGTTTTTTCAGTATTGCATCCGGGAAGAATCAACGCAATACCGGGAATATTGGAAAGACGATCTGTTATGCAGAGAGAACTGTCCAGGAATGATGTTCAGAAGCGAGAAGAGCCTGCTGTCCCACGTGGCGCTGACCAAAGGAGCGATTGGTTTTATCTCCTCTTATACCGAACCTGCCGGCGTAAAAGTGATCAAAATCACCGACCCGTATTGACACAAAAGGTTATTTTTTAATTTTAAGCCGGTTCATCCGAGCCCATAAGGAGTGCTCGCTTTCCGCGTCTGCGATTTCGATCATTCGTTCAAGCCGAATCAGCGCTTCATCAAATTTTTCCTTCTTCAGATATGCCTCTGCCAGGAAACGGTTGATCCTGACCTCAAGAGCGGGAAACACCTCAAAATCAAGCGTTCTGTCAAGCCAGTCCAGCGACTGGTCTTTCCTGATCCGCTGCTTCCCAAGCAGTTCGTCGAGCTTTGAAAGCAGTATGATACCGGTCTGTCGTGTTTCAACGATCTCCGGGAAAAACAGATAAATCGATCCGCAAACGTAAAGCGAAAAAATATGGATCAGTGAATTGTCCGCCTCAGACGGTTCTGCGCGCTTGAGATAGGATAAAACCTTTTTGGCATAATACATGGGAGAAGAAAATCCCGAAGCCCTGCTGAGATGAAACATGTAGACGACTACCGCAATGACGTTATCAAAAGGAAGCGCGGAGGGTTTGGGGATATACATTTCGACTCTTTCCAGGGCTTCATTCATTTTCCCATTCAAGAGATCGGCAATGATCGCAAACCCATAAGATTCATACTCGATCCCTTTTTTCAGGCGTTCTTCAGCCATCTCCACGACCGTCTCATACTGTCCCTTGCAGAAATAATAGATCATTCTAAAAAAAATATTTTCCGGCGGCGATTGCGGCAGGTATTTTCCTTCAATGGGGAATATGGTCAGCGTTGCAAGATTTTGAGGCAGTTCACCGATCTCTCTAAAAACGCCTTCGCTGATATGGCGAAGCACCTTGTATCGGAAAACCACCAGAAACGTATCGATCGCCTCGTCAGCTCTGGTGATCAGCTCGATCGCCTGCTTTGTGGGGACATCGCCCATGTAATTCCGGATAAAAATACGGATATCATTGTTTACCGCCTCCAAAATGGCATCCCGGTAAGCGCGGATGGTCTCCAGGGAATAGTCAAAAGGCATTCCCATATCCTCACGAAGCTTCATCGTCTCGATAATTCGGCAGTCACCGTCGTCATACTGTTTTAACCCGTTTCTGACAGAAGGAAAAATCAGACCGTCTTCTTCAAGCTGTTGAATTTTTTCCAGCGGATAACCGGTATGGCTTTCCACGCGCTGCTCGGCCACAGGTTTTACATGGGGAGACTCTTTTTCCGACTTCAATATCGCTTTGCCCAGCTCCAGCTCTTCAGGATATGACTCTCCGGAATCGATCAGTCTTTTAATGATATCCAGGGGCAGAAACTTTTCCTTCTGAATTTTTTTGACCAGTTTTATTTTTTCGATGCAGTCCTCATCATAATAGGCCATATTCGAACTGGTCTTCATGGGCCTTGGTATCAGCCCTTCCTTGACATAATGTTTTATGGTCGATGCCGAAACATCCGCCTTTTTAGCCAGCTGGCTGATTCTCAACAAACGATCTTTTTTTTTCATTGGCTCACCATCAGATTGTTCATGAACTCGATCAGAAGCGACTCCGTTATGTCGTCAGGCAACACATCCAGTATCTGGTTTACCTTTTCCATTTTTTCCGGAAGTTCATTCCCGGTTATCCCCGCTATGGTGATGAGTTTAAAAAAGGCTTCCTCATCTAAATTCCCGGAAAGTTTTTTGACTTCTTCGCGGAAAATACGGGACTCCTCTTCATCTCCGTTCTCCTTGATGTGTTGAACACAAGCCTCCAGGTCTCTGAGCAGATCCCTGGATCTGGGAACACTTGACCGGTTTAACGAAATGTGGAGATTCTCCGGAGAGCACTGCTGCGCAAATTGAGGCTGAATATACCACCCTTTTGATTTCATGTCATCCGCGAGCCGATATATGTTGATTTTATCCGATGTTGACGTGAAGGAGAACATGCACATGTCCGGTTCACCAAGAACCCGAAGGCCTTCGATCTGTTTGACGCCATTGACGACGATTTTTGTGGCTTCCATCACTTCCTTTACGATCTTCATGTATCCTTCATCGCCAAGAAAGCGGACAACTGCCCACGCGGCGGCCAGCGGCCCGCCTGTCTTGCTGCTTGTCACTGTCGGATTGATCACGGTGTATCCCGGCCACCTGGAGCAGGCGAACATCTGGTATTTTCGGATATCCTTATTTCTGTAAAGTATGAGTGAAGCCCCTTTTGCCGCATATCCATACTTGTGAAGGTCAACCGATATGGATGTTACCCCCGGGACCTGAAAATCAAAATCCGGGATGTCATATCCGAGTTTCCGCATGTAGGAAAGATGAATCCCCCCGACACATGAATCAACATGAAACAGAAGTTTCTTTTCAAGCGCGACTTCCCCGATCTCCCGGATCGGATCGATTACACCATGCGCGTAGGATGGAGCGGACCCGACGATCAAAATGGTATTGTCCGTAACCGCATCTTTGATAGCGGCGGCATCCGCGCGAAACGAATCTGTGTGCACAGGCGTCACAACCGGCTTGATATCGAAGTAATGAGCGGCTTTATAAAAGGACGCGTGCGCGGTCAGCGGAAGGATCATCTCCGGATGCTTGATGTGCGGTTTTTCCGCTCTTGCCATATCCCGGGCCGTCTTCACGGCTAAAAGCAGGCTTTCGGTTCCTCCGCTGGTAAAATTGCCTGCCACTTCTCTGTCTCCATGCAGAAGGGTTGCCACCATCTCCACAAGCTCTGTTTCCAGGCGAAGAAGGCTGGGATAGGTTAACGGGTCAAGACCGTTCTCGGCCAGGTACATTGTGTATGCTTTATGAATAACCGCTTCCGCTTCCTTGCCGGGGTCATACACATAGCCCATTACTTTTCCCGACCGCCAATCCAGATCTTTCGTCTTATAACTTTCAAGAGCTTGAAAAATCTTCTCCTTTTCAATTCCCTTTTCCGGAATCTTCATCGAACGCCTCCCTTGTCTCCTGTCTTCAAATTTCCATATCCGGTCAACACGCTGAAAGCGCGTTCAGACTCTCTTCCATGATGGAAAGCCCTTTATCCAGATGCTCATCCGTTATGACAAGAGGCATCAGCGGCCGGATAATATTGGAAAAGGTTCCCGCGGAAATCATCAGAAGCCCCTTTTCCCTGCAGGTGTTCACCAGCTTCTTCGCGAAATCACCTGCCGGTTCCTTTGTCTTCCGATCCGTTACCAGTTCCATGCACACCATGGCCCCCAATCCTCTGACATCACCGACGACACGGTACTTTTCCTGGAATTGGAGGAACCGGTTCCGAACCGTTCTGCCGATCTCTCCTGCCCGTGACAGCAGATCATCCTGCTCAAAGATATCCAGAACAGCCAGCGCCGCTTCGCAGGCAACGGGATTTCCCCCGTAGGTTCCTCCAAGGCCCCCGACCTGAGGATGATCCATCAGTTCCGCTCTTCCGGTTATCCCGCTCAATGGAAAACCGGCGGCGATGGATTTACCCGTAATCAGTATATCCGGAGCGACATCATAATGTTCCATGGCAAACATCCTGCCTGTCCGGCCAAATCCGGTCTGCACTTCATCGGCAATAAAAACGATCCCCGCTTCCCTGCAGATTTCATGCAGAATCGCGAAATACTCCTTTGGCGGGACAACAAATCCGCCCTCCCCCAATACCGGCTCTACAATTAAGGCCGCCACCTGTTCTGCGGATATGTGCGTGTTGAAATAATCCCTTAAAGCGTGTGCACAGCGTATCCCGCATGAAGGATAGCCCGGTTCAGCATCACATCGGTAGCAGTACGCGTAAGGCATCCGGTAAATCTCCGGCGCATAGGGGCCAAATCCATATTTATACGGTTTCATTTTGCTGGTAAGGCTCAGCGCCAGCAAGGTTCGGCCGTGAAAGGCATTTTCAAACGCGATGGTTGATGGCCGGCCGGTTGCATGCCGCGCAATTTTGACGGCATTCTCCACCGCTTCGGCTCCGCTGTTCGCGAACATCGTCTTTTTGGGAAAATCACCGGGTGCAAGGTGGTTCAGCTTTTTTGCAAGCGCCACATACGGCTCATGCATCACCACGTGAAAACAGGTGTGAATATATTTACGCGCCTGCTCCTGAACGGCTGAGACAACCCTTTCGTCGCAATGGCCGACATTGACGACTCCGATTCCGCCGGCGAAATCAATATACCTGTTTCCATCTACATCGGTAAGCAGGGCGCCCTTCGCATCTTTCACAAAAACAGGATGCACGTTGAAAGCCCCTCGGGGAACATGGGTGTTTCGTTCCGCCAGTAAAAATTCGTTTCGATTCTTTTCTTTCATGACCGCTTCCTTGAACCTGTATTTTTCCAACTAGCCCGGTATGGCTGAAAATCGCATTCCGAAGGCTTTTTTTCATAGAGTTTATGTCAACATTCTTGCCGGAATCCGTTGACGGGCGAAAATATCGTTTATCGTCTCGCGCTCACAGATAATGTCCACCTGACTGCCGGACACCAGCAGGCAGGGCGGACGGGGGATGCTGTTAAATTGATTGGATGCGACCGAATTGTATGCCCCGACATCCAGGAAAACAAGCAGCTCGCCTCTTTCCATCTTCGGCATTTTACGACGCGGCTGAATGAGGTCCCCGGAGCAGTTCGGTCCCACGATATCGACCGTCTCCTCCGCCTTTGCCCTGGCCCTGGTTCCGGAGAGCAGATGATAACTCATCCCATTGTGCCGGTTAACCGAAGGAAGAAAGTTGCATGAGGCATCCACGTGAACCCAGGTGCATACTCCCGGTGTCCGTTTTACGTTCCCTACCCGGCTGATCATGACGGTTGTGGTTCCGATAAGGTTCCGTCCGGGCTCGATCCACAATTTCGGGTATGGAAAATCATATTTCCGGCAGCCTTCCCGCACTCCCCGGCCTGTCTGGTCAGCGTATTCTTCTATCGGTGCCGCAAGGTTCATGAGATCATGGCTGGATGGATCGCGTTTCTCGGCAAAACCGCCCCCAAGATCCAGTATCTTCGGCAAAATTCCGGTATCCGCGTAAAACCTGCTGCAGAGTGTTGTCATATCAAATGCATATCCGTGCCAGTGGGCTGGAAGATGCACATCCCGCCCGATATGAGAGTGAATCCCCTCGATGATGATGTGCGGAAACCGCTTTGCCGAGGTTGCCATCTCGACAGCCTCTTCATAGGTAACGCCGAATTTCAGGTTTCGAACTTCAAAAGGCACCGAGATGCCCGGCTCAAATGTCGATTCAAGCTGTTTCAGGCTCGGCAGGTCACACTTGACACGTATAAGAACCCGTATCTTTTTTTTAAACTCTCTTGCCAGACGCTCCAGGATAAAAAGATCATCCATGTGATCCAGCGTGATCCGCATGCCGATTTCGATTGCCATTCGAAATGCCTCGTCGCTCCGGTCCGAACCGGTAAGCAGAAAACGTTCAGGATCTGCGCCTGTGATGAACGTGGCGTAAATTTCTCCAGGGCTGAAGCAGTCTCCGCCCGCCCCTTCTTCATTCATGATCTTGCGCAGGGCAAATGTCGTGTTCGACTTGATTGCCCACATCACATTGACATCGTTTTCCGGATAGGCCGATGCAAACGCGGCCTTCATATTTCGTATGTTCTCCCGCAACTGCCCTTCGGAAGTTACAAAGAGCGGTGTGCCGAATCGTTCAGCCAGTTCCACGCAGTCCAGATCCTCGATCATGAAGCGGCCGTCTTCTCTCACTGTAAAATAGTCTCCAAGGGTGTCCACCACCCATGAAGGATCTTTAATCACGACATCATCGGATTTGTAGATTTCAAAAAGGGAAAACGCGACCAGAAGAATCTCGATATCTCCGTCAACTTCCAGCTTTTTTGAAAGGAAAAGCGCAGCCGGGTCAACGGTGTTTGTCATGATTCCGATCAGCTCTTCCAGGCCGGTTCGGATCACGGCGTTGCACCCTTCATGCAATGTGTTAACAATCCGACATGATTTTCCGTTAATCGAAAGGGTCCATTTTTTTTCGCCAATCATAAATCCCAGCTCGGCCTTGAAATTCTCATCCGCCTCCCCGGATTTAAACCTCCCCGGCATGGTTTCAAAAATATCTTGAACAACCGCTTCGATGTTCATGAAAAATCTCCTCTTTATATCGTTGATGTGTCGAAGAGTTTAATATACTCAAAACCTCATGGACAATTTTTTTATATCGTGTAAACTCATGCAAAAGGGATCGATAAGAAAAAAATCATCCATTCAGTTAATCACATCGCATTCTAAAAAACTCTTCGTACCTCAATTATTCCGAATAGCATTCTGCCGATAATAGCGGAGAAGCAGCCTCTCTTTCGCTTTCTGCGGAAGAATTTTCAGCAAAAAGCTTATGGTTCCGGACCCTTTTCCTGCCGGATATCGTACGTTCATGCTTCTTTTTCTGATGATTTTATAGATCAGCCTTGCGACGACTTCCGGCGGTTCCGCACCATCGACCCCTTTTTCGATCACCTGTTTCGCGGCGTCATAACCCTTTTGATAGAACGGGCTCACGCCGGAGAGAACCATTCGATTTTTTCCGATCCCTGTTTTGATATTGCCGGGTTCTACCAGGACCACATCGATCCCCTGCGAAAGAAGCTCCATGCGAATCGACTCGGAAAAGCCTTCAACCGCAAACTTGCTGGCCGCATAGTATGACTGAAACGGAATACCCATAATGCCTCCGAGGGAGCTTACGTTCACGATCAGGCCGCCCCCGCTGTTTCGCATTATGGGAAGGACTTCCCGCGTTACCGAGGCCAGCCCGAAAAAATTTGTCTCGATAACGCTGCGGCCTTCCTCTTCGGGGATGTCCTCGAAGGGCCCGACATTGCTGATTCCCGCATTGTTGATCAGGACATCGATACCTCCCAGAAGCCCTGCCGCCTCCTCAACCCCACTTCTCACCGAAGCCTTGTCGGTAACATCCATCATGACAAAACGAAACATCTTCGAAGCCCACGGATCCTCCGGCAGAGTCGTGAGGTTGCGGGTGGTCCCAACCACATAAAATCCCTTTTGAGCCAGGAAAACCGCTACCACTTTCCCGATACCGCTCGATGCCCCTGTAATAAGAACTTTTCTTTTCGACATGATGGACCTCTCTCTGCCCGATCTTTTTAAAGCCGATATTCGGTGGGAATAGCCCTTCTCACCTCGGTAAATCGATTCAGCGCATCCGCGTATTCCATCATTTTAACGAGATCCCCCTCAAAACGGATCTTTCCCTCCATCACCGCGGTTTCGAGATTCATTTTTGCCGTATTGATCTTCATAAACGTGTCATAGGATGCAACGGTCGTAAAAAACGGTTTCCGGTCTTTCATCTCTTCCAGCAGCCCGACGATCGTCTCTTCCAGTCTTCCGTTTCTAAAAATCCAATAGAGAAAACGGGTTTTCCCATCCGGGCATTCCTCGACAATGTTGTTCATTTCCATGGTAAGGTCTCCGGCAAGTTTTATGAAATCCGGATCCCTGTTCACCGCATCCTGACAAAGACTCCGCCAGTCATCGGAAAGATACGTTACAGACCGGACCTTTTTTTTCTGCATCGATTTCCGTTCCTCTTCCAGCTTCCTCCGCAAGCTTTGTGTGGCCTCCTTGTCGACTTCCATTTTTTCAAGGTCAATAACCACACCGTAATGTTTTGCTCCCTCAATTGAAACCAGTTCGTCCAGGACATCTTCCAGGACAGCGTCGGGATCCCGTTCAAGAGGATCTCCCCATCCGCCGCCGCCTCCGAGCTCCGCAAGGGTGATATCACCGGATGATAAAGGAGTTTCAAAAGCGGTTTTCTCGACTGCCTGCTCACCTGCTGTTCCTTCTCTGAGCACAACCCGGTTGACGGATCCATCCATGCCTCCACTGAACCCGCGCATCGGATATTTTGTGCCGATAACATAGGTGTGAGCGAACATGGGAGCCAGTGCCTTTATTCTTGTGCATGTCCCCAGCCCGCCCCGCCACTTCCCGGGTCCTCCCGAATCGGTAATAAACTCACGCCCCATGGTTAACACCGGAAAGTTCATATCATGGAGTTCACCGGTAGCCATGGTCATGGCGCCAAAAAAAGGAGGCAGTGCTCCCCATCCATCGACCCCATAGGCGGCATTGCACCAACCAGCGGACATCATCACATTCTGATCCACATAAAACTCTCCGGTATAGGGATTGGTTCCGTAGGTTACAACCGGCATTCCCAGTTTGACATTCTGGACATACGCCATTTTCGGTATCGCCTTTTCAAGCGCGAAGGCGACCGCCTCACCGATCTCCCCGCCGGCATGGAGCGTACAGGCGGTGCATGGAGCCGGAGGATTGGGATTAACCACCGACCCTTTCGGAAGCTTGACTTCCACCGGCCTGAACAATCCCTCATTGCGGGGAATGGAATCGTCGATCATGCTCGACAGGGTCAGAAATATATACGAATAGGAGTTGGGTATCGAGCTGTTGATAAAGCCGGGCGTTTGAGACGCGCTGCCGGTAAAATCAATTTCAAGCGAATCCCCCAAAACCGTTACCTTCGCTTTTATCGTGATGCCTTCAATTCCCTGGCAGTCATGCTCCAGGTATGCCTCGCCTTCATATACGCCGTCCGGCCATTCTCTTATTTCAGCCCGGAACCTGCGCTCCGTATAATCGATGATGCTTTCCATACAGTCGTTGATCTTCTCGGAGCCGTATTTGTCAAGAACCTCCTGAAGGCGTCTCTCCGCCACCCTGACGGATCCCATCATCGCCTTCAGGTCGCCCAGGAATGTCGGTTCGCGATTGTTGATCTGAAGCATTTTGATAATGTCATACCGGGGTTTTCCGCGGTCATATATCTTGATCGGAGGAAGACGCAGCCCCTCCTGCCATATATCCGTGGCTCCCGGATTGTAGCCCCCGGGCACGGCTCCGCCTGTATCTCCCTGATGGGCTCTTGTAACCGGAAAAAATACAATCTGATCATCGGAAAATATAGGGGTCATCATGGTCCAGTCCGGAAGATGCGATCCGCCAAAGTATGGATCATTGACAATGATCATGTCGCCGGGATGGAGATCTTCCCCAAACGCGTCCAGTACTGCCATTACGGAAAATTTGCTGGCCCCCATATGGATCGGCAGCGCATCGGCAAGGGCGACAATTCTGCCCTGACCGTCAAATATCGCGGTAGAAAAATCATGAGACTCGCTGAAGGTAGGAGTCGTAGCCGTTCGGATCATCGTATCACACATTTCATTTGCGATAGTTACAAGACCGCAACGTACGACCTCGGCAGTGATAGGATCGACTTCTTTCATTTTCCTACTCCTTTAATCATATTTCAATTGATGGATATTTCGTAATTCCCGAACTCCGTTAATCGCGCGGCCTGTCCCGGATACACGACGATCGTTGTCGCCGGTTCTTCGATCACGCACGGGCCTTTCAAAACATTTCCGCAACTTACGAGCGAACCGTTATATATCGGTATTTTGATAAAACCTTTCTCTTCCTCAAAATAAACGTTGCGTCTGCTCTTCAACGCGGAAGACGGATCCTC
>CAZOEW010000080.1:12067-15283 GCA_964578935.1 uncultured Desulfobacterales bacterium | reverse complement strand
CCAGAACCCCATTTGTGGCTTTCGGGTGCAGAAAGGCGATCTTCGCGCCGCCTGCGCCTTTCCGCGGTTTTTCATCAATCAGCCGGATGCCTTTTTCCTTCAGTTCTGCCAGAGCCGCCTCAATGTTTTCAACCCGGAATGCGATATGCTGAATTCCTTCCCCCCGTTTTTCGATATATTTTGCAATCGGCCCATCCGGAGCGGTTGACTCCAGAAGTTCGACCTCGCTTTCACCTACTGGAAAAAAAGCGGTTGTAACTTTTTGCTCGGCAACGGTTTCAGATCCTTCAAATTCAAGACCCAGCACATCGGTCCAGAATTTTTTCCCATCCTCAATTTTATTTACGGCAATGCCAAGATGATCAATTTTAAGAACTTTCATTACGAACTCCTTTTGTGTGAATCGGTTAAAAAAGATTATTTGACTTTTTCGATGACCCGTCTGAACCCGGGTATGGCTTTTTTTATGGTTTCATCTTCCACACAGAATGCAATTCTGAAATGGCCGGGGCCTCCGAATCCGGTTCCCGGAACCGTCAGGATCAGTTCTTCCTGAAGGGCTTTTACAAATTGAATGTCATCCGGAATGGGGGATTTCGGAAACAGATAGAATGCGCCTTTGGGTTTTTCAAACGCATAACCGCATTCAGAAAGACCGTCGCAGAGAAGATCCCGCTTCCGGGTATACAGGGACATGTCAACACTTGCACCCTGCAGTGATCCCACGACGCGCTGCATCAAGGCCGGTGCATTGACAAATCCTAAAATTCTGTTGGCAAGGGTCATGCCGGCAAGGAGTTCCGCTTTGTATTCTGTTTTCGGATTTACGGCAACAAATCCAATACGCTCTCCGGGAATGGAGATGTCTTTTGAAAAGGATGTTACCAGGATGCTTTCCTCGTAACAGGAAAAGAGGCTCGGAACCTCGATGCCGTCATAGATGATTTTTCGGTATGGTTCATCTGAAATCAGATAAATCGTCCTTCCAAGTTCGTTGCTTTTTTTTCGGAGGGCCGACCCCAGCAACATCAGGCTTTCCCGGTTGTAAACCTGTCCTGTCGGGTTGTTGGGTGAATTGATGAGAACCGCTCTGGTTTTATCGGTAATGGCAGATGAAATTTTCTGAATATCGAGCGTAAAATCCGGATTTGAAGGTACGGTTACCAGTTTTCCACCGTGGTTGTCGACGTAAAAACCATATTCGACAAAAAAGGGTGCCGGGGTAATTACCTCTTCACCCGGGTTAAGCAGTGTCTTTAAGATAACATTCAAACCGCCTGCTGCCCCGCAGGTCATGATCACTTCCTGCGCAGAGATTGGGGCCTTCTGTTCTTCTGTCAGATAATCGGCAACATTGCGGCGCACCTGCGGATATCCGGCGTTTGGCATATAGGCATGGTCGCCCGGATTTTCTGTGTTTACCAGGTCTCTAAGAACTTTTTTAAACCTGTCAGGCGGCTGAAGGTTTGGGTTCCCCAGGCTGAAGTCAAAAACATTTTCCGCACCATGTTGTTCTTTCAGCTTCGTACCTTCTTCGAACATTTTTCGGATCCAGGAGGATTTGGTGATAAAGTTTTCAATTTTTCCGGCTATCGTCATGGTTGAACCTCCGGTTTATGATGATGGCTTCGTAAAAAGTCCAATTTCGGTGTTGCGCTACATCCCTCGTCATTGCGACGTAGGTTAACTACGACTCATTCCTCGGGATTTGCGCGCCTTGAACTTGAACTTTTTTCGGCTATCGTCATGGTTGAACCTCCGGTTTATGCGGATGAGGGCTTCCTAAAATTTCTTTTATGGATACCTGAAATGAAATTGTCATGTTATCCGACATTTTCTACGGCCTCAATTTCCGGAATCTCTTTTTTCAGCAATTTTTCAATTCCGTTTTTAAGTGTCATCTGAGACATTGGACAGCCGGCGCATGCGCCCTGCAATTTGACTTTTACGATTTTGCCTTCAATACCGACAAGCTCAACATCGCCTCCGTCTTTTTGAAGCACGGGTCTGATTTTATTTAAGGCTGCCTGGACTTTTTCGATCATGGTTTTTCTCCTGATTGATGCATTAACTGATATTAAGTTAACCGTTTCCGGTAAAAATCCTTTTTAAACTCATGGAACGTGTCGTGTTGGATTGCCTGTCGCATCTCCTCCGCCAGGCTCAGATAATAATGTATATTATGAATGGTATTTAAACGATATGCAAGAAGTTCTCTTGTCATATAAAGATGGCGCAGGTAAGCGGAAGAATAGTTGCGGCATGTATAACAGCCGCAGTTCGGATCGGCCGGCCCGGTTTCGGTACGGTAGCGGGCGTTGCTGATATTGACAGCGCCCTGGCTTGTAAACAGCTGTCCATTTCGTGCGTTTCGCGTCGGCATGACGCAGTCGAACATGTCCGCACCAAGAGAAACCAGTTCAACCAGATCTTCCGGAGTTCCCACACCCATGATATATCTTGGCGCTTCGTAAGGAAGCAGGGGCAGTGTAAAGTCTGCCATTTCAAGCATGAGATTTTTCGGTTCCCCCACACTGAGTCCGCCAATGGCATATCCTGGAAGATCGAGTTCCGCGATGCTTTCGGTGGATCGTTCTCTTAATTTTTTAAACATTCCCCCTTGAATGATTCCGAACAGGGCATTGTCTTGGTTCGTTTTCATCCAGGTTTGTTTGCACCGCCCGGCCCATCTGGCCGTCAACTCAAGCGCTTTCTCAGCTTCCTCTTTTTCGGCTGGATAGGCAATGCACTGGTCAAGGCACATCATGATATCGGAATTCAGGCATGTTTGTATTTCAACAGCCTTTTCCGGTGTCAGCATATGTGCGGAGCCATCAATATGGGATTGAAACGAATAGCCCTGTTCCGTGATCCTGGAGAGTCCGGCGAGAGAAAATACCTGAAATCCTCCGCTGTCTGTTAGAATCGGGCGGTTCCAGTTCATGAACTTGTGCAGACCGGAAAATTTTTCGATCACGTCGCAGCCGGGCCTTAAGTAAAGGTGATAGGTGTTTCCCAGAATAATTTGAGCCCCGCAATCGGCAAGGTCCTCCGGGGTCAAGGATTTTACGGTGGCAAGTGTGCCTACCGGCATAAAAACGGGGGTTTCAATTCTACCGTGAGGGGTTTGAATGACACCGGTTCGGGCGTTTGTGGTTTTTGATTTTGCGACGATGTTAAATTGAAACATAATGGTAATTGTAAGGTCATTCCTAT
>CAZOEW010000080.1:0-11967 GCA_964578935.1 uncultured Desulfobacterales bacterium | reverse complement strand
CGCTCACTTTAGGTTTTAATGAATGAACATCGCATCCCCGTAACTGTAGAATCGGTAGTTTTCCCGGATAGCTTCTCGGTAAGCCGCCAGGATGTTTTCGCGTCCCGCAAATGCCGATACCAGCATAAGCAGTGTTGATTTCGGGAGGTGAAAATTGGTAATCATACTGTCTACGGTCCGAAACCGGTATCCCGGATATATGAAAAGATCACAATTTCCGGTTCCATGTTTCACGATTCCGGCTTCATCTGAAGCGTATTCGAGCGTTCTGACGGATGTGGTGCCCACGGCAATGATCCTGCCCCCCTCCATTTTTTTTTGGTTGATTGCCTCCGCCGCCTTTTTTGAGATAACATACCTCTCCGAATGCATTTTATGTTCTCTGATATCCGCTGCCCGTATGGGCAAAAATGTACCGTATCCGACATGAAGGGTAATTTCAACTATCGGTATTCCTTTTGATCCTATTTTCTGAAGAAGCTCCCTGGAAAAATGAAGGCCGGCTGTTGGAGCGGCAATCGCTCCCTTTTCTTCAGCATAGACGGTTTGATAAGCGATCCGGTCATCACATGAAGGGGCGTTTTCTTTTCGTTTTATGTATGGGGGAAGCGGAACGTTGCCAATCCTGTCAAGGGTTTGCTGAAAGTCTTTTTCCAGGATGAAGCGGGCCTGGTAAATACCATCCTCAAACCCCGTGATCCTGGCTTTAAGTTCCGGGGTAAAAAAGAGCAACATTCCTGTTTTCAAATGCTTGGAAGCTCTGATCAGGCAAGAACACTCAAAGTTTCCGTTTTCCTCAAGACGTTCCAGGCCGCCGGTATAATCCAGAATGAGGAGCTCAACCTTTCCGCCGGTTTCCTTCTGCCCGACAAGCCTTCCCGGCACAACCCTGGTATTGTTGACAACCAGTAAATCTTTCGAAGAAAGAAGGCCGGTTACTTCGAAAAATGAACGGTGTGCAATGCTGCCTGAATTTCGATCAAGAACCAGAAGCCTGGACTGATCTCTCTGGCGCAGAGGTTCCTGGGCAATAGATTCCTCCGAAAGGGTAAAGTCATAGTCTGATAGCTGGTACATGGTTCTTTAACCCCATTTTTTTCCAAGGTATACCAGTCCGAGCCCTGTCAGCATCAGCACAAAACCCAGCTTGCGAAGGGTATTTTCCGGCATTTCAATGACTTTAAGTACAATCAGCTTTATTTTTTCAGGACACGCAAAATAAGGAAGCCCTTCAAGAATCATTGTCATACCGATAACGCACAGAAAAAAATTCATTGGTTACTCCCTGTTAAAACAGCCAAAAAAATGCAAATCCGGTGTAACCGGCCACATATGAAGCAGAGGGCTTTCAAAAAATCAGACAATCCTTTTTTTCACCGCAAGAGAAGATTGTAAAAAACCATCAAGTTGGCTAAGATCCCCCGGTATGGAATAAACGTTAAGGATCAAAACATTACCTTATACGATCCAGGGTGGGATTTTGTCAAAAAAAAGAAATAATGTCCACAGACTTTTAATCGAATGGCTCATTACCTGTAAGTTTTTGAAACAATTGAAATGACCGCCGATGAAATTGACTGGATTTCTTCTCTTTAGTATCGTAGCCTTTTCGTTGCGGTTTTTGCGTGACATGTGGGATTAACAGGGAACCATCAATGTAACAAAAGGGAATAATATGGAATTCGAACCAGTTATCGGGCTTGAGGTTCATGCTCAGCTGAAAACCAAATCAAAAATTTTCTGCTCCTGTTCAACCGAATTCGGCGCGCCTCCCAATACCCATGTATGCCCTGTCTGTCTGGGGATGCCCGGCGTGCTTCCAGTGCTCAACAAGAAGGTTGTGGATTTCGCCCTGCGTATGGCTGTCGCGACCGGATGCAGGATTGCGGAAACCAGCCGTTTTGCACGAAAAAATTATTTTTATCCTGATCTTCCAAAAGGGTATCAGATTTCTCAGTACGAACTTCCCATTGCGGAATCCGGGCAGATAGAAATCGATGTGGAAGGGACCCGGAAAAAAATCGGAATTACACGGATTCACATGGAAGAAGATGCCGGAAAGCTGAGTCATGATCCAAACCGTCCTTTGAGCCATGTAGATCTGAACAGAACCGGTGTGCCTCTGATTGAAATTGTGAGCGAACCTGACTTGCGCTCGCCTGAAGAAGCCGGCGCCTACCTGAGAAAACTCCGGTCAATCCTGAGATATATTGAGATCTGTGACGGAAACATGGAAGAGGGGAGTTTCAGATGTGATGCGAATATTTCGCTTCGCCCAAAAGGTTCGGAAGGGTTTGGGACAAGAACGGAGCTGAAAAATTTGAATTCTTTCAAACATGTCGAAAAGGCAATTCAATATGAGATCAGGCGGCAGGAGGCGGTTCTGGAAGAGGGGGGAGAAGTAATCCAGGAGACAAGGCTCTGGAATCCGGATTCAGGAACGACGCATTCCATGCGCGACAAAGAGGAAGCTCATGACTACCGGTATTTTCCGGATCCGGATTTGCTCCCGCTGGTTATTGACGATGAATGGATCCGGAAAGTAAACGAGGAGCTTCCGGAACTTCCGGATGAGAAAACAGAGAGATTCGTGAAACAGTATCAACTTTCTGAAGGTGATGCGGAGCGGTTGACATCCGCGAGGGAACTCGCTGACTATTTTGAAGAATGCCTGAAGACTTTCCCGGAGCCCCGGCCTGTATGCAACTGGATTACAGGCACCCTTTTGGGACTTTTGAACGCTCAAGGTAAAACCATTGAAGAATCTCCGGTTTCTGCTGAAAATCTCGGAGGACTGCTCAAGCTAGTTCAAGATGATGTAATCAGCGGGAAAATCGCAAAAACCGTTTTTGATGAAATGGCTGTGAGCGGAAAGCCGGCCAAACAGATTGTTGAAGAAAAAGGGTTGATCCAGGTTACAGATGCTTCAGCCATAGAAGAAGTTGTTTCAAGAGTTCTCGAAAGCGCTCCAAAAGAGGTAGAGGCATATAAGAACGGCAAAAAGAAACTTATGGGTTTTTTTGTGGGCCAGATCATGAAGGAAACCAGGGGAAAGGCCAATCCGAAAATTGTGAATGAGCTTCTTCAGAAAAAACTTGAAGGATAAGCTTTTGTCAGAAAAAAGCACAGGAGGTTGAACGATGAAGCCGAAAATTCTGGTTGTGGATGATGATGCCTCCCATCGTCTGATGCTCGATGCGGTTCTTACTGCCGAGAAATTTGAGGTCAGCCAGGCCGATAGCGGCCAAAGTGCAATCGCAGCGGTTGAGGAGCAGTTTTTCGATCTTATCCTGATGGATGTCCGTATGAGCCGGATTGGCGGTATTGAAGCACTCAAAAAAATCAAAAAGATAAGTCCCGCCATACCCGTAATCATCATGACAGCCTATTCCTCGGTAAGTACGGCTGTGGAAGCTCTTAAATCAGGTGCTTCTGATTATCTGACAAAACCGCTGGATATTGAAGAGCTGAAAATTCTGCTGCACAAAACCATGCAGCACCAAAAACTGGAGCAGGAAAACATTTATCTGAAGGAACGGGTCGGGGAGCGGTTTGATTTTTCCAACATCATTGGACGGAGTTCGGCCATGAAGAAATTGTTTGAAACCGTTTCTTTGGTCGCACCCACAGAAGCAACCGTTTTAATCACCGGGGAAAGTGGTACCGGAAAGGAGCTCATCGCCAATGCCATTCATGAAAACAGCCGGCGCAAGGAGAAATTGTTGATCACCGTGAATTGCGCCGCGCTTCCGGAGACACTGTTGGAAAGCGAACTTTTCGGGCATGAAAAAGGGGCTTTTACCGGCGCAACCGAGCGTCAGCCGGGTCGTTTCAGAGCCGCAGATAATGGTACGATTTTTCTGGATGAAATTACGGAAATGTCATTGGCTACTCAACCGAAAATTTTGCGTGTTCTGCAGGAAGGCGAGATCAATCCGTTAGGAAGTTCCAAAACCGTAAAGGTTGATACCCGTATCCTTGCAGCCACGAATCGGAATTTATCTCTTGAAATGGAAAAAGGAACCTTCCGGGAAGATTTGTTTTATCGGTTAAATGTTGTGAATATATGTGTTCCTCCGCTGCGGGAACGGAGGGATGACATTCCGCTGTTAACGGATTTTTTTTTGAAGCAATATGTTGAAAAAAACCAGAAACTGATTAAAGGGTTGACGCCAAGGGCAATGGATCTAATGATTCGGTACAACTGGCCCGGTAATGTTCGGGAGCTGGAAAACATGATCGAACGGGCGGTCATCTTGACCCGGAGTGATATGATTTCGGAGAAAGATCTGCCTGAGCCGATTCATCTGGCGGAAAACCATACAGATACAATGGAATTTCATTTTGCTGCCGGCAAATCGTTAAAGGAAGTCGAGAAGGAAATGATAATCAGAACACTTGAAAATAACGATGGAAACCGAACACGTTCAGCTGAAGTACTGGGCATCAGCCGGCGTACACTTCAAATAAAACTGAAAGAGTACGGTATCAATTAGCCCATCCATAAATGGCTATTCTGTTCCATTTCTTCGTCAAGCTCAAACGTTAACCCTCGAAATATTTTTTTGTGCTATTTCTGCGTGTACCAGAATTTGAACAACGGTTTTTCGTCTTTTATTTTTAAAAGACAGATCACCCCGTATTTTCCAGCTTTCGGGAACAGGGTGTTTACCGCAAAAACTCCATTATAGTTTTTGATATCAGATACCTGCTCCTTGCCATCCGGATCAATAATCTTGATTTTACCTTTTGCTTCTTGAATCGGATGATTCATGCTGTCGTGAAAAATCTTAAACATGATATGGTGGGTGGCCCCGTTGTCGGGATTCATTCCCATATCCGCAAGGCTCATGATTTCAAATTTTGCTCGGATTCCTTTATCCACGCCGCTGTATGTAAAATGATGGCTTGTTGTTTTACTGCTGTCATTTATCGGCGTATCGATTTTATGATGCCCCTCGTTTTTCGGGTCCTTCGCTTCTGCATATTGTATACCCGTTCCGATTACCAGCATCGTTATGATCAGTGTGATTGATTTTTTCATTTTTTTGTCCTCCTCTTTTCTTGTTGATGGCATAAAAATTTTTTGAATTCACCTGTCATCTTTACGGTCAACTTCCGTTTCGTCGCCGGGAAGACTCCAGCCTTTATAGATTCCGTATATTGCCGGTACCACAAGAAGGGTAAGAATGGTAGCGCTCACCATTCCGCCAATCATCGGTGCTGCAATACGCTTCATGACCTGGGAACCGGCGCCGTGGCTCCACATGATAGGCAGTAGACCGGCCATCGTGGCGACAACGGTCATCATTTTGGGTCTGACCCGCAATGCGGAACCTTCCTCAATGGCGGCATTCAGATGCCGGCGATTAAAATTTTTGCCATGCTGTGTTTTGAATTTTTTATAGGAAATATCCAGGTATATCAGCATGACCACCCCTGTTTCCGCAGCCACACCGGCAAGTGCGATAAATCCAACACCCACGGCAACACTCATATTGTAATCCAGAAAATACATAAGCCATAAGCCGCCGGTGAGCGAAAACGGAACGCTCAGCATGATGATCAGGCTTTCAGAGATATTTTTAAAATTTAAATAAAGCAGCAGGAAGATAATAACCAGTGTCATGGGAACAACAATCATGAGACGTTTCTGAGAGCGCACCATATATTCATATTGACCGCTCCAGATCATGCTGTACCCGGGAGGGAGTTTTATTTTCTCGCGGACGATTTCCTGCGCTTTTTTTACATAGGTGCCCACGTCTATTCCGGACAGATCAACATATACCCAGGCATTGTTACGGGCATTCTCGCTTTTGATTACAGGCGGACCCTTTATTATGCGAATATCGGCAAGCTGGGTTATGGGAATTTGGGCTCCGGAAGGGGTGGGAACCAGGATGCGGCGCAGTTTCTCCGGTGTGTCCCGGAGTTCGGATCCATATCGGATATTTACCGGATAGCGCTCCAGCCCCTCAACGGTCCGGGTCACATTCATACCGCCGACAGCACTCATGATAATGTCCTGAACATCGCCGGTGGTCAGCCCGTATCGGGCAGCAGCCTCCCGATCAATGTGATAATCCAGAAAGTTGCCTCCGGTAACGCGCTCCGCATAAACGCTCAATGTCCCTGGAACATCCCGTATGACCGCCTCTACTTTTTCTCCCAGGTCGTTCAAAATTTTCAAATCTGCACCAACCAGTTTGATACCGACCGGCGTTTTGATTCCGGTGGAAAGCATGTCGGTACGGGTCTTAATGGGCATGGTCCAGGCATTGGTGAGCCCGGGGAACTGGATCGCCTTGTCCAGTTCTTCTATCAGTTTCGGCATGGTCATCCCCTTTCTCCATTCCGACTCGGGCTTTAACATGATGGTGGTTTCGATCATGGAAAGCGGGGCCGGGTCCGTAGCGGTTTCCGCTCGCCCGATTTTTCCGAACACATGATGAACTTCGGGAAAGGTGGCAATGATCCGGTCGGTTTGCTGGAGCAGTTCTTTGGCCTTTGTGATCGAAATGCCGGGTAAGGTTGTCGGCATATATAAAAGGTCTCCCTCATTCAACGGCGGCATGAATTCACTGCCGATTCGATTCCAGGGGATATAGGTGACAGCAAGAATGATAATCGCAATGATTACAACCAGGATTTTTGCTTTTAAAACCAGTTTGATGATCGGGTGATAGATCCGGATCAGGAAGCGATTGACCGGGTTTTCAGCTTCGGATTTAATTTTGCCGCGAATCAGATACCCCATGAGTACCGGCACAACGGTTAAGGAGAGAAAGGCGCCCCCCATCATGGCATAGGTTTTCGTAAAGGCCAGGGGGCGAAAAAGCCTCCCTTCCTGTGCTTCCAGTGTAAAAACCGGCAGAAAGCTGATCGCGATGATCAGAAGCGAAAAGAACAGGGCCGGTCCGACTTCTTTGGACGCGTTCATGATAATATCCCAGTGCGGTTTCCGGCCGCCGTCATTTTCAATATGTTTGTGGGCGTTTTCGATCATGACAATGGCGGCATCCACCATGGCCCCAATTGCAATTGCAATCCCCCCGAGACTCATGATGTTTGCGTTGATGCCCTGCTTTTGCATGATGATGAAACTGATCAAGATGCCTGCCGGCAAAGTAAAAATTCCAACCAGCGCGCTGCGAAAATGAAACAGAAATATAATACAGACAAGGGCAACGATGATACCTTCTTCAATCAGTGTCTTTTTCAGGTTGTCGATGGCGCGCAGTATCAGTCCGGAACGATCATAAACACTTTTTATGCGCACACCTTCAGGCAGGCCGGACTTCAGTTCTTCCATACGTTTTTTTACGTTTTCAATAACTTTCAGGGCATTCTCGCCAAACCGCATCACAATAATGCCGCCCGCTACTTCTCCGGTGCCATTATAGTCGGCGATTCCCCGTCTCAGTTCCGGTCCGATTCTTACGGTTGCTACATTGCGCAGCAGAATCGGAATGCCCCTGTTGTCAACGCCCAGGGGAATGCTTTTGAGGTCCTCAATGCCTTTGATATACCCCAGCCCGCGAACCATAAATTCGGTTTCTCCCATCTCCACCAGCTTGCCGCCGACATCCTGATTGCTTCTTTGTATGGCCATTTTGATTTTCTGGAGAGGAATGTTATAGGCCGAAAGTTTGTTGGGATCTACAACCACCTGGTACTGCTTGACAAAACCGCCGATGGAGGCAACTTCCGAAACTCCGGGAACACTGGCCAGTTCATAGCGCAGGAACCAGTCCTGTATGGAGCGCAATTGGGCCAGATCATGCCTGTCGCTTTCCAGCATGTATTCATATACCCATCCGACACCGGTGGCATCCGGTCCCAGGGAGGGGGTGACTCCGGCAGGCAGTCTGCTGGAAACAAAGTTAAGATATTCCAGGACCCGGCTTCTAGCCCAGTATAGGTCGGTGCCATCTTCAAAAATGACGTAAACAAAGGAGATTCCGAAGAAAGAATATCCCCGTACGACCTTTGCAAACGGGACAGACAGCATCGCGGTTGTAAGGGGATAGGTCACCTGGTCTTCAACCACCTGAGGGGCCTGGCCTGAATATTCCGTAAATATGATGACCTGGGCGTCCGATAGATCCGGGATGGCATCCAGAGGAGTCTTAAAGAGAGCATAAACTCCGGCAAGAATGATGAAAAGGGTCATCAGGATCACCAGAAATTTATTTTTTAAGGAGAATTCAATTATTTTTTCAATCATAAGGGATTCCTCCCGTATTCATAGCGGATGGCACCTTGCAGCAAGAAGATCAACTGTTTTACGTTGATCATGCACACGGATTATGGTTCTGAGGGCATATCATCCATGGTGATACCGTCCATATTCAAATCATCATCGTCTTCCATACGGATACTACGCATATCCATACCATCCTCTTTTTTCACAGAGATGCTCTCTTTATGATCGGATGCGGTTTTATCCGCGAGCATTTTTTGAATCGCCTCTCTCAGGCGGCTTTCAGAATCAAACATAAACTGAGCGGAAACAACGATGCTTTCACCTTCTTCCAGACCCTCCAGAACTTGAAATTCGTTATTGTCGCCCTCAACACCGATGGTTACTTCCCGGGGTTGAAATTTTCCTTTTCCAAGAGATACAAATACAATTTTACGAACCCCGCTGTCGATCACCGCCTCTTGAGGTATGATCAGACTGTCTGAAGAGAGGGTTGAACTCAGATAGACAGTGACATGCATATCCGGCTTGAACTGGTTATCCGGATTGGAAAATTCCAGACGAAGTTTGGCGGTTCGCGTCTTGGCTGAAAGATAGGGGTAGATGTACAATACCTTTCCGCTGAATCGTTTCCCGGGGATATAAGAAAGCTCCATATCCGCGGTCATTCCTTCTTGTATCCAGGGAAGTTCATACTCGTAAATATCCACATCCACCCATATATTTGAGAGATCCGCGATGATATATTGATGGACGCCTGCATGAACGAAATGCCCTTGAAAGGCATCTTTCTTGATGACCACGCCACTGGCAGGAGAATATACGGTCATCGTTTTTTCAGGCCGTCCTGTTGCTTCAATTTTTTTAATCTGGGCATCGCTCAGATCCCAGTAGCGAAGACGTTTTCGGGTTGCTTCAAGAAGGCTTCGGGCTCCTTTTCGGATCGACTCATAGGGGCTTGATGACAAACCGGCATTTTGCTCCAGGGTCATCAGATATTCCTCCTGCGCGCTTACCAGTTCAGGGCTGTAAATTTCAAAGAGGGGTTGCCCTTTTTGTACCTTTTCTCCTTCAAAGTTTACATACAATTTTTCAATCCACCCGCTGATTTTGGTGGTAACCGTATACATTCGGGTTTCATCGTACGTGATGTTTCCGAAGGCACGGGTTGTTTTAGAGAGGCTTTTCCTTACAACCGGTTTTATGCGAACACCCATGTTTTGTTCGGTTCCAGGGTCTATCCGGATGGTTGAGGCAGGCATCTTTTCATCTTCCTCTTCTTCGTATACCGGTATCAGATCCATTCCCATGGGGGATTTTCCGGGTTCGTTCCGGATGTATTTCGGGTCCATGGGAGCTGCCCAGTATTTTATCTTTTTGCCGGTTTTGGGATCGATCATCCCGGCTTTCAGGTTGTTTTCAGCGCCGAAACTCTGTGCGACCCCGAAAAATATTTTATCCGGCAACCAGGATAGCAGTCTGGCTCGAATTTCGATACCAGTCGGAAGACCGGCTAAAACGAGTGATGACAGGGCAAAAAGGATGAGCATTCCTCGTTTCATGTTGGCGTCTCCTCCAGTATTAGATTTTTTTGTTCACTCAGGCGATCCATGTAATACCGGTTTCATGATGATTGCGCTGCTTCCGGCAAAGGCCCGCCGATTATTTCTTCCAGTTCCGCTCTTTTCTGATAAATTCTGTATAAATAGGTTGCTGTTTTCAATTCCATTCGGAGCAGTCGAATCCGGGCAGTGATCATTGTATTGAATTCCACTTTGCCAACCTCGTAGGC
This sequence comes from uncultured Desulfobacterales bacterium, assembly GCA_964578935.1. Taxonomy (GTDB): domain Bacteria; phylum Desulfobacterota; class Desulfobacteria; order Desulfobacterales; family SURF-7; genus JAQYVL01. Next base: position 1,969 of record CAZOEW010000080.1, on the reverse strand, counting down.
AGACATGGAAGAGCGCGCCCATTGTTCAGCCTGAATGGTAAGGGCATCTTTGAAAAGATAGTAGTTTTCCGAAAGGCTTTCAATTTCGCCTGCCAGTGCATCCACCTGATGAGGAAGTCGTATGGCAAGGTTCCGGTATTCCTTTGAGGCCGCCTCCCGCCGGGATCGGCTGGCTGATAATTTTTTATTTTGCCGGGTTTTTTGCCATAATGGTATGTTCATGGCAGCGGAAGCTGAAAGAAAGTCCGGCAAATCTTGTCCTGCTGCATTTTCGCTCCGCTGGCCGTATGCGATTTTAAAATCCATATCCGGCCAGTAATCTTTTTCAGCCAGCTTGACTCCAAGAAGGGCCTGGTCGATTTCGGTCTGTTTTACTTCGAGCCATGGATTCTGTTTTAGAGCCATCTTCTGAAGAGATATTACGTTCAGCGTCAGTTCAGGTTCGTCTGGTTTTTCCGGCGGTGCTACCGGAGAGAAGGTTTCCCGATTCAGCAACTCATTCATGCGATTTTCGATGGTTCGCCGATTTTTATCCAGGGTGAGTTTTTCATCCAGCAGATTGCTCAACTCAACCTGGGCCTGGAGCACATCCTGCTGCAGCCCGCTGCCGGAGGCATATCGGGTCTCCGACACCTGGATCAGCTGTTTTACCATTTCCATAAGCCGGTGATTGATATCCAGGTTGATTTCGATGATGCCAAGTTGATAATAGGTGTCGGCAATCTGTCTTGCGAGCGAAAGTCTTCCGGCTGTGAGCAATGCATCCTGCCTGTCCGCCATCAAGGCGGCTTCCTGTGATTTAAGGTCCAGTTTTCCAAACCAGGGAATTTTCTGGGCAATAAAAAGCTGCTTCTGCGTCATGGGTTCCTGGCTGAAACTGAATGAATCTGTCGGGACATTCAACAGACCGATGCCGATGACCGGATCATTCAATGCTCCGGCCACGGAGACTTCATCTCTCATACCAGCCGCTTTTAATTTGATGCTCTGGAGTTCGCGGTTTTGCGAAAGACCTTCTTCGATCAATTCCGATAAACCAGGTGGTGCCCAGATCGGAGATTCAAATCCAGAGGCGATTGATGATCCGTTCGGCAAGGATAATCCTGTTATCAATAGTGTTAAAATCATCAAAAACAATTTCATGATTGCTTCTCCTTCGCTCTGAAATTTGCAATTCAATTTTTGTTACAGCAAGTTTAATGCCACAGAAAAGATTTTAGGCAAATGTTCTATAGTTGATTTTAGGAGATCAGTTTTTTATTGTTTGAAATTATCGCCCTTTTTGTGGGCTGGGTTTATTATAATGAATGATGATTATTCACTTGTTGGAATAACAGCAGTAGAAACTTTTTAAATGTATAGTAAACCCATGTGAAAATCAAATCATAAATGAAAAGGTTGTGTGTCGACTGCATATCTTTTCTCACGTTAAGAGGCTGATCACGCGCGCCATTGTTTTATCACCTATATGCGGCCTTCAAGACTCTCCAAAGCGGTTTTACAAAGAGCTATTCCGCGTCGATGCTTTGATTAATATTTTTCATGGCAATGACAAGTTTTTTCGCTATAATTTTTCGTACAAGAGGTGCCGGGTACCAGCCGCATTTTACCTCATTGATTTAATCCGAGGCAAACGGTTTCAATTTTTGAAAGAAAACAGGCTTCAGGTGTGAATTTTGTACGCGATTTTTATCAGAAACATTGAAAGTGTGCAATATCTTCGCACCCCTTACCTTACATCATTATTCATGGTTTTTCAGGAATCGGACAATCATATCCGGTTTATGATAAACAGATGATCTTTGTTGCGTAGGTCTTGGCGCGGTCTGTTTTGATTCATATGATCTCGGTAGATTCTTTTGCAGATATATTTTGGCATAAGGGTTGCTATCTAAAGACAGCACCGTCAGCAGATGGTGCTCTCATCAAATTTTCTGGTGGTTTTAATTTAGGAGAAGATCAATGGTTT
>CAZOEW010000079.1:0-15307 GCA_964578935.1 uncultured Desulfobacterales bacterium | reverse complement strand
CATGGGAATACTAAGTTTTCAGATAAACGATACATGCATCAAAGCAAAAATTCCAACCGGAAGGAATCTGCATTGGCAAAACAGCAAATCAAAATCATATCATGGAACGTAAACGGGTTGCGGGCTGTATTCAAAAAAGATTTTCTAAAATCTTTCAAACAGTTTGATGCAGATATTGTTGTCATTCAGGAAACAAAACTGCAGGAAGATCAGCGAACAGACGAGATGATCCGCATTCCTGATTATGAATCATACTGGTCTTACGCATCTGTCAAAAAAGGATACAGCGGTGTCGCCGCTTTCACACGGATAAAACCAAAAGAAGTAAAAATCGGAATCGGTATTTCCAGATATGATGCAGAAGGCAGAATCCTTGAGATAGATTTTCAAGATTTTACTCTCTTTAATATCTATTTCCCAAATGGCCAGATGAGTGATGAACGGCTTCAGTACAAACTTGATTTTTACAGAGACTTTTTTCAGTATGCGGATGATCTAAAAAAAAAGAAACCCCTGATCATCACCGGAGATTTCAATACGGCACATAACGAAATCGATCTGAAACATCCAAAGGCGAATGAAAACCGTTCCGGCTTTTTAAAAATCGAGAGGGAGGTTTTGGATGGCATTCTGGCAAACGGGTATGTTGATACGTTCCGTTATTTTAACCCGGATACCGAAAAATATTCCTGGTGGAGCTACCGGTTCAATGCCAGAAAAAGCAATGCCGGGTGGCGGATAGACTACTTTTTTGTAACACGGGATATACTTGAAAAAGGGTGGGTTAAAGAGCCTTTTATCCTGAATGATATTTTCGGATCAGACCACTGCCCGGTTGGATTGATGCTGGAATTATAACCTGTATTTTTCTCTGAGCTTTTTAGAAAGCCTGTTCACAACCTTGAAAGCCTTTTCAACTGTTTTTTCGCCGTCCGGATTCACCAGGCAGCAGGTAGCCGGAGAAAGCAGGCTTCTTGAAAGCAGAAACTCCTTATCAATCCCCTTTTGATCCAGAAACCCCCATAAACTTTCCAGTCTCATCTCCAGAGAATCCATCGTTTCAAGCTCAAAAGGTTCAAAATTGGTCGGTACGATTCCCCATGAAATGATACCGCCCTGATCCAGGAATTTCCGGATGGACTTTGCATAGGATGAAAATATTTCCCCATTCGAATAGATATCCAGAGAAAGAATGTCCATATCCAGATCCAGCAGGAAATCCCAGTCCGGGTTACCACAGAGATGAACACCTCTGGGGCTGTCGGTGATCGAAAAAAAATATTCCATATCTTGCTTGGCCTTTGTGCTGTCATACCCGGACAGGGCGCTGAACAGGAATTGCAGTCCCGGCTCATCGACAAACATAAATGCATTGGGGTTGATCTGTTTCAGCCTCGAGAGCTGTATATTAATGCGCTTTGCCATGAATTCAAACATAAACGGCCTTATGGTATCATCAAAAAGAATCGGCCGTTTATCCTGATCCAGAACATTTAATCCAAAACTGACAGGGCCTTCCAGCTGTCCCCGGATTGCAGGCCTGTCCAACAGGTCCATTTTCAGGAACCGATGATACACCTGTGAATATTCCGGGCTGATATCAAAATATTCCGGTTCTTCAAAACGAGACATGGTTTCTTCATATTCCGACATGAACCGATCCATGGAAAAGCTGAGGGTCCTGTTTTTCATATCCAGAATAATCCCGGGGAAATGTTCAGAAGCCTGGACATACATGTCTTCATAATAATTTAAATTCGGAAGCTGCGGCCAGTAAGGAATATCCAGGGAAAGGGCCGTTTCAAGAGCTCTTTCGGCATCCTGATGGGGCATGACTGCCATTGCGGTTGTATAAAGATTTCCCGGAAGGGTCATGGATCTTCAAACCTCCTTTACTCAAATTGATGAAACCGCTTATCGGTGCCTTCCTGTATTGCTTTGTGCCGGAAACAGTCTACGATATGGTCATTGACCATTCCAACAGCCTGCATAAATGCGTAACATATTGTCGGACCGACGAACTTGAATCCTCGAAGTTTAAGATCGGCGCTCATCGCACGGGACTCTTCTGTTTCAGAAGGGACTTCGTTCAATGTCCTCCAGGAGTTTAGAATCGGCCTGCTGTTAACAAAGGACCAGATGAATGCGGCAAAACTTCCGAATTCCTGAATGATATTCAGATATGCAGCCGCATTGGTTTTCGCTGCTTCTATTTTTCGCCGGTTTCTGATTATTCCGGGATTTTTCAGAAGACGGTTTATCGTTGCATCGGTCCATCTGGACATCTTCAGGGGATCAAACCCATCATAGGCTTTTCTGTATGCATCACGGCGTTTGAGAATTGTAAGCCAGCTCAGTCCTGCCTGAGCCCCTTCCAGAATCATCATCTCAAACAACTTGAGGTCATCATGAACCGGCACGCCCCATTCCTTGTCATGGTAAGCGATATACGTCTCGTCATCTGTTACCCAGTCACATCGTTTCATTTTTGTCAAACACCCAACAGTCCTTACGTTTTTAAATAAAGAGGCTTCTGGTTGTTCTCGACTCGTTGAATATTTTCCGCAACAGCTTTGACAATGCCCTGCATGGATACATCTGTTGAAGCAGCGATATGAGGTGTCGCCATTACATTGTAATTGAAAATCGGATCGTCCGGATCCGGAGGTTCTTCCCAGAAGACATCCAGTCCGGCTCCGGCAATTTTGCCGGACACAAGCGCATCAAGCAATGCCTCCCGGTCCACCAGTCCTCCCCTGGACAGGTTGATCAGCATGGCATTTCGTTTCATAGAAGCAATTGTCGTATGATTTATCAGGTGCCTGCTTTCAGGAGTAACAGGCAGGCACAGTATCACAAAATCCGATTCCTTCAGCAGGGTATGGATATCATCAGGCCCGCCGACCCATTCCAGATCCAGTTCTGACCGTGTTCTTTGGAGATGATGACGCTTCAACCCGATCAAGCGGACATCAAAGGCTCTGAGTCTTCTGATCAAAGCCTGCCCGATTCCGCCAAGCCCGATCAGGCCAACGGTCCGGCCGCTTAACGCCCTTCCCTGCGGCTCACCCATCTTCCGGTCTTGCAGACTTCTGGCCATGCCCCGGATGTCCCTTGAAAGCCCGATCATCATATAAATGCCCAGCTCCGCAACCGAATCCGCATTTCCGGAAATATGGGTAGGGACATTGGCAACCCAGATATTTCTCTTTTGAGCAGCCTGAAAATCGACGCCTTCCAATCCTGAACCGCACTGCTGAATGAGACGCAATCGATCCGCCTTGTCAAGCATCTCTTCGGTAACAGGGCACATGGTGGGTATCAAAACGTCAAATCCCTCTATCCGATCTACCTCAAAACCTCCGGTAGCCTCAAAATGATGGCGAGGAAGTACAGACCGGATCATGCCTAAAAATCCACCCCACGCATTTTCTGAAGCGGCAAAAAGAATATTCATCCGGCATCCTTTGAAAAATTATTATGAATAGCTACTTCTTTTTATATATCTCTTTGATTCTTGACGGATTTGTCCAGATCAAATCCGTATCCTCATAGAGTTCCTTCATTTTTTGTTCGACAAAAATCCTGTTCTTCTCAAATTCATCTTCACTGAGTTCCGGAGGGACATTGATTGCTTCCCCGAACCGGATAATAACCCGTGAAAAGGGCTTTGGAACCATAAACCTGTCCCAGCTGTTGAATACCCATTTTTTTTGACCGGAAGTTATTGTGGGAACAATCGGTTTTCCGGCGAACTGTGCGATTCTGATCAATCCGGGTTTGATGACTTCCGGAGGTCCCTGCGGACCATCGACAATATGACCGATCTTATAGCCGTTTCGTGCCAGTTCTTTCACTTTTTGCAGTGCTTCACTTCCACCCCTGGATGATGAACCCCGCACCGGATACCATCCCAGAAGATCGACAATGTGCGCCATGAATTCACCGTCTCGACTTTGGCTGATAATGATGGAGATGGGTTTCCGGCTGGCAAAAAACTGTATGCCGGGAAAAAATCGCTGATGCCAGGATGCATAAATAAGACTGCCGCCTTTTTCAAGAATATCGCTTTCATTCTGCGGATCACAAATTTTAATCCTGTATGTCAACGAAATCATTTTAACCAGCAACAGACCGCCATAGGGGAAGAGGTAACGATACAAAAATCGTTTGAATATTCGTTTCATCATATGTTTTATTCTACTCTCTGAAATTCATTCAAAAAAGAAAACCGTTGGCCCGAAAACCGTTACAGTAAACACAACGGGTTATACAGGCGAAACCTGGTTCCCTGAATTATCCCATGTCTCCACGCATTCATGGATAAATGCCGGCTACAGGATATTGAAATCGATAAATGTTGTCAAGGAAATGGTATCGGTGAATGCAGGGGTAAAACGCTGCACGGGAGGAAGGTATACGCACGTATGAGGTCTATCTGCACGCAGATATCGTAACCTGTCCGTCAAATTTTAAAAGATTCAAGGATGCATTGCTGGAAGCAGTTTTCTTCCGGAAACCGATTGTTATTAAAAAAACAGCCTTGTCCGCATCTCCTTCTATACTTTAAATCTTCCCATTAGCGTCTTGAGCTGACTCGCGAACTCAGAGATCTCGTCCGAACTGTTTCTCAAACGGGAAGTGCTTTGAAAAATATCATCCGCAGTTTCACTGACTTCCCGGATATCCGCCGTAATTTCTGCTATATATACCGTACTCTGGGACACCCTTTCATTGACTTCTTTCAACCCTCGGGAAGCTTCGGAAACATTTGATGAAATCTCTTTGGTTGTTGTAGACTGCTCCTCAACAGCTGAAGCGATGGTAGTAACATTATCATTTACATTTTCAATGATGCTGGAAATCATACCGATTTCAGATACCGTGTCTACAGATGACTTCTGGATGCTGGAAATACTTCTTGCAATTTCCTTTGTGGCCTCTGCGGTCTGCCTGGCCAGGTCCTTAATTTCATTCGCGACAACCGCAAAACCTTTTCCGGCCTCACCGGCTCTGGCTGCTTCTATGGTGGCATTCAGCGCCAACAGATTGGTCTGTTCAGAAATTTCTGTGATCGTTTCCGTTATTTTCCCAATATTTTGAGCGGATTTGCCGAGAGCAGTGACCTTGAGGGACGCATTTCGCACCTGGGAAACAGCCTGCCCGGAAATTTGACTGGCATTTGCCGTATTTTGAGAAATTTCATTGATTGTCGAAGTCATCTGCTCTGCGGATACCGCCAGCATTTGTATGTTAACGGATGTCTGCTCCATCGTGGCCGCCAGAGAATTCATGTTGCTGTTCATTTTCTCCGATGCGGAAGCAACCGAATTGGATTTCATGGACATCTTTTCGGTTCCCTGAGACATATCCCCGGACAGGGAGTAGAGGGTTTCAGATGAAGAGGCTAATGAAGCTGCATTTTCCGCGACATGCATAATGATATTTCGAAGCTTCTCGGTAAAGAGATTAAACCACTTTGCAAGATCACCGGTTTCATCATTCCGAACCACTTCGAGACGCTTTGTAAGATCACCTTCCCCTTCCGCGATATCTCTCAATCGATTAACCGCGTGATTCAACGTTTTTGTAATCAGACCGGAAACCACAACACCGATGACGATTGCCAATGACAGCGCAATCAATACCAGTACGATTTCAATGGTTTGAAGATGCCTGACCAGCTGACTGCTGGATTTCAAGGCTTCCTCGGTTTCAGATTTCAAGTCAAGAGCGGCCTTAATCATCTCATCATCCACTTCCGCCATCTGATGCCAAATTTTTAATAATGTCTTTTCAATGCTGATCTCTGAGTTCAGAATCGTTTTTTGCGTACTGATTATTTTTTCTATCTGCTTCTGAAGAGAAGGCATCATGACAATAAATTTTGCAGCTTCCGCATCACTGGGAAGCTGTTCAAGGCTGCTTTTCAAATTTTTCAGCGTTGTCATGATCTCTTTTTCAGCGTATTCAACATAGGCTCTGTCCTTTGCCAGCAGTGATTCTATAATCATGGCATTTAAATCACGGCTGTAATACCGGACAGACTGAGCCGCCTTGACAGCGGAGAGAGATGTTCCGGCGACAGTTGAAATACTGTCCACCTGCCTCATGATTTTTTCTGAAGACATCTTCTTGATATTATTAAGAATGGTATCGACGGCCTTCTCCACTTTCAGCGTCGAATCGAATTCAACATTATCGCTGACATTGATCGCAATTTTCTGAACCATACCCAGCGTAATCACATTCTGTTTTCGAACTTGTCGCAGATCACCTGCCAATTGAATCTGATCCTCCTTTTGCTTCAACAGATCTTGAACCATTGCAAGCAGATCTGCAAGCTTTTCGTCTTTCCTCGAAAATGACGCCCCTTGAATTTCATCGAATCTCCTGCCGACTTCTTTCAGAGCCTCTTCATTCTGCGCCCATGCGATGTCGAAGACGGTGCTGCGGAGCGACATCAGATAACGGATCTGTGCGTTCTGCCGATTGATGGTTTCCCCGACTTCACCTGTTGTGGTTTCCATCTGTCGATGAATCCGCTGTAAAGACCAGATCCCGGTGCCGCCTAATACCGCGGTAAGCAAAGCGCATACCAGGAAGCCGCCCAATAGAAGCCATCTCAATTTGACTTTACTTGCAAATTGCATTTCACCCCTCAATCGAAACGATTTTTCCATCTTTAATAATTGTCAAAAAAACTTCGTCCATTCCCTGATGATCCCCGGGGCCAAAGCGAAGGACAAAACCGCCCAGATCAAATTTCTGCTTCTTTTCAATGGCTGATAAAAATTTTTCTCGCGTCAGATCTCCTTCGACCGATTCGGAAACAGCGCAAAAAAGTTTACCCGCCATATACCCTTCAAGGGAGACAAACCCGATCTTTGCTTCAGGCTGATACTGTTTCATGTCATTGATATATTCCTGAACGATTGGAATTGTTTCATCCCCTGGCAATATTACCACCTGAGAAATGATACAGCCTTCGCCGGCATCCCCCAGTTCCTGCAGAAGCGACTCGGTTCCCACAAAAGAGATATTACAGAACACGGTTTTTTCCATTCCGGTTTTCCGGGCAAGTTTTATAAATTCAGCACATGGCTTATACGCTCCCACCATAACGATCGCATCAGGCCGGGCTTTCCGTATAGACAGAATCGCACTTTTTACCGCCACTGTATTTCTCTCATAGGAACCTGTTGCTGCCAATTCCATATTACGCTTTGCAAGCGCGTTTTGAATCCCCTCAAGTCCCGCCAGTCCATAATCGTCATTCTGATAAAAACAGGCGATGTTCTTCAACTTTTTTTTATCGATCAGATACTGTGCCAGCTTCTCTGTTTCCTGGAAATAGCTGCCCCGCAGATTGATCACATATTTTTTAAATGGATTTCTGAGAAATTCAGCACCTGTGAAAGGACAGAAAAAAGGCACTTTTGCATTTTCGGCAATGGGAACCACTGCTTTGGATGTGGGTGTTCCCACCGCTCCAATCAGCAAAAAAACATTTTCTTTTTCAATCAGCGCTCTGGTATTGACAATCGCTTTGTCAGGCTCATAGCTGTCATCCATGCTGATCAATCTAATCCTTCTTCCATTTATTCCGCCTCTTTCATTAATCTTTGAGAAGCAGGCATTCAACCCGCCTCGCATTCCGATACCCAGTGCTTCGGCAGGCCCGGTAAGAGCGCAGGACTGCCCCAAAAGAATTTCATTTTCTGTTATACCATTTTCTGCAAACACAACACCATATATGGCAATGACAAACAGAGGAATCACAAATATCCATTTAGCCATAACTTCCCCTCCTGTTTTGATATTAAAAAATATTTTCAACATAATGCGAGGTCATTCGGTATTCGACAGAGGTGCAAGGTTGATTTGAGCGGTTGAATACTTGCGGGTATTGTATCGAATTCTGCGGAAAAAATCCAGTAAATAATTCAGGTTACGAAAGACACGCCATCTGGAATGTTCCAGATGGCGTCAACTCTTTCAGGCATGAAACCAACCACATGCAAGAATTCATCCCCCTCGGAAGGCAACAGTCTGTTGTTTGAACGACCGGTTTCTTGATGGAAGCCTGCCCTGGAAGGAGTTGCTCCAATTGATGTGATTTCGCAAAGCAATGCCCTGGAATGCGTTCTCCGAACTCTTCGTTTAAATGTTCAGGACTGCGGGTTTCATCTCTTTTTCTCGTAGAGCATTTCCATAAAAGCATCTGCTCTTGTTTGAAACTGTGATGGAGAAAAATTTCTTTCATCCATGTGGTCTGCATCGATAATAACAGAAGGTATATCCAGTTCTTTCAATAAGGCAGCCTGTATGTCCATCTGGCCCAGGGTTATCGGAGCACATGATTTGTTTCGGTGAAGAATAACGCCGTCAATGGAATAATCCCTGCAGGCATTCAATACCATTTCCATGCGTTTCCGGATCGATACACAAGAAACAAGCGGATAGGATTTAAGGCTCTTTACAGCCAGTGCTTCGACGGGTTCCTCTGCATTCAGCCGAAGAGACCAGGCAGCGGAATAGGTTTCAGCTACGACAACGCCATTCATTTTTTCAAAGTAGTTAAATAGCCCCAAATTATACCACAGCGGGATGTTGTCCCAGAAGAGACGTATTTTCTCGTCATCGATCACCCCGATACCTTTTTCCGCCCTTTCATTTACTTCTTCCAAAACCCTGGTCAGAAAATCCACTGCGATCTGCGTTCCCTGCCGTGTAACCATCACAAACATAATGCCGATTTCAGCTGCGGAAATGGGAGACGGCTTATACTTTCGATAGGCCATGATTTTATCCCACAGCTCGCATGCTTTGTCTGAAAGGGAAACAACCTCTTTCAGCCTGTCATAGTCCATTTTCCGATTGGTGGTTTCTTCCAGAAATTGTATCAGTTTCTTCATCTCATATACCGCATAATCGACATGAATCTTTGTGATCTCCTCCACTGCTATTTGAGGACAATCCGACTTCAGAACCTTTGCATTCGGGAATCTTCTTTCAAGTTCATGAAAGATTTTCATCACGGGAATACACCCCCCTCCGGGCGTCAACAGAATATCCGGTTCCGGAAGTCCGCCGAGGGTTTTGTCACCTTCCTTCATGGGCCCGTTCACATAACCAATGATGTTTCTGAGATATCCACATAGATCCCTTGAATATCCCATATTTTCAGAAACTTCAAAATTACGGGGAGAAAGTCCGAAAGCTGCGCAAACCGGGGACCAGTTCTCGGGAAATACAGGCTGGAGATCCATGGCATAAAATATTTCAATGGCTCCGTTCATCGGAGGCATCCATCCCACAGGTTTGCCTTCGATTTTCGCCTGAAGGCACTCCGCATAATACTCTCCGACGATGCTGCTCAGCTCTTTTGCCGTTTTTAATCTTTTCTTTGATTTTTTTGTTTTTTCCATAACGGTTACTCCAGCATTTCTAAGAAACCTTCAATCCGTGTGCGAAGCTGGGCTTCTGCGTTCCAATTTTCATCCATTTCGATCAACAGGCTCTGTATCCCTTCATGCTTCATCGCCTTTGACAGAAAAGGATAATCCGAAAGGTGCGGCGTACAAAATTTCTGAACCATAAAGACAACCCCTTTTGCACCCGAAAATGAAACAAGCTTCAAAATTTCAACAAGCCTTTCCTCTGCCCTGGCCCGGGTAGGACAGGGAAATTTTCTCTGCAAACGGTCGACAATCTTCTCCAGAGGATCTCTTCCTTCTCCTTCTGCCGGATAAAAACTTCGAATACCGGTGCACAGGTCATCCGCAACAATATTTGCGCCGCAGGTTTCCATAAAATCGAATAAATTCGGGGATTCGATAAGACTTCCGGAAATCAAAATCGGTACTCCGCTGTTCCTCTGAACGGGTTTGCCTTTTATCTCGATTTTAAAATTCTCAAGCAGATGCAAATAGTCCTCCGGCTGGGTTACAAAACCCGCCTGCAGGATATACCAAAGCTCTCCGGCCGATATCGGAAGCTTCTGTCTGTGCCGGAGGTCATAAATATTCATAAGGATTTTTCGGATGCTTCCATAAAGCTTCAGTGTCGCGTTCAGATTCTCATCCGAATAATCTCCACCCTGATGATCTAGCTTTTTAATCAGATTTCCGATGATGGAATGTAAAAAATCCCTTGATCCGGGGTTGTCGTTGTACGGGAGTGGTAAAATTTCAAACAGGTCTCCGGTTATGTTCTTTTCCCAAATATTGACAACTCCGCAAGCAGCATCACAGGTATAGCCCTGAACAATGCCTGAAAGATATCGATATTCACCATTTAACGCTTTTTCCATGGATCTTTTCATAAATGGACAGATAAAATCCGGAATCAGATTGTAAGCTCTTTCCACAGAACCGGCGTCACCCGTAATTCTTACCGGAACAAACCCGCTTGCATGGATGATCTCAATCGGCGTGCAGGTACAGAAATAACCGAAAATCTTTTTTCCTTCAGAGGATAGTTCCGTCAGTTTTGCAGTACTCCCCGATAGAGCCGATTCAAACGGTTTTACCAAAGATGAGATCATTTCAAAAACAGCCTCCTTTTAATACAGTTTCAATATATAAAAATAAACAAACCCCATGATCACAAGATATAAACACGGTTTCCATAAATACCTGTAAACCGATCCCATGGAAACACCAAAATATTCATTGGACAGGATAAGGCAGAGATGGACCGGGGACATGAGTACGCCGGCAAACCCGCAAACCATTGCCAGCATCAGATAGGAAAGAAGGTTGCCGGCAGGATCCATAGACGCCACCAGCGGAATCAGAATTGGGAAGGCGCTTCCCACAAAAGCGATTGTTATGCCCGTAATCAAGCCAACAAGAAAAGGTAAAATCGCGATGATCAGTAAAAGGGGAATATTCAAAAAAATAAGTTCTCGGGTAACCGCTCCTACAGCATGACTATCCTCCAGCATCCCTTTAAAAACCAGAATGGCAAAGATCATATATATCATTTTCAGCATCTGGGGATTTATCAGAATCTTCCGCATCTCGGAAGCCTGCATTTGATGGGTAAATCCGACATGCATAATCGCCAGAATCAATGCGAAGATCAATCCGGTCTCGATACCGAGCTTGAACTCTGGAAAAGCGTATGAGAGAAAAATACCTTTCCCAATTCCAAGAAAAATAACCATCAGAACCGGAAGAAGCTCTTTTAGAAAAGGCATGGCCCCTGTACGAATTTTACGAGCCGAATCATCCGCCGGGGATCCGTTCTGTTTCTCAAGATAGAAATAGCCTGCGAAAAGAACAAACAAGGTCAACGGTCCCTGTACCATCATAATCGACAGGATACTTTTTTCAGCAATCACCGCTATCAAAAGAATTCCAGGATAAAGCGGCCACCAGTACTCCCAGACATGCCGAAACCAGTAGTTGATATAACTGAGTCTCGCGGGTGTATATTCAGTTCCCGCCCCCAGTTCCTTGACCATGGGTGCGGAAAAAACGGCACCGCCCGGCATGGGCAGAAGACCGATCAGCGCAGGAAAAACAATAATATTCAGCCTGGAATTTTTTACCAGGCCTTTGAAATTTTCCAGCAGCTTCTTCATCTGACCCGTCATTTCCATTGAATTGCTTAAAACAAGTATGAGTGAAACAATAACGGCCAGCGCAAGGGTTTTCGGAGCGACAAAAGAGGATACGATGGATCTTGCCATGCCGGAAGGATTCAGACCAAAAACGAGGCCAAGCCCGATTGCACCGAGCAAAAAGGCATTACCAAGAGATATTTTTTTTCTTACGCAAACGATAACAATTATAAAAATTAATAGTAATCGGATTAAAGCCGGAATATAATCAAAAACCGTCATGCTGTGATAGCCTCCAGAAAACACCAAAAAAATTAAAACCCGCTATTTGACAATGCCTTCCTTTTTCAGGTCTTCGATCTCTTCTGATGAATAGCCGATTCCTTGAAGAATCTCATCGGTATGTTCCCCGATCGAAGGAGCTGAAGACCTTGTACCTGCGGAGCTTTCGCTGAAATGTACCGGATATCCCGGAATCTTGATATTCCCCATGGAAGGATGCTTGTACGGAACGACATAGCCATTCACAATCGCCTGCGGATCACTCGCGACTTCCTGTATGTTCAGTATGGAACAGAACATAAGACCAAGCGGCTGAAATATCTCCATCCATTCATCTCTGGTTTTTTGCATGAAAACCGCATCAAATATTTCAATTAATTCCGGGCTTGTGACCGGTCTTCCTTCCTTGTCCGTATATCTTTCATCGGAAAGAAGTACTTCCTTTCCGGTGGCCTTACAGAATGTTTTCCAGTATTTTTCTTCTGGGTGATGAGTTCCGATGATCCAATTCCCGTCTTTGCAGTGAAACCGGTTTCGCAAAGGAGAATGATGGCTTCGAACAGATGAGAAACAAGGATTTATGGAAAGGGCGGAAGCAAGCATCATGTTCGGATGCTGAAGCCATAGTGCCGTGCTGTATAAAGAAACATGTATCTCCTGCCCGACCCCTCTACGCTCTTTTACCAAAAGGGCCGTTAAAATCGCATGGCTTGCGGCAATCGCTGTTGACTGGTCAAGGACCCCGAGATGAAGAAGAACCGGTTCTGCTGTTCCTGTTGCGAACATGAGCCCGGAACGAGCCTGCCCGAGCGGATCAAAGGCACCGATATCGCTCATGGGTCCTTCCGGACCATATCCGGATACATTTGCATGAATGATCTTCGGATTTACCTTGACCAACGTTTCGTAATCTATCCCGAGTTTTTGCTTGGTGCTTTTTCTCAGGTTGGTCATGAAGACATCGGCAACTCTGACAAGCTCGTGAAAAATTTCACGTCCCTTGCCGGTTTTGATATCGAGACAGATCCCCTTTTTATTGCGGTTCGATACTTCATGCATAATGCTTTCACCATTCGGCATGGCCATATCGACACCAGCGACCTTGGTCCAATATCTTTCAGGATCTCCAAAACCGGATTCGATTTTAATCACCTCCGCACCGAGATCCCCAAGAATTGCGGTACCACCGGGTCCTGCATGAAAAACCCCGTACTCAAGAATTTTAATGCCCTCAAGCGGCATGGGTTTTACTTCTTTTTTCAAACTGCTGTCTTTCATAATGCTTCGCCTCAACGAATTAAAACGTCAGAAATCTATGAATTCAGATGAAGAACGGGCCGTTGCTCCGGTGAATTTCCAAGCAAACCGCCACCGGAAAAACCCCGCATACGGAGTGAACGCAAAGCTTTATTTCACAGGATGTCCAAAATAAGAGAAAAAAAACAATATGCAGCGGCATAAACAACTTATTTTTATTTCGTTTTCGCTTTCACGCCATAACGCTTGCGGTTACGGTCAATTTCCAGGGCCGTCTTCAGGCCTTTATCCCTCACTGCAAAAATCTTGAGCCCAATAGGTCCCATGCGAAAAAATCGTCTGCCATATTTGCGTAATGCATTGGAGTCAATTTCAAATCCAAGCCCGGGGCGCTTTGGGGGGTATAATACTCCCTTTTCATGGTCGTATTTTTCAACAAGCAATCCATCCCGTTTATTCACCACCCATGACGGCGGATTCAGCGGATATTCAAGCGGCTTTTTGCCATTGAAACCACTTGCAAGCATGAGCTGAAGATTCACAGCAAAGCCGATTCCATTTGTCCATGTATGAGGCGTATATATAAGGTCATGCTTTCTGCAAAGTTTTGCCACTTCCATTGTCGAGGCGATACCGCCTGTCATAATCGCATCCGGTTGAAAAATATTGTAGCACTTGCGCTCAATCATCATCTTCAGCTCCGGAAATCCGTTGGTGTGAAGTTCCCCCCCGCTGATCGGAATCCTGCTATAGGCTGCAAGGGCTGCCTGATCCTCATACGCATCCATGGGAAGGGGTTCCTCGAGCCAGGTAACACCCAAATCGGCACATGCATCGGCAAAATTCTTAGCTCGCGTTAAATCCCAGAGAGGTGCATCATTTACAATGGTTACCCGCCATGCCTGATTCGCATCCACCCCGATTTTTATACTATCACCCATGGCTTTGGCGACCGCTTCCACCTGAGCAATATCCTTTTTCATATCAAAGTCATGAACTCTGAGTTTGATACTTTTGAAGCCCTCTTCGCAGCGCTTCTGAACCTCTTCGATCCGTTCTTCAGGCGATTTAACCTCACCGGTGGAAGCATATAGTTCAACCGGTTCATTTTTCCCGCCGAGGAGTTCATATACAGGTTTGTTTTCAAGCTTTCCCATGATATCCCAAAATGCAGGCTCCATCCAGTTGGCACGCACTCCCAGATAGGATACCTCGCGCAGACGCTGCCGGATAAGCGTTGTGTCGGTGGCATCAACATCAATAAGATATGGAGCGATCAGTTCCCCCAGACCTTTTCTTTCCGTCGATATCGCCGGCCCTGCTGAAAATCCCTGGATACCGCTTTTTGTGGTAATACGGACCAGGTCGAAACGATTCTCGGTCTGGGGATATCCCGGAATCCAACTGGGATAAAACGGAGCATCAAGGGGTATCCGCACATGAAACAATTCAATACGTGAAATCTTGCTCATCTCTTTTTCCTCCTGTTTTCTGAAATTGTGTTATAGTAAATTATTCCGAATATGGCAAACATGAATATGATTTCAATATTCCATCCCGCCATGATACGCAGCGCCGTATCGCCCGGGATGATCCGGAATGCCGAACGCTTCCTGCAATGAAACCGTTTCGGCGTATTGATCGTGTTCAACCCATTTCCTGTGCCAACCGGTTATCAGAATTTTTTTCATTTGACACTAGATCGGCTTTATTTCTATAATGCCGCCGGATGCAAAAAGGCCTTGCAGCGTCAAACCCCTTTCAGGAGGATTCAAAACCAATGATACTAATTGGAACAATTGCATTTCCGGATACCGAGGAATTTGAAAAAGATGTTGCCCAGTGCTATGGGAATCTTCCGCCTGTTCCTGATTTTATTTCGGTAATCGGGACCTATGTCTACAATGTCGAAGGTGAAGATCATCGCGCATTTTCCATTTTCGAGTTTGATTACGAGCGTTTTAACGAGGCAGTTGAATATCTGAAGCTTCGATACAAAACGTTTTCCAATGTGAAAGGCCTTACCTATAAAATTGAAGAGTGGATAAGCGTCCAGGATGCCCTGAAAATTGTGGAGGATGGTGATTTCGACATCAGCTCTCTGTCGAGCAGTAAATTCTTCTTCTAATGGGATCGAATAAAACAAACAGCCACTACTTGTCATTAGCGGTGGCTGTTTTCAACACTCCGATTTTT
>CAZOEW010000078.1:0-15757 GCA_964578935.1 uncultured Desulfobacterales bacterium | reverse complement strand
TTTATCTTCATTCTTGTCTGATTGTTTATCGTTGTTATTTTTTTCCACTATTTCTGCAATTTCTTTAGCAATTTTAACATCGTTGGATGCCTTGGCAAGCTTTTTTGGATCGATTGAGGTGAGGGGGCCGGTTGAAGGTTTTATGTTTTTTCGTAATTTTTTGAGAATATCGTGAATAAGGTCATCTTTTGTCATGGCAGGGATTATCCTTATCTTTAATGCAGTTATTCGTTTTTTGGGTTACACTGCAACGGCTTGTAACGAACTTTATATAGACATATGATAAATCATGCAGTGCGATTTGGCAATAGACCATCGGGGTTTACAAAAACAGATCTCATGTGAGCAATCGTAAATCTTTTCTTTTTTCAATGCGTTTTCTAATTATCGGGCAATTCGATTTTATCAAAATAAAAAAGCCCTCGGCTGGATTTGTCGGCCAGGGCTTTTTTGTTTGATTTGAAATTTAAATCTGTCTTGCAGGCTTCCGGTTATGCTGCATCCTTATCCAAGTTGTAGCAGATTCGGCAGCAATTCATACAGCGTGAAGACTCCCGCAACGCATCCTCCTCCTGGAGGACAAGGTCTGCTTCATCAAAAGTTTTGATTCGTTCTGCGACTGGCAGTTCCGGCATCTCGGCTCGTTTTTGTTTGATAACACCTTCGACCGAATCAAAGATGGTTCCTTCAATATTCTTTTTAAACAGAGATCTCGGTACCGGTTCAACAGGTTGTCCGGTGAGGTATTGATGGATAGACCTGGCTGCCCTTCTCCCGCCTCCGATACCTTCAACCACGAGGGACGCTCCTGTGGCTGAATCTCCACCTGTGAAAATATAAGGTATATTGGTCTGAAGTGTTTCCGGGTTGGCTGAATCGATTGTGTCCCATCGGGTCGTTGCAAGCTCTGCCATCCGTTTCCCATTTTCCTTGAATGAAACATCAGGCCCCTGGCCGATGGCAGTTACAAGCATATCAATTTCAAGAACAGTTTCCGATCCTTCCACGGGTACCGGCCGGCGCCTGCCGCTGGCATCCGGTTCACCGAGCTCCATTTTCAGGTATTCAAGGCCGATAACCTGGCCGTTTTCATCTCCGATAACCTTATTGGGTGCTGCAAGAAAATTGAATTTCACACCCTCATGCTCTGCCGCGTCAATTTCAACTAGATTTGCCGGCATTTCATTTCGGGTTCTGCGATACACGATGGATACTTCTTCTGCTCCGAGTCGGATAAGAGTCCGAACACAGTCAATTGCCGTATTCCCACCACCGATCACCGCACATTTTTTTCCGATGGGGATAATGAGATTGCTGTCGCCCTGCTGCGCGGCAGCAAATTTCGTCAGAAAATCAATTCCTGTATAACAACCTTTAAGATGTTCTCCCTCAATTTTGAGATTATAATCTTTCCATGCGCCGATCCCTAAAAAAATGGCATCATAGCCGGACGCAATCAATGATCCGAGATCGAAGTCATATCCGAACTTGACGTTTGTTTTGGCTTCTATACCGAGGTTGAGAATACCCTCAATTTCCCATTGAAGGACCTCTTTGGGAAGCCGGTATTCCGGAATGCCGTACCGGATCATTCCGCCCAGTTTCGGCATCATGTCAAAGATGGTAACGGCATGTCCCAGCCGTCGAAGAAAATAGGCACAGCTCAGGCCGGCGGGGCCTCCTCCGATTACCGCAACCTTTTTTCCGGTATCCGGAGCACATGGGATCGGCAAACGTTTTCCAGAGTTCATTTCATAGTCAGCGGCAAAACGTTTTAACTGGTTTATGGAAACCGGTTCATCTTCAATCCCTCGCCTGCATTTGTTTTCGCAGGGATGGGGGCATACCCGTCCGCACGAAAGAAGCAGCGGATTCCGTTCACGAATCGTATTCACGGCGCCTGCATAGTCACCGTTTTTGATCTGTTGGATATATCTTGGAATATTGATTTCCGCTGGACAGGTCTGACTGCATGGGGCAAGTGCCGCATCAACCTGGTTAAAGCTGAGGAGCCGCTCCGACATGGTTCTGACTTTGATGATATTTTTGGGGCAGACCTCTCTGCATGCGCCGCATCCGACACATTTGGACTCATCAACCTCAGGGTAGCCGTTTGGCCCGAGGGCAATCGCATCAAATTTGCATGCGTTTACACAATCACCAAAACCGATACATCCAATACTGCAGACTCGTTTGCCTCCATAGAGCGCAGCCATTGCCCGGCAGGAGGTAACACCCATGTAATGGTATTTATCATCTGCCCTGTTCCCGCCAAGGCATTCATTTTGAGAAAGCAGCGGTTCCGCAGTTCCCGGGTCAAGACCCATGACCGCGGCGATTGCGGCTGCTGCCTCTGCACCCGCAACAATGCATACACTTGGAGGGGCTCCACCATTGACCACAGCGTCTGCTGCGGCAGCACATCCTGCATATCCGCATCCGCCGCAGTTTGCTCCGGCTGTCAGGCTTTCAATCATTGCTATTCTGGGATCTTCATAAACATAAAAAACTTTTGAAGCAATGCTGAGAATAAGTCCGCACCCAATGCCAAGAAACAGCATAAAAAAGAGAGCTGTCACGATTTCCTCCTAACTTCCTAAAATACATATTAATAATATAACAACAAAAGCTGTCAGACAAATATGAAAAATCGGGATATACACCATATTTTAATATCCCAGATACGGTATGCATACCCCGATTGATTTTGGTCCTGCCTGCGTCATCCAGACAGTCGAATCTTATTATACCATTCCTTTGAAGGCATAAAAAGCAAGCGCAATCATCCCGGCAGTTACAAGTCCGATGGAAGTGTCCTGGAGAGGTTTGGGTACCCTGGCGATCAGAATTCTCTCCCGCACACCGGCGAATAGGATAAGCGCCAATCCAAAGCCAGCCGCATAAGCAAATGAGGCAACCAGGGATTGCATAAACGTAAATTCTTTATCAATATTCAAAACACATACACCCAAAACAGCACAGTTTGTGGTGATCAGCGGAAGAAAAATCCCAAGACCCGCATAGAGCGCCGGAATCGATTTTTTCAGGAACATTTCGACAAACTGGACAAGCGACGCAATTACGACGATGAAAGCGATAGTCCTTAAATAGACCAGATTAAATTCAACGAGAACATATGTAAAAATCAACCAGGTAATGGAGCCTGACAGCACAAGAACAAAGATGACTGCCATGGCCATTCCAACAGCGGTTTCCATTTTTTTGGAAGTTCCCAGAAAAGGGCAATTCCCAAGAAACTGGGCAAGAAGGATGTTGTTTACAAAAACACATGCGATGATTAATTCAAAATAGCCCATTTACGTTCTCCTGTGTTAGTCACCAATGGCGTTTATGGCGCAAAGCATCAACCCAAGTCCGATAAAGGCGCCAGGGGCCTGAACCATGAATTCGAAAGGTTGAAAAGAAGGGAACATCGATGTCAGGTTGTAACCAAGATCACCCCAGATTGTCAAAGACCCTTTCCCCAATATTTCTCGTATTGCCCCAAGAGCAGCTAAAGAAAGCGTGAAGCCGATTCCCATGCCCATTCCGTCAGCAGTCGATGAGAGAATTCCGTTTTTCGACGCAAATGCTTCAGCACGCCCCAGAACGATACAGTTCACGACGATAAGCGGGATAAACACACCTAATGTTAGAAATAGTTGATATGCATATGCCTGCATCAAAAGCTCTACAACAGTAACAAAGGAAGCAATGATAATGATAAAGCAGGCAATTCTGACTTTAGACGGAATAATATTTCGCAGAAGCGATATAAGGATGTTGGAACCCGCCAGAACAAATGTTGTTGCGATACCCATTCCAAGTCCGTTTTCCACGGATGTGGTTACACCTAATGTGGGGCAAAGACCAAGTACCAGCCTGAAGGGCGGAATCTCTTTCCACAGACCTTTTGTGAACTCCTGAACGATAGACTTAGCCATGTTGTTCTCCTACTTTTCGAAAGCTTTTATTTGTTCAGCAAGCTGAGGTTTTATTTTTTTATAAGAGGCCAGCGACTTTGCGACAGCATCGCAAACAGCGCGGGACGTAATGGTAGCACCGCTTATTGCATTGATACCGCCTCCATCATTGGTAACTCTAACATTTTCATCCACTGAAAGACCTTTGAATTGTAATGCAAAGGCGGGGTCTTCCTTGGATTTCGCCCCCAAGCCCGGTGTTTCACTGTGGGTCGTTACCGAAACGCCGATCAATTTGTCTTCGTCAAGGTTAATGCCGATCATGACGCCGATGTCACCGCCGTATCCCTTTCCAAAGCCTTCAAAGGCGACCGTATTCGCCTTTCCGTTGAATTTGCCGACAAAAAAACTTTTTTCCAGTTCCCCGTCGACAACCTTGAAACGATCGGTAATGGGGTCATTGGAAGAACCTTCCAATATTGCTTTTATCGCCGGCCCTTTAACGAACTTGAGCTGCTGGTTTTCAATTTTGGCAGCGGTGCTTTCTTGTACGGCTGCAAGGAGCCCCCCTGAAACAGAGCTGAGGATGGTGAGAACAACAACCATTTTGATCATTTCATTCATTTTTCAACAACCTTTCCAAGCGCTTTGGGCCTGATTTTATCCAGAAGCGGATTGGCGATATTCATCAGCAGGATCGCAAGAACAACGCCATCCACATAGGCACCTATATTTCTTATCAGGATCGTCATGATCCCGCAGCCGGCTCCATAGATGAGCATGGGAATAAAATTGACCGGTGAGGATGAATCTTCTGTAGCCAGATAAAAGGCCCCGATAAGGGTATAGCCGGTAAAGAGATGAAAGAGAGGTCCAGCGTATTTGCCCTCTTCTCCGAACATGGTGAAAAGGAGCGCCGTGATAAAAATACCGGCGATGAAGGAGACAGAGATTTCCCAGCGAATAAAGCCGCGGACGATCAGGTAGATTCCGCCGACAACAATAGCGATACCGCAGGTTGAACCGATTCCTCCGATTTGTCTTCCCATGAGAAGATCGGTGGTTGAAAACGATGAGACGGAATCCGGTCCAAAAGCTTTAAGAGCAGCCAGGGGGTAAATCATATTAAAATCGAAGTCATAGGCCAATAAGGCTTCATCGAAGTTAAACATACCTTTCCAGGACAGCGAAAGAATGGCAATGGAAATTAGGACTGGATTAAACGGATTGCCTCCAAGTCCTCCATAGATCTGCTTTCCGATAACAATCGCAACCATTGTTCCTACAAGAACGCCCCACCAGGGTGTCGTCGCAGGTATCATCATCGCAAAGAGGAGTCCGATCAGTGCCGCATTACCGTCACCGATGGAAACAGACCGTTTGCTCATATGGTTGATAATAAGTTCCCATATCATAGCCGTAGAGATGGAAAAACAGACGACCGCAACAGCGGGTCCGCCGTATTGCAAGAAACCCGGGATAACCGACAGCATCGCTGCAAGCATGATATGATAATTCTTTGTCGAAATCGAGCTCCCGTCATGCCAGAAAGGGGCATGTGAAACAATAAATTTTTTCTGGTTAAACATTCTCCGCCTCCGCTGCATGAATTCTGGCAAGCTCGTATTTTCCGAGCCTTATATATTGAAAAATTGGAATTTTGGCAGTACAGACATAACTGCAAAGACCGCATTCAATGCATGAGAAAAGATCATAACTGTCCGCGGCCTCTTCGTAATGGCTCACCTCAAGGAAGCGGACAAGCATGTTTACCGGTACTTTTGCAGGACAGATTCGAACACACTCTCCGCAGTTGATGCACGCATTGTCGGAAATAAAAGGTATGGCATTTCTGTTCTGTACAATCACGGCATCCGTATCGTTGCATACTGGATGGTCTTCGGTATAAACAGAAGATCCTGTCATGGGCCCACCTAGGATGATCCGATCACCATCTCCCGCCATAATGCCGAGGGCTGAAAAGATATCCTTCAGCGGTGTGCCAATTCTAGTGGATATCAGTTTCTTAAAGCCATTTTTGTCAATAACGGTAAGAATTTTTTGGGTTGGTATTTCGTTTGTAATATATGCTGTTCCGAGTGAAGCAACTGCTTCGGCACCGAGAAGCAGTACGCCAAGCTCTTGGAACGAACTCCCAGCCGGGATTTCTTTCCCGAGTATGTCTTTTAAAACCAGGTAGGGCAGCGCTTTCGGATAGATTGAACCGACAGTCTTGACAGTCGCACCGGTTGACAACGCTTCCTGGGAAAGTGTTTCCGGAACTGCAATGATGAAATTCTTAATTCCCGTGATTTCTTTTAGAACCTCGATCCCCTTTTTGATGGCCTTTGCCGAAGTCTTTACAATATACTGCTTTGTATTGACAAGCAGGTCTGAATCCATACCGTTAATTAAAACCATATCGATTTTTCGGTCGGATTCGGAAAAAAGAGTTGATGGAAGAACACCCGGCAGACACGCAAGGAAATCTTTTGTATTTTGAAGCCCGGGTGTCTTTGCAACTTCACCGAACCGGCTGTCTTTTTCTTCTTTAGCATCTCGTTTGATGATTACGGAGGTCATCTGGATTCCAAAATCACCGATGCAAGGTGAGATAGAGGCAACGGTTCCTGTAATGGGAGATATTACGTAATCCTCACTCCCCTTTAAGATGGTCAATTTCTGACCTGTTTTTACCGCATCGCCTTTCTGTAAAAGAGTTTGGTTCTTATTATCAAAAACGGTTTTTGAAAAAAGCTGAACGGTTTCTGATGCGGATATTTCCAGGAGCTCTGGTGTAGTTGTGCTGATAATGTCATATTCAAGTCTGGGTTTCTGTAAACCAAAGAATGATCTTTTAATCATGATACCTTCCCTTTACATTACGTGGCAGGATGAACAATCAACCGGACCTGAACCATATTCTTTGTGGCAGTCAATGCACTGCTTGTGGAATGCATCGGATCGTTTTAAAAAATTCATGGTTTTTTCCTGACTTTCAATCTCATCCGGTTCGTGACAGTCGCCACAAGCCTTTGGAGCAGATCCATCTTCTACGGGCATATGGCATTCACTGCAAGCATATGCAGATTCATCAGGATTTTTTGGATGATGTTCTTCAATCTCTCCCGCAGCTTCATGACAATCAAGACAGATTGAGGGAACTGTTTTCGGCTCTTCAACTTTATGGCATTCGCCGCAGGCTTTGAAGTCCGACTCATCCTCTTCATTGTGGTGATGGCAGTCAATACATGCAGTACCATATCCTGTTTCTGTTCTGTGAACTTTATGGGTGAACAATACGCTTCCCGCAGATGTTTTAAATATTTTTCTAACCGGGTCTTTCGGGCTTTCAACAGGAAAGGCCGCATAGCATAGTCCGCCCACAAGAAACAGAATAACAGCCAGCGCATAAGCCAGCTTCAGTTCTTTATTCGAAGTCATCGCGAATTCATTCCTTTCAGCAAATTGATCCTTATCCGGAAACTATAAATCAAACATAGACGGTTAACATAATCGATATTTTCATGCAACTCATTTTTTATTGAAACAAGAAAAATTATGCTGTCTGAACCTGGGTTTTTGTCCATGGTTATGCCTTTAAAAACAGCGGGTAGCGGATCGCAGGTCTGGAGCTGTTTCATACAGGTTCTCAAGGGTAAGCCGGATCGTTTTTATTTGTCCATCCCTCATGATCAACAGGGTATGTGTTGTTCCGGCATCCTCTCGAAGCATCCTGACAATCCGAAGAATACTCGAATCCTTTTCCGACTTTTTATGGCTGATTGAGAGAATAACATCTCCTTCCATAAAACCTGCTTTATCACCTGGTGATCCGGAAGCGATAAATACGATTTTCGGCTGTCCCTGCTCTGTTCTTCATATCGTCCCAGAATTTATAGTTAATAAGCAACAGGATCAAGACAAATATCACGATCGGCGACACACTTTTGACCAGACTCATTGATTCCTGTATGTTCAACCAAACTGTTTATCGCAGCTGTCATTGGGCAATGCCGAATCTCCTTGATTCCTTTTCTGGAACCACATATTTTCAAAATATTCCTTTTTTTCTTGATATAATGAGGGCTGAAGACTATATTAAAATACAGGTTCGCAGTGCGAACATGGTTTATGCCCAGAAGGATTTTTTCCGGTTCGGTTTTTTATGCTATTTCGAACCAATCCTTACCCGGCAAATGCATGGCCGGATCATCCCGGCCAGGATATCGGGATATGTTGATTATGAAAATGATCGTTTCTGAAAAAAAATGGCATCAGTTCTGGAAACTTTTTTTGATCATCGGTCTGATCGGGTTTCTTGCGATAAGTTGCGGTGTGGATGACCCTTCTCATGAGGCAAGACCGGTCAGTCGCTCTTTTACGGGTGACCAGTTTGTCTATGATGATATAAAGATTGAAGGGATATTCCATGTTGTTGAATCAGAGCATCCAGACTGCTCTTTTGTGTTGGAATTTTTAAACAGCGAACAAATTAAGACTCCGAACCGGACCTATCCATATGTCATTGAAGGTGGAATCATCCATATAATCGATCCTGCCGATGATGCCCGCATTCTGGCGAGGCTTGAAATCCATCCCCGGAACCCTGAAAATGCCGAATTTATTTCAGTCATCCATACCTTCGCAGATCGGGATGCAGCTGAAGAGAGTGGTATGTGGATTGGCGAGCCTCCACAAGGTGGGCTGTATCGCTATGAAGCCGGCTGGTATCGGGCAAGGGTGGCAGTGGGATTGAGACCTTATGATATCATTTCAGTATCAACGGAAAAGGGGGAGTTCCTGTATGTGACAAACGCATTCCAGAATACGGTAACGGTAATCCGGGCGCTGGATAACACGGTTGTAAAAACTATCCTTGTCGGCCGAAACCCCAAACGACTGGCAGCATCTCCTGACGGAAGTCATGTATATGTTGTGAATACAGAAGACGATGAATATGGAACGGTTTCGGTATTGCGGACATCGGATCATGCCAATATTCAAACGATTCCTGTCGGAGTCAGACCGTATGCGATTACGGTTTCTCGGGATGGAAATACTGTTTATGTGACCGATACCCGTGAGGATTCGATACGGATTATCCAGACATCCGATCATACCGTTCTGGCAACAATACCCCTGGGGCAGGACACCTTGGAATACGCGGAAGTATATTTCGGTGATCTGATTGATGATTCGGATTATTCCCTTATTGCGATTGATGGCGAATGCAGTTTCATGTCCCTGGTACCTGACATGACGGATCCAATCTGCATGGACAATCCAAAGAGCAGTGAATGCCCATTGAAATGTCCATTGACAGTCGGCAAAATCGGGGCGGTTATGCGCGATGTGAAACCGGATGAAAACGGTTACTGGGTTTCCGGATTTTTAAATAAGAAATTCAATAACGGTACCCTAACCCTTCTGCTGGTGGAAAATTTTACCGGTGAAGAAGGAATGGATCTTGATCGGGATGATAACGGCATCCTGGATTATGAAGAGTCACCGGAGATCTTACCCCCCTGGCAGAACATTGTCGATGGGGTGACGGTAAACAATTATAGCGGAGACGGTAAATTTTACTCGAACGCGGTGATTCAAATCGTTCCTCCGCTTGAATTGCCCTTTATAAATGGAAAACCTCAAATAACCGGCGGGTATTCACGAATCCCGAATGGTGTCGATACCGACTCCGCAGACGACTGGACTCGAAACAGCCATTACAGCTCCTGGTTGCATCCGTTCTATGATGACCCGGAAACTGTTCATCTTATCAATGATCCCAGGGAGGGATGTGCTTACAACTCTCCAGGTGAATGGAATCTGATTTATGGTGAGGCTGTCCTGCCGAATGTACAGACAACCGTAACTCATCCTGTTATTAACGAGTTTCTGTTAAACCGCGGAGAGTACCGGCCGATTGCGCTTGCCTCCTGGAATGAAATGCAGGTGGACGAAGACAATTATCTCTATTTGAGTACGGAAGAAAACGTTATATTGAAAATTGATTTATCCAATTACAGGGTTCTTGAAAGAATCGATTTGGGAATAGATGGCATCAATATTTCCAATACACCCGATATGACCATACTGCCCGGAGGGGACCTGTATCTGGTTGACGAGAAAAATTTTTCCGCAACGGTCATCCGGGAGGGATCCATCATAAAAAGAGTTCCGGTAGGTTTTACGCCATTTGGAATCGCTTCATCTGTTGACGGTCGCTATGTGTTTGTTTCCAGCCTCCAGACGAAATCGCTGGCTGTCATACGGACATCCGATGATTCGATTGCGGAAATAATTCCGCTGCGCGACGAGTCAAACGGTATTGCAGCGCCGCGAAGTGGAAATTATGTTTATGTTACCAATGAAAATGAGAACACCGTATCGGTAGTTGCATATGCGGATGATGCTTCCTGTAATTGACAGCAGTGGCGAAAACCTGAAACAATCAAACAATATATTGCAAGGCATATTGGATGCACCCCAGAGAACTGCCGGGAGTCGCGAGTTCAGGCTTTTGGTAAACCGCTGCCAGCTCAGTTCCGGATGGCAGTTTTCAGGAATATTTACCGCTGTACCCGGCGCGACTTTAGACCCGGTTCAAGGATTTTAAATCAGTTCTAACCACTCAAAATTTTCCAAAACAAAATAAGGTTAAACCCATGGAAAAGGAATTGCTTTTCATCACGGTTATCGGTGAAGATAAAAAAGGCATCGTCGCCAAAATCTCAATGCTTTTGTATGAGTGCGATATCAATATTGAAGATATCAGTCAGAAGATTATGGGCAGCTTTTTTGTCATGACCATGCTGGTCGATATGAAAGAGTCGGGATATAAAATGGAGGAAGTCCGACAAGAACTGGAGAAGATCGGAGAAGAGCTTCAACTGAAGATCCAGATACAGCATGAAAACATTTTTAAGATGATGCACAGGGTGTAAACGATGCCGATATCCGTAGAAGAAGTATTTGAAACCGCCAGTATGATTCTGCATCAGAATCTGGATATCCGTACCACGACGCTGGGAATTAATCTGAAAGATTGCATTGACTCGGATTTTGAAGCCTTTAAAGAGAAGGTTTACCGGAAAATATCCGTCAACGCGCAGAGGTTGGTGAAAGAGGCGGAAAAACTGGAATCCAAGTATGGAATTCCCATCGTTAATAAAAGGGTATCCATAACCCCGGTAAGTCTGATCATGGAGACTCATTGCACAAAGCAGAAATATATTGAAATGGCAAAAGCAATGGATCGTGCGGCAAAGGATTCCGGCATTGATTTTATCGGCGGATTTGGTGCGATGGTACAAAAAGGGCTGACTGCCTCGGATACCGTTCTGATTGAATCGCTTCCAGATGTATTTTCAGAAACCAGCCGGATTTGTTCTTTCCTCAATGTAGGTACCAATGTCGCGGGGATGAATCTTGATGCCGTCAATATGATCGGAGGCATGCTGAAACAGACCGCTTCTAAAACCAAAGATGCCATTGGGTGCGCGAAATTTGTTGTATTCGCCAATGCACCTGAGGACAATCCGTTTATGGCAGGAGCTTTTCATGGTGTCGGAGAGCCGGACATGTCTCTGAATATCGGGATAAGTGGTCCAGGTGTCGTATACAGCGTCGTGGATAAAAATCGGGAGTGTGATCTGACCGGGCTTTCGGAGATCATTAAAAGAACGGTTTTTAAAATTACACGGGGCGGGGAACTCATCGGCCGGGAGCTTGCCGGGAATCTTGACATTCCATTCGGAATTGTGGACATCTCACTGGCTTCAACGACTGCTCGCGGAGATTCGGTTGCCAATATCATTGAAGCATTCGGGATTGAATCCATCGGCGCGCACGGCACCACCATGGCAATAGCATTGCTCATGGACGCGGTAAAAAAAGGCGGGGCAATGGCGAGCGGAAATGTCGGAGGATTGAGCGGAACCTTTATACCGGTAAGCGAGGATTCAGGAATGATTGCAGCGGTGAAAAAAGGTTCATTGACTCTTGCGAAACTGGAAGCCCTGACTGCCGTTTGTTCTGTCGGGCTTGATATGTTTGCGATCCCCGGGGATACGCCGGAACATATCATCAATGCCATTATTGCCGATGAGCTGGCCATCGGTATCATCAACAACAAAACAACGGCGGTTCGGGTGATCCCGGTCCCCGGAAAAAAGGCCGGGCAGTCGGTTGATTTCGGAGGGTTGCTTGGAGAGGCGCCCATTATGGAGGTAAATCCCTATTCCGCTGAGAATTTTTTGAAGCGGGGGGGGAGACTTCCGGCGCCGGTTACGAGCATGAGAAACTAGATGGAACTGGTTCCAAAACCTCCTCTTGAGCCGAACCTCTTTGTTGGAGCGAGGAGTTCAATCCTCGAAATAAATATATCCATATATTCTTCTTTTCTATTCTATTATTCATTTCCTTTGGGTGTGTGATTTACTTCCTTTATAGTTATAACTACATCCCTGCCATTATTATTGGACTTTATGCTATACTTAGCATTCTGGCTTTTTTTATGTACGCTAAAGACAAAAACGCCGCAGAATGGGGGGCATGGAGGACCCAGGAAAGTTCTTTGCACACAATAGCTTTATTGGGCGGTTGGCCTGGTGCAGCGATCGCACAAAGTTTTTTAAGACACAAGTCGAAGAAATTATCATTCAGAATAACTTACTGGATGACAGTAATCATAAATTGCGCTGGATTATATTGGCTGATCACCCCTCAAGGTAATTTGTGGCTAAAAAGCATACTAAGGAATATAAAATTTGGTTAACAAAACGTTCCAGCGTAAGCCCCAAACTGCGCAGCTTCCGCTAAACTTTACGTTCTGAAAGGAAAATAGCCCTCATTACACTGCTTGACAAATAATTATAATATAATTATAGATTAATTATGAAAAAAATTATTTTTGAATGGGATGACAAGAAAAATACATCAAATATTCGTAAACATGATGTTTCCTTTGAAGAGGCACAGACTGTCTTTTTTGATGAAAATGCCATTGAATTTGATGATCCAGACCATTCCATTCAAGAGGAAAGGTTCATCCTTTTAGGTCTAAGTCAAAGCCTTAAAATATTAGTTGTTTGCCATTGTTATCGGAGTGACGAATTAAAAATACGTATTATTTCGGCAAGGAAAGCAACTAAAAAGGAACAAGGCGTTTATTTTAGGAGGTCATGATGAGAAAAGAATATGATTTTGACAAAATGAAAGGGCGCCGAAATCCTTATGCTAAACATTTAAAACAACAGGTGACCATCCGGATAGGCATAGATGTTATTGATTATTTTAAAAATTTAGCAGAGGAAACCGGCATTCCGTACCAAAACTTAATTAACCTTTATTTGCGTGACTGTGCTCAATCCAACCGAAAGCTTTCTTTTAACTGGCATCAATAAAATGCAGAACCATTCGCTTGTGAAAGACCGGGAAAAGCTGTGGTTTTTTTTAAATCCTTAGCTGCAGTCAATTTGGTGCATATTTCTATTACCTCAAGTGATCGCTTCCCGGCCTCACAGCTCAAATCCTTCGTAAGCTTGAACTATGTCGTTTTCCGCAGCCGGGTGACGGCATCGGAAACAACCCCAATCGCCCGATCGATCTGATTCTCGGTGGTCATCCGGCCCACACTGAAGCGGACGGTTCCCTTGGCCCATTCCAGGGGAAGGTTCATGGCTCTCAGCACATGAGATATTTCCATGGTATCGGCATGGCATGCAGCCCCTGCCGAAGCAGCCACCTCGAGACCGATCTCCTCCAGTATCCGGTTGGCTTCCAGGTTTTGAAACGAAAGGCTCAAGGTGTTGGGCAGTCTCTTTTCCGGATGCCCGTTCAACCGAATGTTTTCAAGCCGTTCGCTGAGCCCTGCATGAAGCCGGTCGCGCATGGTTACCATGTGCGCCATATTCTGTGCGAGGTTGTTTCGGGCGATTTCGCATGCTTTTCCCAGTCCCACAATCTCGAGAACGTTTTCGGTTCCGGCACGGAGACCTTTTTCCTGTCCCGCGCCATGACAGAAGTTTTCCAGTTTGAGCGGCTTTTTGATATACAGGGCGCCGATCCCTTTCGGGGCATACAATTTATGGCCGGCAAGTGAAAGCAGGTCCACACCCAGTTCTTTCACATCTGTTGGAATTTTTCCGATGGATTGCGCGGCATCGGTATGCATCACAACGTTGTGTCTGGAAGCCAGACGCGAAATTTCGTGGATCGGCTGAATGGTTCCCACTTCATTATTGGCATGCATGATGGTGATGAGAATCGTATCGGCGCGGATAGACCTTTCGACATCGGAAATATCAATCAGACCGAAAGAATCCACCGGAAGGCAGGTCATTTCCAAACCGGTTTTTTCCAGGTATCGGCAAACCTCCAGAACAGCCGGGTGTTCGATGGCACAGGTAATAATGTGGCCGCCTTTTCTCCCCAATGCGCCGACCAATCCTTTGATGGCATGATTGTTCGACTCCGTACCCCCGCTGGTAAAGATGATCTCTTCTGAACCGCAGCCGAGCAAATCCGTAACCTGTTCCCGCGCTTTTTCCACCGCGCGTTTGGGAGTGATTCCATACCAGTGTGCGCTGGATGGATTTCCGAATTCTGATTCGAGGAACGGCCTCATGGCCTCGATGACTTCAGGATCATGAGGGGTTGTGCCATTGTAGTCAAGATAGATCGGTGCAGGCATTGTAATCCGGCCCTCCGTATTGAATTCCTGTCAGAAAAGTCGTTCAAAAAAAGTGAACATGACGGTTTCATAACCGTTTGGGGGGTAATTCCATTCTTTGCCGTATACATGAATGCGTCTGGTTTCACCCTTCTTGTCATAAACCTTTCCACCTTCCAGCACCCAGGCCAGCAACCCGCCTGTCAGATTATATGCCTCCACTCCCTGTTTGTTCAGCCTTTGGGCGAGTTTTCCGCTTCGGTAGCTGATGGTGCAGTAAAGAACAATCTTTTTGTCTTTGTATCGACCCTGATTTTTCAGGTATGTTTCTTCGGAAATTGCCTGCGGAAGCATGGATATTTTCATTTCCGCGTCTTTCCGGGTATCAACAAATAAGATTTTGCCTGTTTGCAGAAGCTCCATCGCTTCCTGTGGAGCCATATCCTTCACTTCGGGAAAATCTTTTTTGTAGTCCCGGTACATTCCATAGACAACCGTCTTTTTCTCGTCATCGGTCAATGGGTTGTCAGCCATCGCAAAAAACGGATAACTCAATAAGAGTAAAACGAACTGCCATCTTATAAGGTGCCGGATCATGTGTCACCTGCCTGGATTATATCGTTGTTCCTTTAAGAAACAATTTTTTACATCACTAAAACGCCCTGTAAATTAATGTAAATCATCTTTTCCGAATTACCGGTGTGCTGGTACAATTTACTTCGGTTGTGACGCCAACCTTAAAAAACAGATCGATTATAGCCGTTGTCATAAGTATATTCCGATTGAACAGTGATCAATAGCCTCCTCGTTCGTTGATTGCGGCATTTGGAGCGTTCTATCATTTGTTTCGCTAAATTTGAAAAACTCGGTCGCGAGCTCCCTCAGACAGTTTCAAATTTGACGCTACACTTCATGAAGAACGCTATCCAAATGGCCGCGATAGACTTCACTCAAGAGGCCACTTGATCGCTGAGAAAACATTTGAATCGGAAAATTATTATGATAAACACTTCTATACACCGCAAGAGATTTTCAGGCAAGCTGCACTTGATATTTGAGGTTCATGCTCCATACGGTGAACATTTACACCCTGGTTTTCAATAATGGGTTTACTCTTAAACTTGACAGGTTGCTGACTTTAGGTAATACATGGCTTCAA
>CAZOEW010000077.1:1763-15775 GCA_964578935.1 uncultured Desulfobacterales bacterium | reverse complement strand
TTATGGAGGAGGTATTATGGGCAGACATGTGCTTCGAACAAAACTTTGTGATATGCTGAACATTGAATATCCGATCATCAGTGCCGGAATGGGACCAACTCTTATCGGTGAGCCGAACGGAGCTCCGGTTGAACTGGTGGTCGCCGTTTCCGAAGCCGGCGGATTGGGTGTTTTAGGAGGGGCCGGATTCAATCTTCAGGAACTGAGAGAAGCGATCCGGGAGATCAAATCAAAGACAGAAAAACCGTTTGGGGTTGATCTGCTCCTGCCCAAGCATCTTCCTTCAGAAGGACTTGCAAAAGACAATGAAATGCTCTTGTCCGAAGTTTTAAAACTGCTTCCCGAAAAGCATCTTGCATGGTTCAGGAAGACACAGGCTGAAATGGGGCTTCCGGATACCGATCTCGTTGTAAAAACAGATACGGTGACCATGCGTCCAAAAGAAGCTGTCCGCATATGCATCGAAGAAAAGGTACCGCTTTTTTGTGCAGGGTTGGGTGATCCGGGATTTATGACCGAAGAAGCACATGCAAATGGGATGAAGGTGCTGGGCGTTGTCGGCAACTCAAAAAATGCCGGACGTGTCGCTAGATCAGGAGTCGATCTGATTGCGGCACAGGGGCATGAAGGGGGCGGACACACGGGAAGGGTCGGAACGATGGCGCTTCTCCCCCAGGCAATTGATGCAGCCGCTCCTGTACCGGTTCTGGCGGCAGGCGGCATCGGCGATGGAAGAGGCCTTGCCGCATCTCTTGCAATGGGATGCATCGGCGTATGGGTAGGAACCCGTTTCCTTGCCACAAAAGAAGGCGGCGCCATGGATCTCTGCAAACAAAGAATCATTGAGTCAACCGATGAGGATACACGGGTAAGCACCCTTTACACCGGTAAAACCTCCCGCGCAAGCTATACCCGGTTCCATGATCTGTGGAATTCCTCAGGACTTGAAGCACTGCAATTTCCGTTTCAGGTTCTTCTTGCGTCTGCGCTGCTTGGAGGATTTATCAAAGCGAAAATTGATGACCACGTCGGCGGTTTTGCCGGACAGATTTCAGGGCTCGTAAAAGAGATCAAACCAGCCCGCGAAGTAGTCGAAGACATGGTCCAGGAAGCGGTTGATATCTTTACCAACAGGCTTCCGAAAAATGTAATCGCCGGATAAGCTGAAGATCGGGCACGAAAAACCGGGGAACCTCATCCGGTTGGCACCGGATATCATCTGGAAAAATAAAAAATTTCCCGGAATTACCCTGCCTGCCTTCGACATTGTCGAACCGTGTTTTGCTTTTTCCATAATTTCAACAGGGTAATCGGCAGAATGAACGGTTTCATGCGTTCAGGCCGGATGACTCCCGATCTCTTCAGAACTATTGGCCTGAACTATTTGACTTGACAATGAGCCGCATTGAAAATATGTTTTTTATCAAAATTAAACCTCATAAGGAAACAGCATGAACGCCTACAACAAGCAGACATCCTTTCCGAATAAAACATCCTTTCCAAATAAAAGAGATCATCGAAATCAAAAAGCCGGAACGAAAAATTCATCCCCTTCTCTTGCGGAACTGATCCGGAAAATTTCGCCATCGGTTGAAACTTATCTGGAAAAATCTGCAAAAAGTCAGACAATGATCGCTGAAGCTGAAATGAAAATTGCAACCGCGCTTCACAGCCTGGCGGAACATTTGATATCGGAGAAAAACAATATCAAGTTAAATTTCTATGGCGCGCCCCAAAGAAAAAAATCCAGAAAATCAAATGATCCGCTTCATCGGAAAGTCAGGGGAATCATTATCAAAATGCGTGAAAAAAACAAAACGTATGAAGAAATTGCAAAATACCTGGAGGATGAAAAAATCCCCACCTTCACAAACCGGGGCAACTGGCACGCCCAGACCGTTCATCGGTTGTTCCAGGATTATGTAGAATAAAAAGCGGAATAGGGTGCGGTCCAAAAACAGGAACCGATAAAAAAACCAAATCCTTGACAAAACCGACCTTCTATAATAATTCAGATCAGACTGAACGTTTCTAAAAGAGAAAGCATTAAACCTGTTCGATTTTTACGATTTAATGGAAATACTCGCAAAAGTGAAAACAGATTTTTAATTCAAGAAAGAGCAGAAAAGAAAACCGAAAACGCATATCAAAATATTTCAAGGATCGACTCCCCTGCTTTAACGCTGAAATTGGATGATACCGCACTTAAAACAACTGCTGAAACCCTCTCTTGAACTTGCCTCTTTTTTACAGGAACGTTGTATATGGGACAGGATAAATCGGGGTGTCTGACTTCAACAATCCGATCAATCGAGATTGTTTTATCCTGAGGAAAGAATGTTTATCAAAATGGAGAACACGTCATGGCTAATGGAATTGTAAAATGGTTTAACGACAGTAAAGGGTATGGATTCATTGAACAGGAAGGCGATGGACCGGATGTATTTGTCCATCATTCATCGATTAACGCTGCCGGCTTCAAATCTCTGAATGAAGGCGAT
The DNA here is from genome assembly GCA_964578935.1 of uncultured Desulfobacterales bacterium. GTDB lineage: Bacteria > Desulfobacterota > Desulfobacteria > Desulfobacterales > SURF-7 > JAQYVL01. Next base: position 13,274 of record CAZOEW010000077.1, on the reverse strand, counting down.
CGGGTCAGCTTTGATATCGAAGAAGGGCAAAAAGGTCCTTCGGCAGTGAATGTCACGGTTTTGTAATGACCTGCTGAAGCTCGAAAGGGCACTTCTTCACGTATCATCGAGTGCCCTTACCTCCCTCCCGCCCATCCGGCTGAAGTTTAAAAATAAACGATCAGCCGATACGCCATCTGTTTAGTGATGATGCCCTGCAGATCGAAGGACTCTGGGCTTGCCTCAGGTCAGGAGGTGTATTGTGCGAAAAACCGCTTTTATACGGCCTGCTTTTGTTTGCTGCTTATCCCTGTTTGTTGTTTCAGGAATTCTCGACTTCAATAAAGGTCATGCCAAGGAGATTCAATATAAGCTGACAAAACAATGGGAAACAGCGGAAGGGATGCAGGTCCCGGAATCGATTCTGTACGATGAATCTTCAGATATCCTTTTTGTTTCAAATATCTGCGGAAAACCAACGGAAAAAAACAATAACGGCTTTATCTCCAAACTCTCTCCTGACGGCACGATCCTGGTGCTGAAATGGGCGACAGGATTAAACGCGCCAAAAGGCTCCGCCCTCTATGGCGATGCACTTTACGTCTCAGACATCGACCATCTGGTCAAGATAGATCGGAAAACGGGCAAGATACGGAACCGATATTCCGCTGCCGGATCCAAATTCCTGAATGATGTTGCCGCCGACTCTTCCGGAAATATTTATGTTACAGACATGTCCCCGGAAAACAGTGCAATCTATATGTTGCGCCAGGAAAAAATGGACATCTGGATCAAGGGATCTGAAATCAGTCAGCCGAATGGCCTCTCTATTGAAAAAGACAGATTGATTGTAGGCAACTCCGGTGACGGTTCTCTGAAAGCAATCCATCTGGCAAGCAAAAAAATCACGACACTGGCAAAACCAGGTTCCGGAATTGACGGGCTGCGGCCGGATGGGAAAGGAAACTTTTTTATTTCAGACTGGCATGGCAGGACATACCTGGTTCATGCTTCCGGTAAAGTAGACCTGCTTCTGGACACGACGGCCGATAAAATCAATTCAGCGGATCTGGAATATATCAAAAGCAAAAACCTGTTGCTCATTCCCACATTCTTTGACAATAAAGTCATGGCCTATCGAGTAGAAGAGCGATAATGGGCTGCCTTGAGTCTGAAAAACCTGAATACACCGTTTTTCCCGCAGGACAGGATATCAAGCTTCCGGGACAATGGGATGGTCCGGTCTGGGGAAAGGTGCCTGCTCTGCATATCGCCTCTTTCAGACCTGAAGGCAGCAGCCACAGACCCGTGACACAGGTCAAGCTGCTCCACAGCCCGGAAGGGCTCCATGTGATATTCCAGGTACGGGATCATTATGTAAAATGCGTCCACACGCAGTTTCAGGATGCCGTATATAAAGACAGTTGTGTCGAATTTTTTGTGCAGCCAAAACCGGATGGCGGCTACTTCAATTTTGAATTAAATTGCGGCGGAGCGCTGCTGGCTTTCTACATTGTCGACCCGGAACGCAACGGTCCCGGATTCAAAGAGTATACCCCTCTTTCATCAGAGGATCGAGGGCAGATAGAAATTTATCACTCGATGCCTGCCGTCATCGATCCGGAAATCCAAAAGGAAACCACCTGGCATGTCGAGATATTCATTCCCTTTGTTCTGCTTGAAAAATATGCAGGGCCTCTGAAACCTTCCGAAAGAAAACTCTGGCGGGCCAATTTCTACAAATGCGGAGACGGCACCTCACATCCGCACTGGGGTGCATGGTCTCCTGTCGACGAATTGAATTTCCATTTGCCGCGATGTTTTGGAAAAATTCGTTTCCGACCTTACATCCGGGAGTCTTCCAGGAGATAGGTTGAACCGGAATCTTTTTGCCTTGACAAAAACATCAGGAAAATTGAAAATATTTCTTCAAAAATGATCGGACAGGTAACTTTTCAACTTCGCTAACGTTCAGGAAAAATAAAATTTTATTCCCGGAGCGGTAAAAATCATTCGCAAAGGGTGTTGTTCGGCAAAGAGGAGTCAGCATGTCAATGTCCATTGAAAAGCTTCCCATCTTCCAATGCCTGGGGCTGGCATCCCCGGAGCCGGAAAAAAAAGTCCTCACGTTTGTCAATGACGATGGCAGCGATGAGACGATAACCTATGGAACCATCTATGAGAACACGAACCGGCTTTCTCATGCTCTTTTAGAGGCCGGCATCGGCAAGGGTGATACATTCGTGATTATGCTGCGAAATCATCCGGAATTTCTGTACGGCATGTTTGCAGCACTTTCAATCGGGGCGATATCCGTGCCGGTTGATCCCAGGTCAAAGGGAAGTAAACTGGCATTCCAGATCCACAACACCAAATCAAAGGGAATCATTATTGGTGATGAATTTATCGACAACTTTCTGGAAATCAACGATACCATAAAAGATGTTCCGATTATAGGGATCTGCTATAAACCGCATCACAACATACCCGTCTCCCGGTACTTTCCGGTGTTGAATGATATCCTTGAAAGCGGGAATACCGATCTTCCGGACAAAACGGTTCCCCTGGATTTGAGTGCGCCTGCCCAGATTATTCACACATCCGGCACAACAGGAGATCCCAAGGGCGTTGTACTGAAGGCGGATCGTTATATGACTTACGGTTTTCTGGCGGATTTGATCTGGCAGTACCAGCCGGATGAAATTCCGTATACCGGTTTATCCATGACCCATGGAAACGCCCAGTCCGTCACCCTGTTCCCGGTGCTTGCAAAAGGGCTGCACGGTGTTATCGGCGAACGTTTCACAAAAAGCAAAATCTGGGATATCTGCCGAAAATACGGCTGCACCACCTTTTCGCTGCTGGGGGGAATGATGTCGGGAATCTATAATGAACCGGTTTTGGATCATGACAAAGACAATCCGGTGCGGAAGGTAATCAGCGCGGGGACGCCTCCCGCGATATGGAAAGAATTTGAGACAAGATTCAATGTCAAAATTCATGAATGGTATGCCGCCGTTGAAGGCGGTCTCGCGCATAATCCCCCGGGATCGGGCCCGGTAGGTTCCTTTGGCAAACCGCTTGAAAACTTCATGGAAATGAAAATTGTTGACGAAAATGAACATGAAGTCAAGCCCGGGGAGCGTGGTGAACTGATAAGCAGGATGAAAACAGGAGCAACCGAGGTTGAATACTTTGGCAGGGAAGAAGAATCAAAAGAAAAAACCAGAGGAGGATGGCTGAGGAGTGGAGATATTTGCCACCAGGATAATGAAGGTTTCTTCTATTTTGATTTCCGGAAAGGAGGCGGTCTCCGCAGACAGGGAGATTTTATCCAGCCGGATCTTGTGGAAAAAATAATTGGTGAAAATCAAACGGTTTCCGAAGTGTGCGTTTACGGCATCAAGGCCGCGTCCGGTGCCCCCGGTGAAAGCGATCTTGTGGCTGCAATTGCGCCCTTTGAAGGGGAAAGGATCGATGTGGAGGGAATAAAAAAAGCCTGTTATGCCGAGCTCGAAAAAAACGCCGTCCCCTCTTATCTTCAACTTGTTGAAAAGATTCCAAAAACGATCTCTGAAAAACCGCTGTCTCGCGTTCTGCGGGATGATTTTAACGTTGACGCAGCCAATGTGATTGCCTTATAGGAAAAACAGTACGGCGGTCTGAACTTCGCAGGCAATGTTTGTTTTGATTCTGCGTTCTACTCAAAAAAGAAAGGACAAAAAATGTATCCGGAAGTTAAAATTAAAAAAATTCTCTATGCGACTGATCTTTCTGATTATGCAAGAAAAACTTTTGCTTACGCCGTAAGCCTCGCAAAGCATTATGATGCCTCTATAACAATCATCCATGCCGTAATTGACAATCCCGATGTCTACTCCAGCGTTCTCGGGTATATTGACAAGGATAAATGGGAAGAGATCAAAAAAGAGCATTTTGATGAAGCAAGAGAAGCGCTGATCGGTAAGAAAAGGAGCGGGGTGCCGGTTCGGCAGGTTTTGGATCAATTTTGCCAGGATGTTAAAGAAAAATTCTGTGACCAGCCTTTTCAAACCGATGAAGTTATTGTGACAAGCGGAAACCCGGTTGAAGAAATTCTCCGTTGCTCGGAAAAGTGCAACTGCGATATCATTGTAATGGGTTCCAGAGGGCATGGAAGTTTTGTGGATGCCATGATTGGAAGCACCTCACAGAGAGTGCTGCGCCGTTCAAAAATACCGGTTCTTCTGGTTCGCCTCAAGGAGGAGGAGCTTTGATTCGATCTATTCCGGATTAGCAGGATTTTTTCAATCGTAAAATAATCATCCATTGCAGGTCAGGTATGCAGCGAACCCTGACCTGCAATGGAATGGACTCCTACTCTTTTTTTAATATCTCCACGATCCCCTCAAACCACTTCTGTGCCATTTTTTCAGAACCCAGGCTGTTCGGATGAGTACCGTCAATGGTATCTTTCTCCGGATTGAACCCCTTTGTGAAATCAACGATGAGTATCCTGGATGCCGGGGTACTCATTCTTCCCGCGATTCCATCCATTTCCGCATTCAGAGCGCCAAGCCGCCTGTTCAACGATGGATCCGCCACAGGAATCACTCTGGCAAGAAGGATCGAAACATTTGGATTGTCTTCCCGCAGAAGCAAAATGACCTGTTCCAGTTCTCCGGCCATTTGTTTCGGCGTTTCTCCCATGCCGGCATCGTTATGCCCCAGGTGCAGCAGTACAATATCCGGCGTATATCCCTTCAGCCATTCGGACAGGCTTCCACTGCCGGTTCCATCCGGAAAATCTTTTTGGATACCGAGAATATTGTCTATCAGCCATCCCCAGTGTCCTTCATGATCCCGGTCAAATTTCCTTCCCTTGTAATCCGGGCATTGATCCGATGAATTCTCGAAATACCGTTCTTTCATGGAACCGATAAAATCAAATTCAATTCCCAGATCCACAAGTTTTTTCCAAAGCGGATAGCGATAACCGCAAACCACATCAGCCGATTGCGTAATCGAATCGCCAAGGCATACTATGCGCAAGGGCCGGCTCTCCTCCTTCCCCGCATCCGCATTTTCAGCTCCGGCATGCAGCATACTGCTGAAAATCAAAAAAAGCGAAAGGCTCCAGAACAGGATAATTCGTTTTTGGGTAGAAGATTTCAAAGCATCTCCAAAAGTCTTGTGTGAATATTGTCAAAACCACCGTTGGACATGATCAGAACCACGTCACCTGGTACCGCGGTCTGGGCTATAAATTCAAGTATGGCGTCTGTATCCGGAAAATAATGGGCATCCTGGTTCCTTTTTTTCAGATCCTCAACCAGTTTGCCGGATGAAAAACGCTCTCCTTCCGGTATTTTTTCCAGAAGCGGCGGTTTGCGGATACAGATGATGTCTGCCTGATCAAAGCAGGAAGGATAGACATCCTGAAAAACATTGCGCATGCTGGTATTTGTTCTCGGTTCAAACACAGCGATCAGGCGTCCTTCAGGGTAGAAAGGCTTGACCGCTTTTATGGTTTCCCGCACAGCAGTCGGATGATGCGCAAAATCATCCATGACCGTTATCCCGTTTTTGACACCCCGAATTTCCTGACGTCTTTTGACATTCTGGAAGGTTTCAAAAGCGCGTTGAATGCCGCCGCGATCCATGCCCAGGCTATCGGCTGCCGCAATTACGGAAAGTGCGTTCAACAGATTATGTTCTCCCATTAAACCGGTTCTGAAAGTCTCAAACCTGCTGCCGTTATGTTCCACGTCAAAAAGGCTCCAGGGCGGCTCAACACGCACGTTCCCAAGGCGCCACATGGACTCCTTTTTTTTGCCATAGGTCAGGACGCGGCATCTGCGGTTTTGAATCAGATCCTGCACCGCCCTGTCCCCGTCATAGGCGATCAGCGTGCCGCTCTCTGAAATTTTGGAGATGAACCTGTCGAACGCGCTTCGAACATGTTGAAAGTCTTTAAAGATGTCGGCATGATCGAACTCAACGCTGGTCAGTATGGCGATATGAGGGTCATAGTGGAGAAACTTGGGCCCCTTGTCAAAAAAGGCGGTATCATATTCATCCCCTTCGATCGCGATATAGGGTCCTTTGCCCAGACGGTAGTTGCTGTTAAAATTCTTCAGAATTCCGCCGATCATAAACCCGGGATCAAGGCCGGCTTCATAAAGAACCCAGGCCATCATGGAAGAGGTCGTCGTTTTACCGTGGGTACCGGTTACAAGGATGGATTTTCTGCCATTTGCGGCAAACCGGTTGACTGCCTGAGGCATGGAGCAAAAAGGAAGTCCCATTTCAAAGGTTTTTACGGCTTCCGGGTTATTCTTTGAAACCGCGTTTCCGATCACCACCAGATCGGGGCGGTATTCAAGATTCTCCCCGTGAAACCCGTCAAAAATCTGAACTCCTTTTTCCATCAAAAAATCACTCATGGGCGGATACACTTTATGATCCGATCCGGTTACCTCATATCCCATTTCCTTCAGCAGGCAGGCAAGCGCTCCCATTGCCGTTCCGCATACAGCGGTAAGATGGATCTTTTTGACATGATCCGGGATTACATTATGTTTCAGGTCCATTTGGTTTTTTTTCCGATCCTGTTATAGCCGTTTCCATAATCATTCTACTGCACAAGGGTTCTCTCGGCGATCCATCAACACACATTGTTGCAAACCGGTGCGTTCCAGAACCCTTCCGGTTTCAAAGACAGGCGAACCCGTGTCATTTTCAATCGAGCGGCTCACTGCTTTCAAACTCCACCTCAGGTTCTTTCCTCCCCTGCGCGGAAACACTCCCGCCGCTTGCGCGCAGAGAGTAAAAAACCCTCTGGCCTCGGGAAAACTCAATTTCAGGGAGATCGATATCTTTCATGAAACCGCCTCCACGGATTTGAACCCGTATCTTATGGACCCCGGGCTCAAGAGGCATCTTAATAAGAGAAAGCTTTGCCGGCAGCGTCTGCCAGCTTCGGGTATCCGGCTCCTCCATGACCATAAAAGCAATCCGCAGCAGTATCTTTATGATATCATCCTGGTCTTTTCCAATCTGTCTCATGACTACTTCTTTTGCCGCCAGTCTTGCGGCCTCTTTGACATAAATCTCCATTGCCCTCTCATCCAGAGATTTTTTGGCAACCCCCACCACATCGGTTTCCAAGGTAATCACCTGCTTTCGGCTTTCGGAAGTGAAAACTTCCGCCCTGCCGACCCGTTTATCCTGCTTTTTATAACGCGGGAATGAAAACCGGACTCCCGGCGGCAGGATGATATTGCCGGAAATCTTCACCGGTCCGTTGCCCAGGCTTACGAACAATACCAGTTCAGCGGAACCGGCATCCGTGTAAACGGTTTGAGGCGTACTGGAAATTTCATCGTCAAAACCAAGCCTTCTGGCCAGCCTGTCAATATCCGGCTGGACAATGGACGGATATTTCATCTTTTCCGCAAGCTTTTTGTAGGCGATATACGCGTCGTTATATTCATCAAGATTTTCATAACAGAGGGCGATGAGGGCCCGTGTAAAATATTCTTCGGAAAGGGCTTCCGGAAACCGGTCATATACTTTCTGCGCCTGCTTGGCTTCCACCAGGGCGGCCTCATATTGACCCAGAAGCAGGTAGTTCATCATCAGATAGGTATGAACCCACAACCGTTCACAATACTCGCCTTTATATTCGGTTACCCATTCATTGGTTACAAGCGAACCGGTCTGCTGGGTGACACTGACAATATCCTGCTCCCGGATCAGATCAGACGCCTTTCGCAATTCGCGGACACTCTCTTCATATCTTCCTGCCTGATGCAGCACGAGTCCCTTTTCCATCAGGGTGACAAGCCTGCCGAGTCCTGAATCATCCACATCCGACAGGATCTGCGCCGCCTTTGGGGGATCTCCATTGTGAAAGGCGCGTCTTGCGTCCTTCAGCTTGGCACCCGCGCAGCCGATGAGCATCAAAAAAGAAAGGCCGAGGAAAAGCAGACAGAACGTTTTCTGTGACCGGTTGTCAGCAGGTCCGCTTCCGGCATATAAGATCTTCAAATCTACCATCCAACAAATGGTTTTGAAGCTTCTCGTACCAGTTCAACGCTGTCCGCCCATTCGATCAGGCTGGTTTCGATATCGGTGAGTTCAAGGTTCAGGCTGTAATAAATATAGGATTTTTTCGTGAGGCGGAATTGCTTTCCCTCTTCCTTCTCAATGGACCGCAGGGTCCCGGTCAGCATATATTTTGCGCCCATTTGTCGGGCAAGTTTCATTTTTGTTGCATTTGTCACCCGTCCTTCCTGCTGATAATCGGCCTCACTAATAATGTTTTCCCGCTGTTCCTTGTTCACAAACCTCGCCTTTCCGGTGGCAAGAATTTCCTTGCGGATCTCATCGGTGATTCCGTCGGTGCTGATGTGCTCGGAAGTCCGGTTCGCGATCCCATATACAATGATAATAGGCCTGTCTGTCGAACTTCCGATTGGCGGTTTGGTGCTCAGGGATCCCACGAGAGCCTTCACGATTTTCTTTTTATCCGCAAATGTGTAGGTCTCGTCGTAGGTCAGTTCCTCATCAGGCGAAACGGTCCGGGTTGAAACAGTACAGCTCGCTGACATAACGAAAAAAGAAAGCAAAAGCATCGAAATGAAAAATTTTTGTGCGAATTTTGTCATGATCATGTTTCCTCTGCGTTTTGAAATTAAAATTGGTTACAGAAATACCAGATTTCTCATAAGTTGAAAAGCATGAAAAATAGTTTCGAGATCAACGTTCCCGTGAAATTACCGGAAAAACAGACCTTCCGAGTATCGGTACAACCTCCGGTGCCATCAACCTGCCCGATGAAATCGCCAGTCGGGTATGCCGGTAGTGAAAGCCATCCATTCAGCGACCTGCATCGTGTTCAGCCAGCACCTCCGCCGCCGCTCTAAGGGTCTCTTCGATATCCTCTTCGGTATGGGCGGAAGAAACAAAAAGCGCCTCGAACTGGGAAGGTGCCAGATAAATTCCCTTGCCGAGCATTCCCTTGTAATACGCTGAAAACATATCAAGATCAGATTTTTTTGCATCTTCAAAGTTTCTGACCGGTTCAGGGGTAAAGAACATGCCCAGCATGGATCCGACCCGGGCGGATGCAGCGGCAATTCCAGCCTTTTGAGCAGCTTCCGACAGGCCTCTGGAAAGCAGGTCTGACCGCTTGTCAAGGTTCTCGTAAAATCCCGGTTTTTGCAATTCCGTCAGGGTCGCGATTCCGGCTGCCATCGCCACGGGATTTCCGGACAAGGTTCCGGCCTGATAGACCGGTCCCTGGGGTGCGATCTGTTTCATGATCTCTTTTCTGCCGCCGTATGCGCCCACCGGCAGGCCGCCGCCGATGATCTTTCCCAGGCATGTGAGATCCGGCTGAATACGGTACAGTGACTGCGCGCCGCCATAGGCCACACGAAATCCGGTCATGACCTCATCCAGTATCAAAAGAGCACCGCTTTTTTCGGTGAGGGAACGCAAGGTTTCCAGAAATCCCGGAACCGGTTCCACCATTCCCATATTGCCGGCAATTGGTTCTACAATGATTCCGGCAATTTGATCGCCTTTTCGTGCCATGAGATCCTCAACCGCATCCATATTGTTGAACGGAAGGGAGAGGGTGTTTTGAACCACGGATTCCGGAACTCCCGGACTTCCGGGAATTCCAAGTGTTGCGACTCCTGAACCAGCCGCTACCAGAAGCGTATCTGCATGGCCATGATAACAGCCGTCAAACTTGACAATCAGGTCTCGACCCGTATAACCGCGCGCCAGCCGGACAGCACTCATGGCAGCTTCCGTTCCGGAATTGACCATTCGGACCATTTCGATGGAAGGTACGGCTTTTATAACCATTTCAGCCAGTTGAATTTCAAGCTCCGTGGGAGCGCCAAAACTGGTCCCTTTTTCCAGAACCGACCTGATCGCCTCGATCACAGCCGGATGCCGATGTCCGAGGATCATGGGTCCCCATGAGCCGACATAGTCGATATAACGATTTCCATCCACATCAAACACATGGCATCCATCCGCATGATCAATAAAAACCGGTTCCGTGCCCACTGATTTGCAGGCCCTTACCGGACTGTTCACACCACCCGGTATGACTGCCCGGGACTTTTTGAAAAGCCTGCGTGATTTTTCTACATTCATATCCATATCCTTTCACCCGAGAAACAAATCCCGCATTTCATTCAAATGTCAAATTGAGTTGACAACCATTTCAATCCAGTGAAATAACATTGTCGCCGGATTCCCGCAAGCATTAGATGGCGATGCCGGAATCCGAATTTAACCTTTGAAAGCGGAAGTATACCGTGATGGGATCCAAAAATTCACCAAAACAGCTTGCCAAATTCCTGGCCTATATGCTGGGGAGAAAACCCGATGAATTCGGTCTGGTACCGGATGCGGACGGTTTCGTAAAACTCAAGGAGTTCATGCTGGCGATCGGGGAAGAAGAAGAATGGCGTCATGTGCGGCAGCCGATCCTGAACGAACTCATGATAACCATGCCGGAACCACCGATTGAAATCGTTGAAAACCGGATTCGCGCAACCAGCCGGGAACACCTTCCGAAAATAAGGCATGCAACCGATCTTCCAAAACTCCTGTATACCGCCGTAACACAGAAATCCCATCCGGTTGTGCTCGAAAAGGGAATTTTTCCCACCCGCCATGACCATGTCATTCTCGCAGCGGAAAAATCCATGGCATTCCGTATCGGAAAACGGCGGGACCCGTCACCGATTCTTTTGATTATCAATGTACTCCACACAGAGCAGGAAGGAATATTTTTCAAACAGTCCGGAGAGAAGCTCTATCTGGCCGACATGATTCCGGTAAACTGTTTTACCGCGCCGCCGCTTCCAAAAGAAAAACCGGAAACCAGAAAACAGAAAAAACCCCAGATATCGGAAAGACCCAGAATGCCGGGCAGCTACATGATCAACTTACAGAAAGACGGTGAAAAACATAAACATGATGCAGATAAGGCAGGGTCCTGGAAAAGAGACAAGAAACGCATCAGAAGGCAGAAGCTGAATAATTGGCCTGATGAATAGAAACTGCCCTTGTTTGAGCGGTGCCGAGCACCAAAACAACGCAACCAGACAAGAATTCCCGCTGTAGCGCATCAGGATTTCGACCTGAAACAATAATTATTTGCCCGGGTTCATAAAAAATTTGACTTCTCTGGCTCAGTTTGTTATTTATTTCGTTTTTATGGGCCGTTAGCTCAATCAGGCAGAGCACCTGACTCTTAATCAGTAGGTTCTGGGTTCGATTCCCGGACGGCCCACCAATTAAAATCATTATCGTTTCGAGTAAAATTGCCATGTTTTATCTACAACCAAACGAGCCCCCTTTTTGAATGACAAGTAAGAAAATGCCCATCGCACGAACACCATAAATTTATTTTGAAATCCTTTGCAAATGTAAATCGGCTTAATTCACCCAATGCACCTGCCAGTTCAACCCCGGTGCTGCCACCCCCCACAATTACAAACGTCAGCAACTTTGTTTTTT
>CAZOEW010000077.1:0-1663 GCA_964578935.1 uncultured Desulfobacterales bacterium | reverse complement strand
TCTTCTTACTTCATATTTTCAACTATGGATATATACTTTTCGTGTATCATTTTCCTGTCAAACTCCCGGAATTCGTCAAGCATTTTTTCCTGCTCTTCCTGGCTGAAGTATTGTTCCGTATTTGGAAAAAATATTTTATCCTCTTTGATGATGTGTTTCGGGTAAAATTCCTTCAGAAGACTCAGTTTTTCGACTATCGTTTGCAAAGCTTCCAACCTTCCGTTGCGATAGTCTTTTCCTGCCTTCACCAAATCAAAAGTAACTTGACGTCCAAATTTATGCTCCTCAATCAGTTCGGCCATAATTTTCTTGTCTTCAGGAGTCAACCTTTTGGTTGAAAGATCCCTGAATAAAATATCCTCTTCCTTACCGTGGTGTGTCCGGTCGGCATAGATTTTTACAAAATCGACAACCGTATCAATAAAAATAGGATCCACGCGGTTTTGTTCTGCAATGATAGATAATTGGTTCTGAATTGCTTTGAGCATTTTTTCGATTAATCGGTGTTCGATCATTAGTTGGCCACGGGGTTTCATAATGAGAACTCCTTTCTTTTTTGCTTTTTCTTTATTTTACTTTATCAACCTTCTATCGTTGTAAATTTTTCTTTCGGGACACCTCAAACAGGACATTCTCTTTTGTTTTTGTTCACATAACATGGTCCTGCCCTTAGGATTTTAGAAGATTACAAGTCTCAACTTATAATTTACCCCCAAGGTGTTGCCATGCACCAAAGCGCCATGGCAGTGAAGCTACCTTCAAGAGCACAATATCAAAGAGGCGATCAGGCAAAAGCCATGCAAGCAAAGCCATTCCCCGAGAATCCCAACCCATCCGATAGCGTGGCTTCGGATGCCGGGTTTCAATTACCTTGAGAACTTTCAAGGCGACTTTTTCAGGTTCCAGGCTTTTCTGGTGCATTTTATGAGCCCAGCTTGAAAAATCATTCATTGGACCGGCATAGCGCTCAAAACCCTCTGAATCTATAGTATTAAGGAATTCATGAACACTTCTTCGCATCTTGTCATTCGCAGGTGTATTGATGCCACCCGGCTCTATGACTACAACATGAATTCCCCAAGGATGCAGTTCTCGTCGCAGGCAATCGTTTGCTGCCTGGAGGGCGATTTTCGATGAAGCAATGGATCCATAGAAAGGCAACGCCACACCACCACCTACTACACCGATGGTGATGATCCGGCCACTTGCTCTGCGAATAAGGGGTAATATCGCACGAGTAAGAGCCATTGTGCCGAACAGATTGACATCATATTGAGGAAACCAGAATTCTCTTGGAAAATATTCCAATGGGCCGCAATAAAGATTCCCGGCACAGTTAACAAGGCACTTCACGCCATTTCCTGCGGATAACTCCTTTGCTGTCTGAGCTGCCTGCTCGATTGTATTCTGGTTTTGCAGTTCAACAATAACGGGATGTATCAACTCAGGGGAGTGGTGTTTCAATTTCAAACCATCTTCCTCGCGACGCACACAGGCCAACACCCCGTACCCCTTTCTTGCCAATAACTTTGCACAGGCTTGGCCTACACCGCTTGAAGTCCCGGTGACCATGATCAATCCAGATGTTTGCATTTTTCCCTCCATCCAAACAAACCAGGCAAATTTTAAAACAGATTTGAATAATCATAACATAATGCATAGA
>CAZOEW010000076.1:0-15823 GCA_964578935.1 uncultured Desulfobacterales bacterium | reverse complement strand
GGCAATCCGATCCGGCAAGGAGATCGCACTGGCAAACAAGGAAACGCTTGTAATGGCCGGTGAAATCGTCATGCAGGAGGCCGAAAAAAACAATGTGCGGATCATGCCGGTCGACAGTGAGCACAGTGCGATATTTCAATGCATTTCAGGACAGAGAGAAGCGGATATAAACCACCTGCTGCTGACCGCGTCCGGCGGACCGTTTTTAAACCGATCTCTTTCGACATTTGATACGATCACGCCGGAAGACGCCCTGAATCACCCCAACTGGGATATGGGCAGAAAAATCAGCATCGATTCCGCAACGCTCATGAACAAAGGACTGGAAGTTATTGAGGCCAAGCACCTCTTCAAGATGTCGGAAAAAAAAATTCAGATTTTAATTCACCCCCAGAGTGTGGTTCATTCCATGGTTTCCTACCGGGACGGATCGGTGATTGCACAGCTCGGCGTTCCGGACATGAGAGGCGCGATTGCATACGCCCTTTCCTGGCCTGAGCGACTTCCCATTAATCAGCCGGAACCGGATTTCGCGAAGTTGGGAAAGCTGGAATTTCAAAAACCTGATTATCAAAAATTTCCATGTCTTGCTCTTGCTTTTCAGGCATGCGAAACCGGAGGAACCCTTCCCGCTGTTTTGAATGCCGCCAATGAGGTGGCGGTGCAGGCATTTCTGGATCAGAATCTGTCTTTTGTCAAAATACCGGAAGTAATCGGAATGACTATGAAAAACCACATAATTGACAAACACCCCAACTTGTCTGATATTATAAAGGCAGACAGCTGGGCCAGACAAAAAGCTTCTGAATTGATCCGTGAAATGTAACGAAAAGGAGCGGCAACCAGACGGGATTTAATATCATTATGGATTATTTTTACTCATTTATCATTGTGCTGGGAGTTCTGATCTTTTTTCATGAACTCGGACACTTTCTGGCAGCCCGAATGTTCGGCGTGGGCGTTGAAAAGTTTTCACTTGGCTTTGGACCCCGAATATTCGGCAAAACTTACGGGATTACCGATTACCGGGTGTCTGCCATACCCCTTGGCGGCTATGTAAAAATGGTCGGTGAAGAACCGGGAGCTGAGATCGATCCCAAGGATATTCCCCTCTCCTTTACGCACAAACACGTCTTTAAAAGGATATGCATCGTTGCCGCAGGCCCTTTATTTAATTTTCTCCTGGCTGTTCTCATTTTTTTCGGTTTTTTCCAGATATACGGAACGCACACCCTTCTGCCGATTGTCGGCGATATCCAGAAAGATTCCCCGGCATTCAAGGGAGGGATTCAAAAAGGAGACCATATCGTCTCCATAAACAACCAGGATATCGCTTCCTGGGAAAGCCTGGCCGATATCATCGGACAAAGCAAGGGCGGGACGCTTGCTGTTTCCGTCAATCGCGGGAAAGAAAACATTCTGTTGCATATCGATCCGATCGTGAAGCCGGATAAAAATATTTTTGGCGAAGATATCGAGCGCTACATTATCGGCATAACCGCTTCCGGGGATCTCTTTTCAAAAAAACTGAATCCTGTCCAGGCCTTTGCGGAAAGCCTCAAGCATACTTACAACGTTACAAAACTCATGTTTGTCGGCATCCTGAAACTCATACAGGGATCCATCTCCGCCGACAACCTGGGAGGTCCGATCATGATCGCCCAGATGGCAGGGGACCAGGCCAGGGAGGGGTTTGGAAATCTTTTGTATTTCATTGCATTTATCAGTATCAATCTTGCCATCCTCAATTTTTTGCCGATCCCCGTGCTTGACGGGGGACATCTCCTGTTCTTCGCCATCGAGGCGATCCGGGGCAAACCCCTCAGCATCCGTGTGCGTGAAATTGCGCAGCAGAGCGGCATGTTTGTGTTGCTTTTACTCATGATCTTTGTATTTTATAATGATATCATGCGGTATAATGTAATCAGTTATATCGGCAATGTCTTGACTTTCTTTTAAGTTGACTGAAAAAACAACTTTCACGATCAAGGTGTCCTGAATCCCATGCCAAATCGAATTGAAATCACACTCAGGCCGGAACTTACAGATGCTGAGGGACAAAAGATATGTCAGCGGGCAAAAGACTATTTCGGCTATACGCTGGAATCGGTCCGCACAATTCACGTTGTAACAATCGATGCGGATCTGACCAGCGAACAGCTTCGATCCATCCAAACCCGAATCTTTACCAATCCGGTAACGCAGATCTCCTCATTCAACCCTCTTTCCGTTGATTTTCACTGGACAATCTGGGTCGGCTTTCGGCCGGGTGTCCGGGACAACCCCGGCAGCACCGCAGTTGAAGCCATAGAAGATCTTCTCGAAAAAAAACTGGGTCCGGGCGAAGCGGTTTACACCTCGAAACGTTACTGCATCATTGCACCGGGCCTTACGTATAAAGAAGCGGACAAAATCGCAGGAGAACTTCTGGCCAACAATATCATCCAGCAGTGGCGCATTGTTTCATACAAGGACTGGGATCCAGATGAAGGGATCGGATACATCATTCCAAAGGTCAAGCTGGAACACGTCCCGACAGTCAGCACCATTTCCATTGAAAGCGATAAAACACTTCTGGAAGTAAGCGACAGGCGAAATCTTGCCCTGAACCCGAACGACATCCCGACCATCCGTTCCTATTTTCTGGATCAAGGTGTGCTGTCTCAGAGGGCGGAGATGGGACTTTCAGGCCCTACGGATATCGAACTTGAATATATTTCCCAGGCCAGAAGCGACCATTGCAATCACAACACATTCCGGGGAAATTTCACGTACACGGATCTTGCGACCGGCAAAAAAGAAGGGATCAACAACCTTTTCAAGACCTGCATCGAGGCCCCTACCCTTTTTCTGAAGGATAAAAAATCCTGGGTCATATCCGTTTTGTGGGACAACGCGGGAGTCGGGAGGTTTGATTCCGATAACTATTATGTAATCACCGGAGAAACACACAATTCTCCCTCCAATATGGAGGCCTACGGAGGTGCCATCACCGGTATCGTGGGAGTTTACCGGGATCCGCTGGGTACCGGGAAAGGCTCCAGACTGGTCATGGGCAGTTATGGCTATTGTGTAGGGCCAAGAGACTACGATGGAAAGCTGAAACCGCGCCTCCACCCGAGACGCCTGCTTGATGGAATTATTGAAGGCGTCAAGGACGGCGGGAACAAAAGCGGCATTCCCACAACCTTCGGTCAGGTTCTTTTTCACCCGGGATATATGGGCAAGTGTCTGGTTTTTGTTACAGCCCTCGGGATAATGCCCGCCATGGTCCACAATGAACCGACCCATCAGAAAAAAACCTCTCCGGGCGAACTGATCATCATGTGCGGCGGACGTGTCGGCAAGGACGGCATTCACGGTGTAACCGCTTCTTCTGAGGTTTTTTCCGAGAACACACCCGCAGGCCATGTTCAAATCGGCGATCCCTATACGCAGAAAAAAATGCACGATTTTCTTCTTGAAGCCCGGGATATGGGGCTGATTCGTTTCCTGACCGATAACGGAGGGGGCGGGCTTTCCTCTTCCATCGGAGAGTCAGCCGAATTTTCCGGCGGATGCAGGGTGAATCTTGAAAAAGTGCCTCTCAAATATGAAGGTCTGGATCAGTGGGAAATCTGGGTGTCTGAATCCCAGGAGAGGATGACCGTTGCCATAAAGCCTGAAGATCTGAATTCGTTTATGGCTCTCTCCCAAAAACATGCCGTGGAAAGTACGGTGATCGGCACCTACACGGATTCCGGGAAGCTTCATATTACCTACAACGACAAAACCTGCGCATACATCGATATGGATCTGATGGCTTCCGGATTCCCCCAGTGGCAGTTTGAAGCCGAATGGCAGCCTCCGGAGTGCCGGGGCCTTGTTGAACCGGTAATCGGTGAACCCCGGAAATATACAAACCTGCTTCTTGATATTCTGGCAAGACCCAACATCTGTTCCAAAGAGTGGATCACCCGCCAGTATGATCATGAAGTTCAGGGAACCAGCGTCATTAAACCACTGGTTGGAGCGGAAAGAGATGTGAACAGCGACGCATCGGTTATCCGCCCGGTTCTCCGTTCTGAAAAAGGGCTTGCATTTGCTCAAAGCCTCTTGCCGGCCTATTCAGCCATTGACGCATATCACATGACAAGCTGCACCATTGATGAGGCAGTGCGCCGGCTTGTGGCGGTAGGCGCTGATCCGGATCAGATCGGGGGTGTGGATAATTTCTGCTGGCCGGACATCCAGTATCACCCGAAAAAAAATCCAGACGGAAAATTCAAGGCTGCCCAGCTTGTCCGGTCATGTAAAGCGCTGAGGGAGATATGCCTTGCCTACGAAATTCCACTCCTTTCCGGAAAAGACAGTATGTATGTCGACGGGCACCTGACAGGTCCCTATGGAGAAAGCTGCAAAATATCAGCCCTTCCGACCATGCAGTTTTCCGCGACAAGCCTTGTAACCGATGTCAAAAAATGTGTCACCATGGACGCGAAAATTCCAGGTGATCTTGTATATATCCTTGGAATGACAAGAAACGAACTCGGTGCATCCGAGTACTATGAACATCTCGGGCATGTGGGTTGCAATGTTCCCCGGGTTTATCCGGAGCGATTTTTTCCGCTCTATCAAGCACTGAGTCAAGCGATTTCCGATAATCTTGTTGCCTCGGTCCATGGCGTCTATCGCGGCGGTCTTGGAGTCCATCTCGCCATGAAGGCAATGGGAGGAAACCTCGGCATGGAAATCGAGCTTTCAAGTATCCCGTCGGAAGGAGCGGACAGAAACGACACCCTTCTCTTTTCCGAGTCTGCCGGGCGATTCATTGTAACGGTTGCCCCGGAGCGGAAAGAAACGTTTCAAGCCCGGTTCAAAGGCTTTCCCTGCACCCTGGTCGGGAAGGTTACGGATCGGTCCGTACTGCTGATAAAGGGCATGGACGGCAGTCCAATCATCTCTTCATCTGTTCAAGATCTTAAATCCGCCTGGAAAAGCCCTTTTGGAGATTTAATATGAAAACCCAAGTGAATGTTCTGGTCCTTACCGGCTATGGATTAAACTGTGATCATGAAACAGCCCATGCGTTTGAGCTGGCCGGCGGCAATTCATCTCGCGTACATATCAACTCTTTGATTGACGGATCGATCTCGCTGGACGATTTTCAAATACTGGTATTTGGCGGCGGATTCAGCTGGGGTGACGATCATGGCGCCGGAGTGGTTCAGGCTGTTCGGATGAAAACCACCATTGGAGATCACATTCTCCGGTTTATCGATTCGGGAAATCTTGTCATTGGAATCTGCAACGGTTTTCAAACCATTGTCAACCTCGGGCTTCTGCCTGGTTTTGACAATGACTACACATCTCAAAGCGTTGCACTTACCTATAATGACTGCGGAAACTTCAGAGATCAATGGGTTCATCTGAATGTCAACCCGGGAAGCCCCTGCGTTTTCACAAAAAATATCTCGCACATCGAACTTCCGATCCGGCATGGAGAAGGAAAATTCTATTCCGATGAGAAGACGATCAGCCGGCTGAAAGAAAACAAACAGATCGTACTCCGGTATGCGAAAAAAGATCATACTCCAGCAAATCAGGAGTTTCCATCCAATCCAAACGGTTCGGTACTTGATATTGCCGGTGTGTGCGACCCGACAGGGCGGATCTTCGGTCTGATGCCCCATCCGGAAGCGTTTCATCATCCGACAAATCATCCGGACTGGACCCGAGAAAAAGAACATGCGCGACGAAAAGGGCAAACCTGGCTGCCTTCCGCAACCATGGGGCTTCATTTATTCCAGAATGCCGTCAATTTTTTCCACAGCTCGTAAAAAATACGGTTTTTTGACGATTATAATTATATTTCAATCAGTTGTATTCAATGCCCCTCAATTCGTTCCATGTCTATCCCTGTGGGACGAAAGTCCTGTTTCATGATACGGTTTCCATTTTTTTTCAAGCCACGCCATTTCCAACCTTCCGACTTTTCGATCTAACCTATTAGTTTTAAAACATATATCATATTTTTCTCTTTTGGTCTGTTTCTTGGCCCAATTTTTGAATTGTGTAACGTCAATCTGAAACTTTTTAAAGGAATTCACTTATGTTGTCTGTTTCAAGCATTCTTTTATACTCGCACCCCATACACAATGGCAGCACACATCTGCAGACACTGGTCGAAGAGGTTGTGCTTCGAGAAAATATTATTATTGCCCGACAGATGGATCAGGTTGCAAAAATTCTCAACCACCCCCTGAACAGTATTGTGGCTGCGATAATCGTTGCGGATAATGAACAGGAGCTGCAGGCTCTCAGCATCCTTCGGGACAAACTGCAAAGAATTCCCTTTATCCTGATTCTGCCGAACCAGGAAAAGGAGATGGTTACACAAGCCCACTCACTTCGGCCCCGGTATCTGGCATATGCCGACGGCGACCTCTCCGATGTCCGGTATGTTTTCAAAAAAATTATCAGCAGGGTTTATAGTGATTACATCAATTAATGAACTTTTTGAATCCCGCAGCGTAAGCCTGCTGAAAATATCATGGAATAAGGCCATGCTCGCCGGCTATATCGATTTGATTGAATTCAGGTGGATAACAGGCACCCTCTCCTGCTGTCCACCGAGTTGCCTGAAAGGGGTTACAGCCGTATTTCAACCTTGCCGTTCAGATTTTTTTTCACTTCACCCACCGAGACTTCTCTTCGGTGAAATATCCCCGCGGCAAGCGCGGACTCCGCTTTTGTCTGGGTGAACACCTCAACAAAGTGCTCCGCGCAGCCTGCTCCACTTGACGCAATTATCGGAATCGATACCGCGTTTTTGACAGCATGAATCAGTTCGAGATCAAACCCGGAATTGGTACCATCCCTGTCGATGCAGTTCAGAAGAATCTCCCCTGCCCCAAGCTTTTCACATATCTGCACGAATGTCACCGCGTCAAGGTCACGGCCTTCCCTGCCTCCCTTGATGGTACATTGATACCAGCAGTAGTTCTCACCCTTCGGGCCCTTGATTTTTGTTTCGATCACATGATGTCTTACCTCATCCGGTGATACCACATAGACCCTCCTGGGATCGACAGAGATGACGACAGCCTGATTTCCGTATACCCGTGCAATTTCTTCAATGGCGCTTTTCCCTGTCTTGCCGCCTGCTTTCAAATATGCTTCTGCGATAAGAACCGCATCACTTCCGATGGAAACCTTATCGGCACCGGAACGAAAATATTTGGACGCGACCTCAAGGGCGGTATAAACCCGGCCATCCTTATCCGTGTAGTCCCGTATCCCGCCGCCGATGGCAAGCGGCACAAAAACATTTTCAGAGGTCTTCTTCAACACCTCGAGCATCGGCATATCTTCAAGGGGAAAATCCCGGAACCCGGTGATATTGAGGAAGGTAATTTCATCCGCTCCCTCCTCATAATACCATCTGGCAAGTTCTGCGGGCTTGCCCAGGTTTCTCACATCACCGTTCTCCCGAACATCGTACCGGTCGCCTTTGGTTACCACCAGCTCCCCCTGATCATTGCTGCGCACATCCAGGCAGGCAATGATTCTCCTGGACAGCCTGGTGCCCTCACTCACCACAGGAGGCATCACGGACTTTCCCTGGGATGTGAGAAAATTTTTCAAAATCCGAAGCCCGGCGCGACCGCTTTTTTCCGGATGAAATTGAGTGGCGATGACGTTTCCTTTCTGAACGGCACTGACAAACTCGTATCCGTAATTGGTGGTTGTCAGGACAACCTCCTGGTCCAGAGGCACGACATGAAATGAATGAACAAAATAGAACTTTTCATCACCCCGGAGGCCGTTGAAAATTGGTGAAGGCTTCCGTATGGTAAGTCCGTTCCATCCGATGTGAGGAACCGAAAGGTCAATGTCAAACCGTTTTACCGCGCCCTGAATAAAACCAAGTCCTTTTGTACTTTCAGCCTCTTCACTGGTTTCAAACAGCGCCTGAAGCCCCAGGCAGATACCAAGAAAAGGCCTGTCTGATTCAAGATACGCTTTCAAAACATTGACGTAGTTCTGCTCATTCAAAATCTTCATCATATTCCCGAAATTTCCCACACCGGGAAAAACAAGCTTCTCTGCCTGTTGGATATCTTCTGCACAGGTGACCCGTTTGACCACTTCACCCAGACTTTCAATCGCATTGATGACGCTTCGTACGTTTCCGGCACCGTAATCCAGTAAGGTTATCATCGCTATATACCTGTAACATCCTGTTTATGAACAGCCTTTAAAAAAAAGAGCCCAACATCAGGTCGTCGCTCTCCATTCTATAAAGTTCTACCCTATACGATGTTCTGCATAAAAAAAAAATAAAAATCAGTAGCCATTTGCAAAACTGATAAAAATCAACCTGTTCCCGGAAAGACACCAAACATGGTCTCAAACTGGTTTTAATGCCCTACCGGGAACGTTTTTTTATCTCCGGCCTGCCACTTGTAATGTTCATTTTTGTGTTTATATTGGCGGCTGGCTTTTATGTGAGCAATTTATGAGGGTTTTTCGGATATCGCATTCAATCGTTATCTGCCTGTTTGTTGTCGAAAAATCTTTTATAGATCGGGTTGAATCAATCCAGCAAAGGTTGGAGAATTGAAAAATTCAGGAATGAATAGAATGAAAAACAGGATAAACAATACCGGTATCCGTAATATCGCCATTATCGCTCATGTCGATCATGGGAAAACAACTCTCGTTGACGCCATGTTTCGACAGAGCGGTCTGTTCCGGGATGGTCAGAAAATTGATGAAAGAATAATGGACAGCATGGACCTGGAACGGGAAAGAGGGATCACCATTGCCGCCAAAAACTGCTCGATTGTCTGGAATGATGTCAGAATCAATATCATTGACACACCGGGGCACGCTGATTTCGGAGGTGAAGTGGAGCGGGCTCTCTCCATGGCGGATGGCGCGATTCTGCTGGTGGATGCGTCAGAAGGCCCCCTGCCCCAGACCCGATTTGTATTGAAAAAAACCCTTGAAGCCGGACTCAATGTAATTGTTGTCATCAACAAAATCGACAGAAAAGACGCCCGGGTTTCGGAAGTTCTGAATGAAATATATGATCTGTTTATCGATCTGGAAGCAACGGATGCGCAGCTTGATTTTACATATCTTTATGCGGTTGGCCGTGAAGGGATCGTAAAAAAGAACCCCGGCGACGACGTGAATCATCTTCACCTGCTCTTTGACACCATCCTGAAAGAGATTCCACCTCCTTCCCACAATCCGGAAGAGCCCTTCCAGATGCTTGTTTCAGATCTCGGGTATTCTGACTATCTGGGCAGACTTGCCGTGGGAAAGATAATCAACGGGAGTGTAAAATCAAAAGACCGCCTGATCTGCATCAACAAAGAAAACACGCATATTCCTCTGAAAGTCACGAAGCTGCAGACCTATCAGGGCATGACATTCAAGCCGGTTGAAACCGCGAAAGCCGGTGATATTATCGTCCTGTCCGGTATCGAAGATGTAACCATCGGGGATACCATCTGTACCATAGATTTTCCAAAAGCGTTAAAACGGATCCATGTGGATGAGCCGACAATTAGCATGAAGTTTACCATCAACGATTCTCCGTTCAGCGGCAAGGAAGGCAAATATGTTCAATCCGCCAAAATACGGGAACGGCTTATGAAGGAAACCCTGATGAATGTCGCCATCCAGGTTGAAACCCAGAAAGAAAAAGACAGTTTCATTGTAAAAGGAAGAGGTGAATTTCAGCTGGCCATCCTGATTGAAACCATGCGGCGGGAAGGTTTTGAATTCTGCGTGGGCCGTCCTGAAGTCATCTATAAATATGAAAACGGGCATAAGCTGGAGCCCATCGAACAGTTTTTTGTGGATTGCGAAGAGAATTATCTGGGTGTCGTAACGGAAAAGCTCTCCCTTCGAAAAGGCAAAATGATCAATCTTGTCAACAATGGAACCGGACGGGTCAGGATGGAATTTTCAATACCGTCACGATCTCTCATCGGATATCGGGACGAGTTTCTTACCGATACCAAAGGCACGGGCATCATGAATTCCAGCTTTTCCGGATACGAGACCTATCGAGGAGATTTTCCAACCCGATTTACCGGCTCTATTGTTGCGGACAGACAGGGAAATGCGATCCCGTATGCGCTGTTTAATCTTGAACCCCGAGGAGTACTCTTTGTCACTCCGGGGACTGCCTGCTACGAAGGGATGATTATTGGAGAACACAACCGGGAAACCGATATCAATGTAAATCAGGCCAAGGAAAAAAAACTGACCAACATGCGTGCTTCCGGAAAAGATGAGGCGGTTGTACTGTCACCGATTAAACCCATGACCATTGAAAGTGCCCTGAACTTTATCCGGGACGATGAAGTTGTCGAGATCACCCCAAAATCCATTCGTCTTCGCAAAACGATTCTCTCCGCGCAGAAAAGGCATTAGATAAAATCCCCTCCAGACCTTTAAAGGGGTCGGAAACGACCCCTTGCGTCCCCTTTTTTTGTCCGATATAGAAACCCTGAATGAGCCGGTTATCGATTCGATTTCGCCTTGGCCTGCCGAATTTCAAGAAATCGCAGACCGGTATCACGACCTCCGGTTTGTTTTCCCTCTGTGCCGCGCTTCAAATTCAATCGTTACGAACCTGATTTTTCCCGTTGACCCGATCCGTCACATCCGAAAAGTGATATAAAAATTTTGCAGGCGAAAAATAATTTTTATCCGGCAGAAGGTTAACGTTTTCTCCATAATAGTGGCGTAAAACCACTCGAAACGTATTGACCGGCGTGATTTCCGGATACAGCAATGTTTCACCGCCGTCAGGCAGATAATACGCGGACAGGGTTGCCAGGCACTCTTTCATGTTGGTTCTGCCCGGTTCTTCCCAGTATGTCTCGGACCTCGGCCCATGATCACCGAAGAGTAAAATAACGGGCGGCTTTACGGACTTTTCCAAAATATCATCGACGATTGTTTTCATTTTCGAATTCACAAAACGCAGTTGATCAATATAATATTTTTTATAGGCTTCAACCGTGAGACGCCCCGGCCGGATTAACCAATCGCCGTCGTGGGGGCTGTATTTCGCCTCATAAAGCACATTCGAACCTTCTGCATCGAAAACAAACGGCGGATGGGGGATTTCGATGTGTGCGAATACAAATTTTGGATTCGGAGTCACGCGCTGCAAATTGCCCAGCTTATCCATAATGTTCATGACGAGTAAACGGTAATTATCAACCATACTGCCTCTTTTTATGGTTGCGGTGATAACCGGGACAGGGGTTTGGTTTAGAAGCACATTCAGGAATATATTCACCGTCGCGGCAGGCTGCAGATAAATATCCATGCCTGTCAAATCCGTCTCAAAACATCCGGTAGCGAACGTAACGATAGAATATCCGCGTTTCTTCAGGTATTCGACGGCAAGGCTGTTTTCGATGAGTTTCTTCAGAACCTTCCGATCCCTGCTGTCCCGGCCGATACGCTGTTCGATCAGGCCGTTAATATAATTATAGTTAAAAAACGAGGCCATGGACAAGCCTGTCTGATTGTAGTTCGCAGAGGACCTTTCAGCGACATAAAATCCTTTCCTGCCGAGATAGGTCAAGAAATCGGAATTGTCATATCCATACAGTTCCGATAAAACATCATCGCGCGCATACGCATCCAGAACGATACAATAGATATCCGGTAAAACGGCTGAGGTGCTCTTCGCAAATTCCCTTGGTTCAACACTTCGTTCCCTGGAAGGAAATAACACCGGAGGGGCTGACGGGCTGAAGACGATCTCGATAATAGGAAAAAGAACAAGGATTCCGGCCATGAAATTCAAGGCGCGGGTACTCCTGTCCATCGGTCCTTTCAGTCGTATCAGAATCAACATCCCCGTTGCTGCCAGCACGACTGCCGAAACAGCCGCAAGCCATCGAATGCCTGTTTTCCCGGCAATGATTTCCAGATGCCCGTAGGAAAAGAAAAGCAGAAGAAACAGACTGAGTATCAGTCCCGATTTCCGATAACTTTTCATGATAACCTGAAGCCCATACAGACACAACGCGGTGGCAATCAGGATGAACAGAGCCGGCTTGATCACATCCGAAAGATAAAATCTGCCGATATTGTTCGAATAGATAAACAATACAGGATACAGGGCGATCAAAAAAGGATGAAGCACCGGGATGGTTTTACGCATCTGATCAGGACCTTTTTTCCATCAGGTATAAAATCCGATCTGAACCTTTTATGGGAGCGCTGTTTTTGATGTCGAAGAATAATGCGAATGTCTTTTCAAACGCCTCCCGGGTGTAGTCGGTAAATATATCTTCCCTGGCATCTAACATGCGCTGCACCTGAGAATCGGTTTTCGGCACGAATTCAATGACCAGAAACGTGCATACGCTGCTGAAAAAAGAAGCGATCTTATGGAACGGAAGATTGTTGTGTATTGCCAGATGATGAACCAACGCAAGCGCGAAGGCCATCTCAACCGGCCCCCGCTCCATCAGAGACATCCGTTCTCTGTTTTCCCACCCGGTCCCCGGACTTGGATTTGAAAGGTCTAACAGCAAAGGGAGGATATGGGTCTCTTTCTGTTCCAGGCATTCCAGGTAATTTTTTTCAACCGCAGCAGGATCCATATCAAAAGAGACCGTCTCGATTCCCCTGATTACGGCAAGCCTGCTAAAAGTCCCGGTATTGGCCCCGAAGTCCCATACTGCCGCCGGTCTGACCTGATCCAGAAATTCGGAAACGATCCGTTTTTTATGCTCGTGGGCTTCGTCAGAATAATTGGTTTGCGCATAGTAATCCGCCCAGACCGTTTTTTCAGGCTTCCACTTCAATTTCCGGACAGTGGATTCCAGGTTGTCGATAATGCCGTTCATTGCCAGACGGGATACATTCCCCCTGATTTTTCGTATCGATTTATTTCCGAAATGTTTCTGGCTTCCGGCATGCAGATGAATATGCGTGAGAAGCGAAAACCGCAACCAGGTGGTGGCAGGCAACAGTGAAGCAGCCAAATCAGCAGGTATGCCGTCAATATATATTCGCAGCAACTGGTTCAGCCTGATGTCCGTATAATGCATCAAGGCAAGCGGTGCTAAAAAATGCTGACAGAACTGCCGATAAGCTGTCCAGGGTTTTCCTTCCTTGTAGCGCTCAAATGAAAGCGTATCGATAAATATCGGCCTTCCGTCTAAAAACTGGACATTGTAGGCGCTTGCATCTTTCAGCGACATGCCGAACAATAACGCCTGCTTCTGGATCGCGAGCGTCGTCAATGCCGCCTGTTGGAGCTGGCTGAAGCACCATTCATACGAATACGATATAAAAGGAATTATTTTCGGCTGAACGATTTTATAAGCCCTGCCGGTATGGTGCACCGAATCAGTAACATCTTCATGGGGTATGAGCAGCTTTGTATCTACCAGGGAGGTGTAAAGTCCCGAGTTGATGAATACATCATATTCTTCCTTATAACAGTAGGCTATACTCCTAAGCAACACGCCGTTCTGGTAGAAAAGCTGCCCGCTTGGGTCTCTGAAAGACCCCTCAACACGTCCCTCAGTTTTCACGCGTATCCTGTTTGTTTTTAGATGAAAATAAACGCTTCATAACGGCAAGAATTTTTTGCCAATATGTCTTTATAACAAAAACTGCGCCCAGAAGCCCCGCAATTAAAATTTGAAAAATATATGCCCCTGTTCCCGGATCAATATAAGCCATCGCCATCCGCGGAATAAACATCGGCAGAAAAACTGCCGACAGGCAAATCAGCAGGAGGCGGCGACCGGAACACGCTACAGCCGTTAACCCTATTGTTTTTTTTGTTTTTTCCATATTCTCCGTTAAAGCAGGAATGAACTCACCCGTTTTACCCCATTTTGCATTCAGGTTACGTTATCATAACTCAGTGGTTCAATGAATTAAAATCTTATCACACCTTGCGTTTTTTATCATATAATATTAACAACTATACGCGCAAACATTCATTCGGGCTGAGAGTGATGGAATGAACAAGGAAATATCAGATAACGACCGCGGTTTTCCACACCGTTACAAGCGCCTGCCGCTTATTGTGCACGCATTGTTCTGCATGATGCTCCTGATCACGCCGCTGACCATCATCAGCTATGGGTATACGCCTTATGACGATGTGCTGCGACATACCGCGAAAGTCATCTCTGAAAAGGATTGGGGCGAGATTCTCCTTCTCCGGGACACCATCCCGCCTGATATGGATACCCATCCGGGTTGGCATACCATCCTGGGTGTCATGCACCGGGCCTTTAATCTGGATGGCGACGGCCTGGTTGTTTTTTCGATTGTTTCTCTCTGGCTTGTTTTTACCCTGATACCACTGTTTTACTTCACCCGGCCCGAAGCGTTCATTCTCGTTCTCTTGTGCGTCGGTTTTTTAGATTTCGGCCTGATCAATCGTTTATTCTGGGGACGCCCCTTTATTCTTACGGCATTTACAGCACTGTCATTGTGCTGTCTATGGGACCGTATGGTTGGGATGTCGGGTAATCGCCTGCATGAGAAGCGGCGATCGATCGCTCCAGTCCTGCTGTGGGTCATTGTCTTGACCGGGCTGGCCTCATGGATACACAGCACCTGGTACCTATTATTTATCCCCGTTTTTTCGGCATATTGCACCCGAAACTGGCGTTACGCGTCTATCCTGCTCTGCGCTACGGTCTGCGGGATTATCCTCGGCGGCACCTTAACCGGAAATCCAGCAGACTACCTGCTGTATCAGGTGAAACACCTGTACTATTTTATAACCGATCTGTCTGTCTCCGGAGCCTTGACAGGGGAAACAAGTCCCGGCAAAGGGAGCCCCCTGATCGCGGCCTTTGCGTTAGGGTTGATCCTGTTGAACCGAAAGATAACCGGACGATATCTCCCCGACACCCATGGTATCGCTTTTTATCTCATGCTCACAGGATGGCTGCTCGGCTTTTTTATCCTGCGATTCTGGACAGATTTCGGATTTCCGGCATTTGTCTACTGGGCTTCACTTTCAATTCAGCGGTTGCTTCATGTTGTTGATACCGAAAATGCGTTCAAGCGGTTATCCATATCCATCATGGTCGGCATTCTCTTTTTCTATACCCTGACCCATAATTCAAATGGCAGATGGAGCACCTCTCCGTATCGGCAAATGGATCATTTAAAACGCAATTATGCGGAATACGAGTCATGGATGCCGGAAGATAATGGGATCATTTACTCTGTCAATATGCAGGTTTTTTATAATTTTTTCTTTCTGTCACCCAGGGCCGACTGGCGTTATGTCCTGGGCTTCGAACATGCCATCATGCCGAAAGAAGATCTGGAAATTTACAACAACATTCGATCGAAACGGAACTATTCTTCTTTTCTTCCATGGGTAAAAAAAATGACCCAGAAAGACCGGATTATCGTTCAAGGCGGCCCGGAATACCCGGACCTTCCCTTGCTGAAATGGAAATGGCTGCCACCGCATTATTGGATTGGACGCCTTCCCTGATATAATCATCCACCCGGCAGAAATATCTTTATTCTGCAATATCCGTAACTGAAAAAAGCTTTCCCGAAAATCCGCCGAACCGCTCACCGCCATCTCATCGAAATACACCAGTTATCCATTTTTATACATCTGTGCATGCAAAAGGGTACAGAATAATACCCGGTCCACAAACCAACAGGATTCATTGTTCGAAAAATCATCTGGATTTTCTTTTTTCATCCATTGAAACCTGTTTCTTTTCAGATAATTATGGATAAATTTCCGGGGTTGCCTCTCTATAAAGACAGCTTCGGCAAACCGGTTGGTACATCA
>CAZOEW010000075.1:0-15925 GCA_964578935.1 uncultured Desulfobacterales bacterium | reverse complement strand
AAACAAACACAAAAAACTACTTCAATCGGAACGTTATTTTGACAATCACTCTAAAGACCAATGCAGCCGTCAAACTTTTTAAGACCGATATCGGCGAGGTGAAAAAGATCAACCTTGTGGAAAACCGGGTAAGAGTCACCCTGGAAATATTGGAGGAGTATGCCCCGAGGATTCGAACGGATTCCATTGCTTCCGTAGAGAGTCCGACCTTCATCGGAGATGAATATGTTTCTATAAAACCGGGAAGTCAAAACAGGAAGATGATCATAGAGGGCGGTGAGATTCCGTCTACAGAAAAAAAATCTTTGACCCAGGTTATGGATGAGTTCGAGATTGAAAAAACATCCAGAATGATGATCAAGGCATTTCAGGATTTTTCGGAAATCATAAGTGAACTGCGTGATCCGGGTGGGCCTCTTTTTTCATCTTTGAACAATTTAAACCGCATCATAGCGGATGTAGAGGCCGGAAAAGGAACACTGGGGAGTATCGTAAAGTCACGAGAACTGATAGATGATGTAATGGAAAGACTCGACAAAGTAGATGATATCCTGAGGAACATGGATAAGGCCGCCGGCAAAGCGCCGGAAACCATGGATAATATAAATAAGGGCTTGGTGACAATCCAGCAGGCGGGAAATGGCGTTGTTGAGCGGATTGATGATGTTGAACGGATTTTAAGGGAAGTTGAAGGAATCATCGGCACATTAAGAAATGTTGTTCGTAATATAGAGGAAGGAAGCCATGATTTTCCGGAGATCACGCGTAATACAAAAATCGGGATACAGGAGATCAGGGATGGTGTGAAAAGAATTGATTCTGTGATTCAGGCAGCTGAAAAAAATGTTCTGATCCGGTCAAACCTGCCACCGGATCCTGTGGGGAAACGGACAGACGCTGAACTGAGGCGGTAGCGCCGTGTGGAAAAAATACTCGCATGAACGTCAAAATGATGATAAGATATCAAATTTGATTGTGGGTAACTGTGCTATGAAATTTTGTCGAAATAAGGACTTAAAACTATATGATATCGTTGACTATTTCTGTAATAGCCTGTTTTTTTCTGGGGTCTTTTGGCTATGTTGTCGTGCGGTTCTGGGTGCGGCCGATCTTTAAATATCGATCTGTTCGAAAACGGGTAATCCAAAATCTTGCAGATTATTTAAACTCTTTTGACCAGGAAGATGAGGGGGAGAATTTTCATGGCGCCATTAACCGGAAGGCAGAGGAAATGCGCTGCAACGCTTTGAACTTAAAGGAATGCTTTAATGACTCCCTGCCCGCCTGGTACAAGATGCTGCTGCGCAGCCGTGGTGAGTTCCCAGAAGGAATTGCAAATCATCTCATAGCCCTTTCCAATACCCGTGATTATAATCATGCAATAAACAGAATGGAAAAAATTCGACAGGTCTTTAAAGCATAGGAGCGTTTGCTATGATCCGGAACGATTGGAACCCGGGCAGTCTTCTGGAAGTATCCGGAAGTTATTGGAAATCGTGTACACTGCATGCCGCGGTAAAGCTTGATGTTTTTTCAGCGGTTTCCGATGAACACCTGACAAGCGGGGAGATCATTCGAAAAACAGGTGGAACCAGAAGAAGTATGGAATCATTACTGAATGCGCTGGTTGCCATGAAGCTTATGGATAAGTCGGGCAACACGTATTCAAATACAGAATTCGGAGAAAGATTTCTTTCAAAATCTTCAGCCGAATATCTCGGGCATATCATCAGTCATCATCACCACCTGGTTGAATCATGGGCCCGATTGGATGAGGCTGTTCTGGAAGCCAAACCCGTGAGATCGAGGGCATCTTTCAGTGATGACCGGAAGCGGGAAAGTTTTTTGATGGGAATGTTCAACCTTGCCATGGCGATCGCGCCGGTGCTGGTGAAACAGGTTGATCTTTCAGATCGAAGTTGTCTGCTGGATTTGGGAGGCGGACCAGGCACCTATGCGATTCATTTCTGCCTTCATAATCCGGGGCTGAAGGCAGTTGTATACGATCTTCCAGCCACCAGACCGTTTGCAGAAAAAACCATCAGACAATTTGGTCTCGCCGATCGAATTGATTTCAGGGACGGTGATTTTCTGACCAAAGGAATTGAAGGAGAATTTGATGTGGCCTGGCTATCTCACATACTCCATGGAGAAGGTCCTGGTGACTGCCTGAAGATTCTAAAAAAAACAGTTTCAGCATTAAAGCCCGGAGGGATGATTCTGATTCATGAATTTATTCTTGAAAACTCTATGGACGCTCCCCTTTTCCCGGCTCTTTTTTCTCTGAATATGCTGCTTGGCACCCCGAATGGCCGAGCCTATTCGGAAGAACAGCTTTTTAAAATGCTGGAAGATGCTGGTGCCCATGATGCAAGGCGCATCTCCTTTACAGGGCCGAATGATTCCGGTATTGTTTCAGGGGTTGTTTAGAGACTACTTCAGTATTTCCATAGCCTTTTGGACGATGTTTTCCGAAGTAAATCCGAACTTTTTCATGTTCGTGTTTCCAGGTGCGGATGCACCGAACCGGTTGATGCCGATTACTGCCCCCCGATCGCCGGTATATCGTTCCCATCCCATGGTATGACCCGCTTCAATGGCTATTCGAGCGGTAACAGCCGGTGGAAGGATCCGGTTTCGATAGCTTTGGGTTCGTTTCTCAAAGAGTTCCCAGCTCGGCATGCTGACAACCCTGACGGAAATATTTTTTTCTTCTAGGATTTTGGCGGCTTCCAGTGCGATGTGAACTTCCGATCCGGTTGCTATGAGAATGATATCCGGTTTGCCCTTGCAGTCTTTTATGATATAGGCACCCCTGCTCAGCCGGTTCTTTTCATCCGATTTGCTGAGGTCAAGTACCGGAAGTTTTTGACGGCTGAGGATCAGGGCAACGGGTCCATCCGTAGTTTGTATTGCCTGGCGCCAGGCATCCGCTGTCTCTGTCGCATCCGCAGGACGAATAACCGTAAGGTTCGGTATGATGCGCAGAGAAGCCAGATGTTCGATGGGCTGGTGCGTTGGTCCATCCTCTCCCACGGCAATACTATCATGTGTAAAAATATAGATTAAAGGCAGCTTCATGAGGCTGGCTACCCGGATGGCGGGTCTGAGGTAGTCGGCGAAGACCAGGAATGTTCCGCCATAAGGGCGCAAACCATTGTGAAGAAACATGCCGCTCATGATGCCGCCCATGGCGTGCTCCCTGACTCCAAAACGGATATTGCGACCATCATAACTGCCTTTTTGAAATTCATGAGAAAACGATAGATAGGTTTTATTTGAAGGGGCCAGATCTGCCGAGCCGCCGATCAATGTCGGGAGTTTTCCGGCAATGGCATTCAGAATCTTACCCGATGCGGCGCGTGTAGCGATCGGGCCGTCTTCCGGTTTGAAGTCAGGGATCTCCAGATTCCAGTCGCTGGGAAGAAAACCGCTCATTGCGTCGGCCCACTGGCCAGCCAGGTCAGGATGGGCTTTCCGGTAAGTATTAAACTTTTCAAGCCATTCTTTCTCATTTGCCTGGCCTTTTTCAAGACATTTTCTGAAAGTTTTCAATGCATCTTCCGGAACGCAAAAAGGAGTCTCATTTTCCCATTCAAGGCATTCTTTGGTGAGGCGTATTTCGTTTTCACCGAGTGGGGAGCCATGCGCATCCGGTGTATCCTGCTTGTTGGGGCTTCCAAATGCAATATGGGTTTTCAGAATGATGATTGATGGTCTTTCTTTCTCAGATCTGGCGTTTTCAATGGTATTGAAAATGGCATCGGTGTCATTCCCATCCTCAATAACGAGTACCTGCCAGTTGTATGCCTTGAAACGGGTTGCGACATCTTCGGTAAAGGAGATGTCTGTTTTGCCTTCAATCGATATGTCGTTATCATCATAAATACAGATCAGCCTCGACAATCCCAGGTGACCCGCAAGGGATGCAGCTTCAGCGGTTATCCCTTCCATCAGGTCGCCATCGCCGCACATGATATAGGTATGGTGATCAACAATCTCGTGTCCGGGGCGGTTAAAGCGCGCTGCAAGGTGCCGTTCCGCCATCGCCATCCCGACTCCGTTGGCAAAGCCCTGGCCCAGCGGACCTGTGGTTGTTTCAACGCCTTGTGTGTGTCCGAATTCAGGATGTCCCGGGGTTTTGCTTCCCCATTGTCGAAAATTTTTTATATCCTCAAGGCTCAGGTCATATCCGGTCAGATAAAGAACACTGTATAGCAGCATGGAGGCGTGTCCTCCTGAAAGAACAAAACGGTCTCTGTCAAGCCAGTCGGGATTTACGGGATTGTGTTTTAAAATCCGGGTCCATAGAATATATGCCGCCGCAGCGAGTCCCATGGGTGCCCCGGGGTGGCCGGAATTTGCTTTCTGTACGGCATCCATGGAGAGCGTACGTATGGTGTTGATACACAGGTGATCCAATTTTGCCTGGCTTTCAGACCGGCGGTGGTTCATGTTTTTCTCCTTAATAATTTCAGATAGTTGTCCTTTTATTCATTCCGGATCCGGAAGAGATGGCGGTATCTATACTGTTCTGAATTTGAGTATAACATTCTGGTTGTTTTTCACAAGGCCCTCATATGTTCCGGTTTAAGAGTGATTCTGCCGGCGATTGCTTCATCAATCAACCTTATTGTCATCTTTTTATCATGAGGCAGATGAGCTCTTATCGGGAGATAATTGGATGCATGATTTGCATGGAAAAGACCGTTTGAAAGGTCTGTATTTGCAATCATACTCCTCAGCTCACGTAACGTCTCAACCGGCTCAAGGATCGGAAATTTCCCGGATTCATAATCTTTGTAAAGCGGGGTTCCCGGTATAAGCATCAGGCTGAGCGCTCCAACATAATCCGGGTCAATTGCGGAAAGAACCCTGCCGGTCTCTTTTGCATGTTTTTCAGAACCCTCCCTGCCGGCAATTCCCAAAAGCACGGTAATCGAGAGTTTAATCCCGGCTTTTTTTGCTTTTCTGCCCATTTTGATCATCTGTTCGGCATTCGATCCCTTATTGACCGCTTTCAACGTGTCATCATCACCTGTTTCCAGGCCCATATACGCAATTCCAAT
This sequence comes from uncultured Desulfobacterales bacterium, assembly GCA_964578935.1. Classification (GTDB taxonomy): domain Bacteria; phylum Desulfobacterota; class Desulfobacteria; order Desulfobacterales; family SURF-7; genus JAQYVL01. Next base: position 10,856 of record CAZOEW010000075.1, on the reverse strand, counting down.
TCCATGCTTTTTGAGTTCTTTCAGCTCATCCTCGGTTTTCATCTTGAGGCTTTTTGCGTTTGCGTAAACACCCACGCGGGTAACCCAGGGGAGTTGTTTTTCGATTTCAACAAGGATGTTCAAAAGCCTTTTCTGGGGGATGATTAATGCATCTCCATCACAGATAAAGAGACGCGTCTGATTTTTGCAGTACTTTGAAGCAAATAAAAGATCTTCCATGATGATTTCATCTGGTTTTATTTTAAATCGTTCACCCTTATATGCGCCGCAAAAGGTGCATTTGTTGTGGGAACAGCCGACAGTCGCCTGTAAAAGGATGCTGTATGCCTCACTTGGCGGCCGGATGATATTGCCTTCATAATGCATTTTTTTCTCCTGTACTGAATCTTTTATGGCTCGGACCTTTTTTTGATCATTACCCATTTTGATCCAGGTCCTTTTATCCCAATCCGGCGGCAATACGCAACAATTTTTCAAATCTGTTTGGGCTATTTATTGAATCTTCAAAGAATTCGGATTGGTGAATCGCAAAAAGAACGAAGTCTCTATATGAAATCATGTTATTCCGCACGTGAAGCAAAGGGCCATCGATATCATTAAAAGGCATTCTCCAGAAATATCTGTTTTAAATTAACACCTTCTCGACAGCGTCGATTTGTTCTGTTATACATAAAAAGATTATGGTTTTTTTTGATATTTTTTTGAGACCGGATATGATGCAGAGAACCGGTTTGTCGGTTTCTGATTCAACCATTGAGCAGCTTCGTTTTTTCATGAATACCCCCCGCGGGTCATAACATGTTGAATGAGACCTGGAAACCGCGCGGAGGATTTTCAAGGCCTGTAACAGTATTATTTATCAGATTGGAAACAGAGATCTAGAATGGGAGCTTTTTTTGCGATTGGCGATATTCATGGGAGCATGGATAAACTGAATACACTGATGGACACGATCGATATCGATTTTAAGAAGGATACACTCGTATTTTTAGGGGATTATATTGATCGAGGCCCCTCGTCATTTGAGGTGGTATCTTTTTTGATAACTCTTAAAAAACAGCATGAAAATATCATTTTCCTCAAGGGGAATCATGAGGAGATGCTTGAAAATTACCTTGCAGGCATCGACAGATTTACCTATTTGTCAAATGGTGGCCAGCAGACGATTGATAGTTATATGAAGCACGGGTATATATCCGGGAAGGAGCTTATTCCAGAAGATCACATCGAATTTTTCAAAAGGCTTGACCTTTTTTATCAGACTGATAATTACATTTTTGTCCATGCAGGGTTGAGAGAAAAAATCGTTTTGCAAGACCAGTTGCAGGAGGATCTTCTCTGGATTCGTCAAAAGTTTATAAAATCGAATCATGATTTTGGGAAACGGGTGATCTTCGGGCATACACCTCTGGCAGAACCTCTTGTTCAGCCCAATAAGATCGGTATTGATACGGGTGCGGTATACGGTAATAAATTGACCTGTGTAAAGTTGCCCGATGTTGTCTTTTATGATGCATAAGAAAAAAACTGAAACGAGTTAACCATGTGAGGGCTTCTATGAAATTTCCTGGATTGTTTTTGAATCGTCTGAAATCCGTCTTTTGGGTTCTGATATCGTTTATTGTTTTTTTTACAGGTACTGCTTCTGCTGAGCGCCTTTCCATCAAGGCATCGAAGGCGAATATACGTTCCGGCCCTGGGATCACCTATGATGTCCTCTGGGAGGTAGAGAAATATCATCCCTTTTTGATCATTGATAAAAAAGATCAATGGTATCGTTTTCGTGATTTTGAAGGAGATGAAGGCTGGATTTATAAACCGCTTTTGAGTGATGTCAAAACAGTGATTACAATAAAGAATAAGTGCAGGATTCGTAAAGGTCCCGGGCAGGGGCATGATATTTTGTTTACAACGGACAAAGGGATACCTTTTAAGGTGCTGGAGCAGGAGGCCGGTTGGATTCATGTTGAGCACGCAGATGGAGACAAGGGATGGATACATAAAACCCTTGTCTGGTAGAACGGACTACCTTGTTTTGGTGAAACAATACATGCGGTTAGGATTATAAAGTTACAGAAAGTCTAAGACTTGAGAGATGAAATGAGCGTAAGCGGCAAGATACCGTTGGGAAGAGAAAGGGTTACCGGGCTGGGATCAGCTCTTATAGATATTTTAATCCACGAAAGCGATGGCTTTGTAGCGGCGACAGGTGCGGCAAAAGGAGGAATGAGTCTTGTTGAAGAAAAGACAATTCGTCAGATCCTGTTAAAATCGAAATCAAAGCCAGCGATTGTACCAGGCGGTTCAGCGTGTAATACAATCATTGGTGTCTGTTGCCTCGGCGGACAGGGCCGCTTTGTCGGTAAGTGCGGTCAGGATGAGTTCGGGAATCTTTTTGAGGAGGACCTGAAGAAAAATCAGGTGGAGCCATTGCTTTTCAAGTCGGATTCCTCTACAGGAAGCGTTCTTTCCGTGATAACACCTGATGCCCAGCGCACAATGTATACCTATTTGGGGGCTTCTTCTGAGACCTCTCCAGAGGAGATAACAGAAGAATGTTTTGCAGATTCCGCGATTGTTCATCTTGAGGGATATCTCCTGTTTAACCAGAACTTGATGCTCAAAGCACTGGAATCGGCAAAAAATGGAGGAGCAGCCATCTCCCTGGATCTGGCAAGTTTTACGGTTGTTGAACAGTCAAAAGGGTTCCTTGAACGAATTGTCAGCGAATACGTCGATATTCTGATAGCAAATGAAGACGAGGCCCGAGCATTTACCGGGCACGCAGATGAGAAAGATGCGGTCTCGGCACTGGCGCAAAAAGCCGATATCGCTGTTCTGAAAGTAGGTGAAAGAGGAAGCTATATCGCGGATAAAGGAAATATCATTAAAATAGAAGCCCATGGATCAGGTGAAGTGATTGATACTACCGGCGCGGGAGACCTGTGGGCATCCGGCTTTCTTTTCGGAATGATCAATGGGCTCCCCGTTGAAAAGTGCGGAACGATCGGTTCCGCTTGTGGTTATGAGGTATGCCGGGTTATCGGTGCGAATATTCCTGAACAGGGATGGGATCGAATCCGGTCTTTGATTCATGAGTAATCGGTCACCGGGGAAATAAAAGCGAAACAGCATATTAACTGAAAAAAAGAGAGATGATAACATGGTAAAATATAGCAGAGTGACCCTTGCCCGAAAAAAGGAGCTTGAAAAACCGGATGAGATTATCGGAAACCTTCAGAAATTTTTCGCGTACATTGTCAAACATGGATTTCAAGTTGCAGCGGGTCTGGGGGTTTTGCTGACAGCACTTGTTGTTTTTGCTGCGATTCGATATTTTTCAGAAGCGGCCGAAAGCAAGGCTTCAGCCTTGCTTGACCAGGAAATGGCAAAATACAATTCATTGTTAAATGAAAAAGGCCCTGTAGAGGCATCTCGCGAAGCGGCAGAAAAACTGGAATCCATCGCAAATGAGTATCCAGGGACAGCTGCAGCCGGATTCACGGAAATTAATCTGGCCAATATGTATTATTCCGCTGAGCAATATGATAAAGCCATAACCCGGTATGAAAAGGCAGCCACCTATTTTGATCGGAGTCCTTTATTCCGAAATCTTATTTATGCAGGCCTCGGACGATGCCACGAGGCAAAAGGAAACAAGCCTAAAGCGGCAGCGTATTTCGAAATGGTTGTAAAAGATCATGGCGCAATTCTTGCCGACGAGGCGCTTTTTAATTTAGGACGAATTTATGCTGAAATGGGAGAACAAAACAAAAGTCTGGATGCGTATAAAAAAATCATTTCCAATCATGGGGATTCTATTTATGTGGCTATCGCCAGAGAAAATGCAGCTGGATGATAAAAAAATTTAAGGACAATCTCGGTATCCACTTTAAGAGATTGCTTAATCTTTCGCGAACTCTCGGATTCCGCTTTCTCAAGATTTTTTGAATAAGATGGTGAATGGACCCGTAAAAAAAACTTGAATTCTTTTCAGCCAATCGGGACATCGTTATGGCAACTGTAGCAGCAGGAGTATGCCTCCGCTTCGGTTTTTGTTGCACCATATATAATATATTCATTGACACCCTCTGAGAGGCTTGATATTTTCAAGCACAGTGAAAATTCAGATACATCAGGTTCTAACGTCTTTTGTACTCTGGAAATAAATTCAATGCAGTTATATCCTCTCACAAATTTACCCCTCATTATAAAAAGCGAAAGTTATTCACTCTATACAGTCAGAGGCAGTGCTGTTATTGCTTCATCACAAGTAGTATATCGTATAAACGAAAAAAGAATCATCAGGTTTTCTGCCTGATTGTTTGATCTTTAAAAAATCAAGATAACGAGGGTACATAAAGCCCTTTTTCGCCCAACTGGGTTGATTTTATGCATTTTTTTTTCATTGTTCTTCTACCATATATTGTATTTATGAATATTTAGATACAATATAATGTAAATTATATATAATTATATAAAAATTATATAAAATTTACTTGACTTAAAGATAATCTAAGATAGTTTATGCCAAAAAGAATTAAATAGGCGTTAATTAGATTACTTTTATCAGTACAATGAATTCAAAAAAATATTACGTTAACTGTATCAAGGTAGAAGAAAAATGGCCAAAAAAAATTCTTTGCATAAAATTAGAGAGTCTCTTTTGATGAGCAAGGCAGAGTTGGCCAGAAAAGCCAATGTTTCTCCAATAACAATTGCCCGGATTGAAAACGGTGAACCCTGCCGAATGGAGACGCAGAGAAAAATACTTCTGGCACTTGGGTATAAGCTTTCTGATAAGAATAAAATCTTTAACGATTAGGAACAGATCATGTTATTCGGAAAAAAAGACAATCTTGTTGGACTGGACATTGGATCCAGAACGATCAAGGTAGGAGAGGTTGAGTCTTCATCATCCGGGCAAACGCTGATCAAGTTCGGCACACTGGATATCGCCCCCGGAATTATTGAAGAGGATGGGATTAAAGATCCTGAGGGTGCAGCAGATTCAATCCGTCAGCTTTTTAAGCTTTACAATGTAAAAGAGCAGAATGTCGCGATCTCCGTGGGCGGTTATTCTGTTATTGTAAAGAAAATCAACGTTCAAACCAAGTCCGAGGAGCAGCTTCAGGAAACCATTCACCTGGAAGCCGAACAGTACATTCCGTTTGATATCAGCGATGTCAATCTTGATTTCCAGATACTAGGTGGCAGCGCGAGTAATCCCAACCAGATGAGTGTTCTTTTGGTAGCGGCTAAAAAGGAAATGGTGAACGATTACCTCAATGTACTTGAACTCGCAGGATTAAATCCATGTATTATTGATGTGGATGCCTTTGCACTGCAAAATATCTATGAGGCCAACTATGAGGTAAGCGATGAATGTGTCGCTCTCATCGACATTGGCGCCAATAAAACTTCATTGAACATCATGAGGGGCGGCTCCTCCGTTTTTATGAGGGATGTATCGCTTGGCTGCAGCCAGATCAACCATAAACTGGTTTCACATATCGATTGTTCTGCAGAAGAAGCGGAAGAAATCAAACATAATGAAAATCAGGACAGAATCGATCCGGAGGACTTGAACGATATTGTATCGTCGGTTGTTTCCGGATGGACCACAGAAATTCGCAGAGCACTTGATTTTTTTTACTCCACTTATCAGGATGATCAGATAAGCAGGATTCTACTGAGCGGAGGGGGGGCAAACATTAAAGAGTTCCGAAAGCTTCTTTCCGTGCAAACCTCCACGGATGTGGGGGTAATCAATCCTTTTGAAAAATTTAAAATTAATGAAAGCCAGCTTGATGTAGCTTTTTTAAACAAAATGGCTCCACAGGCAGCCATTTGCCTGGGACTTGCAATCAGAAGAGTGGATGATAAATGATACGAATTAATCTACTGCCTTTCCGTGCAGCAAGAAAAAGCGAGAACATTCGCCGTCAGGTTTCCCTTTTTCTGTTGTCATTGATTTTTGTGATTCTTGTGATGGGATATCTTCAAGTTATCCTGAGCAGCAAGATTAGCGAAATAAATGACAACATTAGCAGCGCCCAGCAGGAGCTGACAAAATATCAGAAAAAGGCCAAAGAGGTTGATGAGATAAAAAAGACATTGGAAAATTTGGAACAGAGAACCAATGTAATGAAACAGTTGGATAAGAACAGAAGGGAGCCGGTAGAGCTCCTGGATGCCATGACCCAGCTAGTGGTCCCGAACAGGATGTGGCTGAGCAGCATCACAACATCAGGGCAAACAGTCAGGCTGACAGGCACAGCACTCGATAATAATACCACAGCTGATTTTTTGAAGCAGCTTGAGAAGTCAGAGATGTTTAGTTCAGTGGAACTTATTACCCTGAAGCATCAGATGGCAGGGAAACAGCGGATGAAAAGTTTTGCAATTACCTGTACTAGGGCACTGCCAATGGAATCAGGAACGGGCAAGGTAAAGAACTAATGGAAAATATAAAAGAATCTTTTCAGACAATGTTTGAACCCCTGATTAATAAAGTCGGGGAACTGACCAAAATTCAGCGCTATCTGATATATTGTGGATCAATTCTGATTCTGGTTTTGATTTATGCCTACGTTTTGTATCTGCCGAAACAAAACAAAATTTCCGAATTGAGCAAACAATATGACAAACTTGCGATTGAATTGGATAAGACTAAAAAAAAGGCGGCTCAGTTTGAAAAACTAAAGAAGCAATTGGAGGAAGCCCAGGTCCAGTTTCAGATTGTGAAAAAAACGCTTCCTGAAAAAGGCGACATCCCATCTCTTTTGACAAGCATTTCACAGGCAGGCAGGGATGTCGGTCTGGAATTTCTGCTTTTTCAGCCGAATAAGGAGATTCCAAAGGGATTTTATGCTGAAATCCCGGTATCCATTCAGGTAACGGGTAATTATCACAACCTGGCTCTCTTTTTTGACAGGGTTGCTGCATTGTCACGAATTGTAAATATCGAGAATATTAAAATGTCAAGCGGTAAGGGTAGTTCTGCGCTAAATCTTTCCTGCCGGGCCGTTACATACCGATTTGTTGAGGGAGGAAAAGCAGAAAAGAAGGGCAAAGACAAACAGAAGAAAAGGAAAAAGCGACGGTAAGTCATGTATAAAAATATTATAACCATTCCGTTTCTCGTAAGCTTGATATGTCTTTTTTCCCTTTTTGCCGTGGGTTGCGATAAGAAAGAGGATTTGCCGGAGAAATCCGATCTGATCGCGAAAAAAGTAATCCCCAAGGCAAATAAGATCCCGGACTCAAAGGTGTCTTCGAAAGACAAGAAAGAGGCCGAAAAAAAAGTTCCTGCGGAGCAGGCCGTTGCGCAGGAAAGTGTTGTCGCGGAGACGGAAAAAAGCGAAGCATTGGCAGTTGTACCGGATCAATATATCCCAACCGGAAAGATTGATCCTTTTACACCATTATATAATGAGGAGCAGGTTTTAGCTGTTGCCAAACCCACCAAACAGAAAAGGAGAGGGCACCTTACTCCGCTTGAAAAGGTGGATTTGAGTCAGTTGAAACTATTGGGAGTAATCCTTGCTCCGAGCGGGAACAGAGCCATGGTGTCGGAGGCAAACGGGAAAGGCTATGTTGTTACCGTAGGCACCTATATGGGGATTTCATCGGGAAGGGTAATCGAAATATTGCAAGATAGAATTATTGTTGAAGAAGAGGTTGAAAACATACTGGGGAAAATTTCCCTGCGCAAAAGAGAACTTAAACTTCAGAAACCTGCTGGAGAATAATAAAATGTTTTATCTCGAAAGAAAAAAGTTGATAAGGAACGTTTTTTCCGGGTTGGCTGTCTTACTTATTTTTTTGCTTTCAGCATGCGCGTCCAATAGGGCTTCCATGGAGGAACCATCTGAAGGGAGTCTGCCTGTATCTGAACCGGAATCGAAACTGGTTACAGATATCAGTGTTGAAGGCACAGAGGAGGGTGTAACCGTATTGATCAAGGGGAACCAGCTTTTGACATATACCTCTGTTAAACAGCCGTTGCCTCTCGGTCTGGTCCTTTATTTTCCGGAAACCTCTTTAGGTATCGCAAAGAAGGAATATCAGGTCGAAGGAGATATTATCGGATCGATTAACGCTGAAGAATTAATTGAAAACGGTCCCTCAAAAATTACAATAGCCATGAGAGCTGATGTGCCTTATCAGATCTCGCGAGATGGAAACGGCCTTTCCATCTTTTTTGGTTCGGAGGAGCAGGAAACACTCGAAGCGGAAGGTGACCAGCCTGTCGAGGAAGCAGCGGTCGAAACGGGGAAAGAGATCGCACCGGAATTGGCAGAAGCCGCAGAAATTACTGAAGCGGAAACTCTCGAAGCTTCAACGGGTGTAGTTGCTGCTCCAGCTTTAGCTGAAGCCGATCCGGTCCCTGCAGTCGAATCGTCTGCTGATTCCGGGGTCAATATGCTTCGTGAAATTCAGACGTCAGGAGAGGATAATGGTTTGCGTGTTCTCATTCATACGGATCGAATGATTCGTGACTATAAAGCCTTTACCCTTTCTGATCCGCCCAGGATTGTTTTTGATCTATATGGCATCAAGAGTGAATTTAAAAAACAGCAGACAATCCCGGTTGACAGCAAATGGGTCAAAACAGTTAGACACTTTGCTGATCCGGAACGTCTTCGGGTTGTACTGGATACTGAAAAAGAGTATCTAACTTCATTTCGTTCCGAACCTTCTGAAAAAGGTCTGGTTGTTCTGATCGGTGATGCAATTGAACCCAGCCCGGTCGATGAGAAGCAGGCGTCTGCTATGGAAATCGCATCGGCTGAACCGGCTGCTGTAGTGATTGCCGACCCCTCAACGTCTGCAGGCCTTGAGGCTTCGACGTCGGTTAAGGAGACGGTTTTTGAATCTGATTCACCTGCTGTTTCCGAACCCGCCCCTGAGGAAGCGGAATCTCCGGCTGTCGCCGAGTCAGCCTCTGAATCATCTGTGATTGAACCGGAGTCGGTTCCGGAAAAGGCGGCGCTTGTGAACAGAATCGACTTCCTGAGCGGAGATGAAGGAAAATCAAGCATTATTATCGGAACGACAAGACCTGTGGAATACAGCCTTGAAAAATGGAATGGGGATAAACTGTCATTGAATCTTTTTGAAACCAAAATTTTAAGTTACAGACAGCGTCCTCTTATTACGACCCGTTTTGAAAGTGCCATCGATCGTATCATACCGGTTCAGACACCCGGAATGAAAAATAATTCAAAAATTATTATCGAACTTCGTGAAGCGGTGCCATATACCATAGCGCAGGCGGGAAATGAGATTCAGATCGATTTTGAAGTATCCTCCATACCTCCCAAATCACTGGAGGCTGCCGGTCTTGCTCCCTGGGAGAAAGTCATGGCAGAGGCAGCTTCGGACGCGGAAATTGAAATTGCAAGGGCGGAAATGTCGCAATCCGCAACGGAGCAGGTGCCTGGAAAAGCTTTGGAAACAGTCGAAAAACAACCCATGGGAATCGAGTTCGCGGAAGCTGAAAAATCAATCCTGGAACCTGCTGATGAAATGCGTCAACTTCCTGAAGTTGAAGAAGAAGTCGAAGTGGATTCAGCAACCCTTCCCGAACTGGCGTTAGAGGAAGAAGAGGAGCCGGCGGTTGAAGAGAAAGCCAAGAGAAAATCCGCAAGGAAATATACCGGTGAAAAGATCGCTCTTGATTTTTACCAGACGGACATTAAGAATGTATTGCGTATATTGCGGGATGTAAGCGGCAAAAACTTTGCGATTGACAAGGATGTAAAAGGAAGTGTCACGCTTACGCTCGTCAAACCGATCCCCTGGGATCAGGTTCTGGATCTGATTTTAAAAATGAATCAGCTTGGACAGGTTGCTGAAGGCGATATTATAAGAATCGTCACCATCAGCACCCTGCGGAAAGAGGAAAAAATATGGGCTGATGAATTAAAGGCGGCACAGGCGCTTAAAGAACAGCAGGTCGCTCTGGAACCTCTCATTACGGAGTATATTCCGATAAACTATGCCAATGCGGAGACAGATATCAGACCCCGTCTCGAGGAGATCAAGACACCAAAAAGGGGGCAGGTCGGTGTTGACGCCAGAAACAATCAGATCATCATGACCGATACGGCTGAAAAAATTGCTCAGGCCAGAGAGATCATCAAAAGCATTGACAAGGTAACACCCCAGGTCATTATTGAAGCAAACGTTGTCGAGGTGAATGAAGATTTTACAAGAAACCTTGGAGTCGTGTGGGAAATGGTGGATGGTCCTATTGTAAATGCCAATGCAGCCCATACCTATACGGTTGCCATGAATAATCCTGCAAACGCGGCCAGTTCAAGCATCGGCTATCAGTTCTCCCGGATAGCAGGATCGCCCTTTTCTCTTAACGCTGAATTGCAGGCCATTGAAACGTCCGGTGAAGGAAAGATTATTTCCTCTCCCAAGGTTGTTACCCTGGACAATAAAGAGGCAACCATTAAACAGGGGGTGGAATATCCATACCTTGAGAGGGATTCCTCCGGGCTGGCAACGGTAAAATTCAAAAACATTGATCTGGAATTGAAAGTTAAACCGCATGTTACCCCGGACAACCGGATCTCCATGGAGATCAATATAATCAAAAATGATATTGCATCCATACTCGGAGGCGTTCCCTCGTTATCTACCAATGAAGCAAAGACAGAGCTTCTGGTAAATGATGCGGATACGATCGTTATCGGCGGGATCCTGAAAAGCTCAGAACAGGAAGCTGAAAGCGGCTTTCCATTGCTATCAAAAATCCCGGTAATTGGATGGCTTTTTAAATCGACAGATGTTTCGAACCAGAAAAAGGAGTTGTTGATTTTCATCACCCCGAAGATCGT
>CAZOEW010000074.1:15704-16015 GCA_964578935.1 uncultured Desulfobacterales bacterium | reverse complement strand
TATTATCGGAATGTCACTTGCCTGATCGGATTCGCGAAGCTCTCTATAGATCGATATGCCGGATCGTTTGGGCATCATGATATCAAGTATTATAAGGTCCGGTTTTTTATCATTTATAATGCTGATAACGGAGTCACCTTCATCAGCGGTTACGACAGAATAGCCATTATCCTCAAGCGCCGTGCTGAGATAAACTCGAATATCCGGTTCATCCTCAATTATCATTATATTCATAAAACTTCCCTGTTGTTGTTTTTTTGACTTTTAAGATTATTATATCCGAAATGGGATGAAAAATATATACTGGACAT
>CAZOEW010000074.1:0-15694 GCA_964578935.1 uncultured Desulfobacterales bacterium | reverse complement strand
AAAATGTCCTTATTGTTTATTTTTTACTTTCCGGATTATTATACCCGAAACGGTCTGAAAAATATACTGGACACCAGGATCGATTGATGATTATTAAATCAGGGTTTCAAGACACCTGCTGTCGATTTTTTTCGCGATATCCGGACCAGTAACATGCCGTGTGTGATAACTTTCTGTTTATTACATAAAACCGGCTGTTCTGTCAAAACGGATTCATATCGTGCAGAAGTAAAAAATTTCCGGCAGGCGGATTCGGTTTTTTCTCTGATCCATGGAGCTGTGATGACATTAAAGAAGAAAAGAATGATGCTTGAAAAGTTGTATGAAGAGAATAACAGGCGAAGATATGTACATCCGGATCCTTTAGAGTTTCTTTACAATTACAATGAGATAAGAGACCGTGAGATTGCGGGGCTCATCGCGTCCTCCTTGTCGTACGGCAAGGTTGCCCAGATTCTGAAGAGCGTTTCCATTGTACTGGGTCCAATGGGCGCATCACCCTTTTCTTTTCTGCAAAACAGATCCCATAAAGAGCTTTCCAGACAATTTTCAGGATTCAAGCACCGTTTCGCAACCGGAGAGAATCTCTCGATATTTCTTTTTGGCCTTAAAAAGGCAATCGAACAGCATGGTTCTCTCAATGAGTGCTTTCTAAAAGGGTTCTCAACAGGTGATGACAGCATCATCCCTGCCATGATATTTTTTTCAGAGCAGATAACAAAAACAAAAACAAGTCCGGGTCACCTTGTTCCCATGCCTCAAAAAGGCAGCGCTTGCAAACGAATGAATCTGTTCCTCAGGTGGATGGTGAGAGAGGACCGTGTGGACCCGGGAGGCTGGAAGGGGATTCCGATATCACGCCTGATAATCCCTCTTGATACCCATATGCACAGAATGGGGCTTCTGCTTGGTTTTACCAGGCGCAGGCAGGCAGATATGACTACGGCAGTTGAGATTACGGAGGGCTTTCGAAAAATTGTCCCTCATGATCCCGTCAAATATGATTTTTCTCTGACAAGACTGGGTATCAGGAAGGATATGGACATGGACGTTTTTTTCAGCCGGAATGTGACGGAAAAAACAGAAGGCTGACTATCGCTTTTTTATGAAGCCATCGAGCTTGACATCGAATGGCTTTGGGATATAATATTGATTTTTTGGTAAAATGTTAATCAGCATGGAAACCTGTTACGACACTGAAAAAACATCATGACTGAACCATCATTAAATAAGATATTTGCAAACCGGGAAAATTTGGAGCGCATTCTGGATACCCTGCAGGATGGCATTATTGCGCACGATCTTGAACGACGAATTTTTTACTTCAACAAGATGGCTGAACAGATAACCGGTTATACAAGGCAGGAAGTGGTCGGCAGAGACTGCCATGAGGCCTTTGGCGGGGCTTTTTGCGGGAGCCGTTGTTCTTTTTGCAGTGACAAACCTTCTTTTACGGATCATGTTGAGTACGAGCTGAACATTACGACAAAAAGCGGGGAATCCCGCAGGGTGGAAATGTCTGCGACAATGATGAAAGATGAAAAAAACAATGATTTCGGGATCCTTGCGTCTTTCAAAGATGTTTCAACCCTCTATAAACTCAGAATGAAGGCAAAGGAGGTCACCTCCTTTGGAAATATTATCGGCCGCAACAATAAAATGCTTGATGTTTTTCAGCAGATCATCGAAGTCGCTCCATACGATTCGCCGGTTCATATTCATGGTGAAACCGGTACCGGCAAGGAGTTGATCGCAAGCGCCATTCACGAGCAAAGCGGAAGAAGCGGGGCGCCCTTTGTTCCCATAAACTGCGGTGCCCTGCCTGAAGGGCTCATCGAGAGCGAACTTTTCGGGCATGTTAAAGGGTCGTTCTCCGGGGCGGTCCGTGATAAGAAAGGCCGCTTTGAAATGGCGCAGGGCGGAACTATTTTTCTGGATGAGGTTGCGGACCTCCCTACGCATGTTCAGGTCAAACTGCTGCGTTTTCTGCAGAACGGGACACTTGAAAAAGTCGGAAGTGAAGGAGCGATATCGATTGACGCACGTGTGATCAGCGCGTCAAACAAGGATTTAAAAAAGGAGGTTTTAAAGAAAACGTTTCGAGAAGATCTCTTTTATCGTCTTAACGTCATCCCCATCAATATACCGCCGCTTCGTGAAAGAAAAAATGATATTCCTCTCCTTTCACGGCATTTTTTGAATCAGATCGAAGAAAGATACAACAAAAGATCGATATCCATCTCCGATGAAGCGATTTCAATCATGATGGATCACAGCTGGCCGGGAAATGTCAGAGAAGTTGAAAATGTGATTCAATTCGCGGTGATAAAATGTAAAAACAATACCATTATGCCTGAAGACCTTCCCATAGAGCTTCAACAAAATCCGAATCTCAACAATAAACGCGGTCCCTCCAAAAAACTCACTGCCGAGACAGTAAGGACAGCCATTGAAAGGGCAGGTGGAAACAAGGCAAAGGCTGCACGAAGTCTTGGCGTGGGAAGAGCGACCTTGTATCGTTTTTTAAGTGAAAATCCCGCGGTGTTGCCGGAAGATTTTTAGCTGGATGTTTCTCCGCAAAATCTCGTATTGAAATTTGCCGCGATCAGGAATACTTCAAATCAGCACTTGACTCTCTTTTCCTTTGCTGAAAAGGATAACAAAGAGGATACCGATGTAGCTTATTGTCGCGAGCACGGCAAACGGGCGATAATAAATACCAAGAGGAGCGAGAATCATGACCGTGAGCCAGTGCGCCAGAATGATTCCGTTTGAATGAAGCCGAATGGGAAAGTCTTCATACCTGCATATGATCGAAAGTCCGCAGAGGTTCCAGCCATATAGAGCCGCGAATGCGTGAACCTTTAAAAGCCATTTGTATTTGTCCGGGGCATAATCCGACGTAAACTGAAAAAAAATGTAGAGTATCCCGGTAACAGCGGTTACCAGGAGAAAAATCATGCCGGATGTCAGAAAATTCTTCTGCTGCAGCCTTCTGCCGATTTTTCTGTACAGCATGAAAATCATGATTACGGTCAGGAACAGAATGCTTGTAACAAAAACCTGCGGCAGGAGCTTTTCAAAAATGATAAACAGGAAAAAAATAATCACACCTAAATTTACACTCCAGAATCCGATTTCCTTCATGCAGAGAATCGGTCTGTCGTTACTTTTTTCCATGAGAGAAAAAATAAGGGACATCGTTATCAGAGATACCGGAAAGGAAAAGCCAAGAAAAAATGTATCCAGCTTAAGCTTCGGCATGGAGATGATCCTGAGATATTCATTGTTCAGAATGACCAGACAGGAAATAACAAGTCCGATGGAGAGACATAAGAGTGAAGCCTGATGAAATTTTTCGGAGATATCGGTTTTTCTGAAAAAGGCAACCGGAAAAGCGGAAAAACGTTTTATTCGTATGGATTCAACGATTCCGGCAAGGATGAGCGAGATGACCATCGCGGGGATGTATGTCATGGTGAACGCCAGAATGGCATATCCAATTGAAAGAAGGAGAAAAATCAGCCCGATGAAGGATAATTCTTTCTTTTCTTCCGTATAATATAAAATGATTGTTCCGCCGCAGCATAGATTGAAGAGAAAGACATGAAGCCGTTCAAAGTTATACTGAAAACCGGGCAGGAAAAGATGAAGAAAACCAAATAGAAGCGCGATAGACATCAATATGATAATGACGGCTTTAAGACCCGTATTCATAGTCCCTCTGTTATGTAATATAATCTTCAGACTCTTCCAAGCATCTGTCTGAGCGCTGTTTCAAGATAGGGCGCGTTGAACCGGTAGCCTGTATTGAGCAGTTTTTCAGGCATTACTCGTGTGCTTGAAAGCAGTATCTCTTTTCCCATCTCTCCGAATGCCAGTTTGACTGCTGTTGACGGAATCGTAAACAGAGTCGGACGGCTCATTACCTGACCGAGTGTTTTTGTAAATTCCGTGTTGGTAACCGGGTTCGGCGCAACAATATTTACAGGCCCGTCAATCGATTCATGTTTGAGGATATGATAGATTGCGTGCAGGACATCTTCCATATCGATCCAGCTCATATATTGTGTTCCATTCGCGATTTTTCCCCCGGCACATAATTTAAAAGGAAGGAGAAGGCGTTTCAATGCACCGCCTAGTGGCGTAAGCACGATTCCAATCCTCAAAAAAACCGTTCGTATATTTCTCTCCCGGGCTGGATGAGCCGCTTTTTCCCACAACCTGCAGACAGAAGATGTAAAGTCTGCTCCGCATTCATCATTTTCATTCAGGATATTATTTCCCCTGTCGCCATAATAGCCGATGGCGGAAGCACAAATGATTACTTTAGGTGGTTTTCTAAGCGATGACAGCTTTTTTACAACAAGTTCAGTTCCCTTCACACGGCTTTCGATAATTTTTTTTTTCTTTTCAGGCGTCCAGCGACCACTGCCGATATTTTCTCCTGCCAGATGAATGACCGCATCGATTTCTTCAATACTGTCAGCGTTCAGAAACCCGGATAGCGGGTCCCAAAGCAGTTCATCCGGTGAAGATCCCGAACGGTTTCTTACCAGTCGGATAACACGATGTCCTCCGGTTGTCAAAAAGGGCACAAGCGTTGACCCGATCACTCCGCTTGCACCGGTGACCACGACTGTCATGGGCGGGTCTGATTTATGTTTCAGATGGAGAGAGATGTCCTGCCGGGTGATACGATGCCTGTATGTAAAAATTCGTTCCAGCTTTTTGTGGATGATTTTTTTTGCAGCCAGTCCGGAAATACAATGAAATGGAAGTCTGTACTCGATGTGATCTTCCAGCAAACAGGAATCACCGTCGAAAGGTTCAAAGCGGTGGGAATGAACCCATTCTGTAAACGGCCCCCGGATCTGTCGATCCTGAAAAAATTTGTTGCCCTGGTATTCGGTGTGTCTTGCAAGCCATTTAAAGCGAAAAGGGCCGGCTTTCATTTGCAACAACACTTCCGAGCCTTTTTCGATTCCTCCGGATGGAATCAAAATTTCGAGGGGATCCCAGGGCGGGCTCAGTCTTTCAATCGCGCCAGGTCTGGCATACCACTTGAAAACTTCCTCAACCGGTGCGCTGATTCGTGATCGTTTGGTAAAACTGTTTCCGGCCATTTTAGAAGTTTCGAAAGGATTCATCCATGAAAATCATTTTCTGCTTTATGCATCATAGAGCTGTTTTTTCAGCCATTTTTTTACTTCACCCTCGATTGAATAAACACCCTTGTGGTGGCCGACTGATTTAAGAAATCGTTTTTTCAGGTCATCCGGCATCTCTATTTCAGCAAGTTCCTGCGCGTCTTCGGAATTTCTCCGGATCAGATAAATCTTCGGCACCTTTCCCCATGTATTCACAACAAAATAATGGGACACATCATCCTTTGATCTGATGACGTAATTGCCTCTTGCCCAGTTGTTCCCCCATTCAAGGTAAAGCCTCACGGCTTCTTCAGGGGTCATATCCCAGTCTATTTCATTTAACAAGTTGATATTTTTTTTGACCTGTTCCAGATGAAGCATGTTGAACCTCCTACGGTTATGTTGAACACCCAAAATCGTGATATGAAATTTCAAGCCTGCCTATAGGTAGAGCAAAGCGTATGCCATTTTTGTGCAACAGGCTCCAATGGAGGGGGATTGCTGTTGTATCGGTCGTATTCACATCGCATGATACGAAACGCATGCGTTTGAATGTCATGATATTCTGTGTCACATTGATACAAAAGTGTCTCGGCAGCAGCGCGGAAACATATTATGATTGTAATGATCGATGATTGTATAGTATATAAACCGAGTCATGCATCCTGTGCATCTCCTTCATAAAGATGCATATCCTTTCTTTCAGTAAAAGCAGAAACGTTTATTTTAAAAACAATCAGGTGTAACAATAAGATTTATATGAATTTTTCGATTATTTTTTTATTGTGATGTGCATGTTGTATGGTTTTTGAGCATCCGGCATGTATTTTGAATAGAGAGAGTTCCGATAACCATCTATATATATCTTTCAGCAAAGGAGGTTCAATGATGACCAGTTGGAAATGTTCAAATTGCGGATACACATTGGAAGAAGATGTACCACCCGAGGAATGCCCCTCATGCAAGGAGAAATGTGAATTTCTGGATAATACCTGCTATACACCTGACTGTGCTGCACCGGGTGTTGATGATAGAATTTAGAATCCGTTTTAAAATGCCATAGGACCCGGTTTCATCGTCAGAGCCGAAAAGCGAATTCTCGAAACATTTCGTAAATGCTTTTCGAAGATCCTGATGGAAGGTGGAGCGGTTCGTTTTTCAGCTCTTTCCGCAAAAGCCGGGTTTTCAGATGGAATTTCAACCAGATTGCTTTTTTTGAGATTTTTACCGCATTGGGAGGTAAGTTGATATGCCGAAAGCGTTAATCGTTTATGCCTCGAGAACAGGAGAAACCGGAAAAATTGGAGAGTTTATCGCAGAGGGCCTGAGATTTTCCGCGATCGATGTAAGCCTTGTGCCGGCAAATGATATCAAAAAGGAAAGCGACCTTGCCGGCTTCGATGCCTATGTTTTTGGTTCAGCCACATACCATGGAGATATGATGCCGACAATGAAAACATTGCTTTTTTTAGCGGAAAAAGCAGGGCTTGAAAACAAAGCAGGCGGGGCCTTCGGAGCTTTCGGCTGGAGCGGGGAAGCACCGGACAGGATATTTGATACAATGAAACATATTTATCGAATGGATATGGTCAGTATGCCGCTTAGATTGAAATCGAGCAGCCTTGGCGGCGGCATTAAAATGGCACAGGACTATGGCAGAGAGATCGCTCAAAAACTGGGGTAAAACAATGAAAAAAACAGTTGCTTTGCTTGTCACGGGGTTTCTGATCCTTTTATCGTCGGCAATTGCCGATCAAAACAAAGGGACTGAAAAAATGGAACTGGATGGCGGGAGCCGGGGAAAGGTCCCTTTCCCACACCACCAGCACCAGAAACGTTTAGGAGATTGCAATAAATGCCACACCATGTTTCCACAGATGCCCGGATCCATTGAAAATCTGAAAACCAGGGGCGAGCTGAAAAAAAAGGCCGTGATGAATACGCTTTGCATTCAATGCCACAGAGCTGAAAAAAAAGCCGGGAAGCCTTCCGGACCGGTCAGCTGCTCTGAATGTCATATACAATAGGGGGCTAAAAACGATGCTTGTGATAGGACTTCAAGGCAGTCCCCGAAAAAATGGAAGCACCGATTATCTGCTCACATCATTTTTAAACGAGATGGAAAGCAGGGGTGCGGAAACGCGGGCCGTCACGATCAGCCGAAAAAATATCAAAATGTGCAAAGGCTGCGGCTATTGTGAAAAACATGGTTTCTGTGTGACCCGTGATGATGATATGGCCATTGAAATGTATCCCCTGCTGCACGAAGCGGATATCGTGGTCGCGGCGACTCCGATCTATTTTTATCATGCCTCCGCCCAGATGAAGATGTTTATTGACAGATGTCAGGCGCTCTGGTCCCGAAAGTTTCGATTCCAGGTGGCAGATCCCGGGAGCAAAACAAGAAAAGGCTTTGTGCTTTCGCAGGCAGCCACAAAAGGAGAACATCTGTTTAGAGGCCTCGAGCTTTCCATGCGTTATTTTTTTGACGCGTTCAGCGCGAAATACTGCGGCAGTCTTACCTACCGGGCTGTCGAAAATCCGGTTGATTTTAAAAAACACCCTGCGCTGTTGGATGAGATCGGAGAGGCTGCCGGCAGTCTGCTTGAGTCTTTTGCCGATCGAAAAAAAATACTTTTTGCGTGCAGGGAGAACGCGTGCAGAAGCCAGATGGCCAGTGCGTTTGCCCAGTATCATGCAGGGGAAATGGTTGAGTCTCTTCGGGGAGGCAGTACCCCTGCGAGTGAGGTGAATCCTTTGATGGTGGAAGTGATGGCGGAAAAAGGGATCGATATGGCCTTTCGAAAGCCCCGGTCCATTGAAGACGCAATCTCAAAGACCAAGCCCGATCTGATTGTAACCATGGGATGCGGAGAGGAATGCCCCTTTGTTCCGGGCGCGAAAAGAGTGGACTGGGATCTGCCGGACCCGGCAGGAAAAGATATCAATTTTATGCGGCATGTCCGGGATGAAATTGAAGCGAAAGTTCAATCCCTGCTAACAGCGCTGTCGTGACCGGATTCCGGCAGCGGTAAAACTTGATTTTCCGGTGCGTTGACTATGAAAAAGCCCTCCATTGACCTGGGTGAGTGCGTTCTTTGCGAAATATGCGTGGAGGTATGTCCTGAAGTATTCAAGCTGAATGAACTCGGATATATCGAAATGGCGGATCTCGCAATCTACCCGGAGAAATGTGTTGACGAGGCCGTTCGAAACTGTCCGTGTTCATGTATTTCATGGGAAGCGGAATAATCTCAATGGCACCCTCTGAAAGCGGAATGCGTTTTCGTGAATTAAAAAAAATCGTTTTCCAGCTGTTGGATAGCCGTGATTTTCCAAAAGGCCTTGAAGAAATCCTTCGGCTTCCTCCAAAGGAGGCTGTAAATCCTCTTTTTTCATTTTTCCACAACAGAAATGAACTTGTAAAATGGAGAGCGGTCACCGCGATGGGGGCTGTGGTTTCAAGACTGGCGGATCAGGAAAAGGAGGCGGCACGAATCGTGATGCGTCGTCTGATCTGGAATTTGAATGATGAATCCGGCGGGATCGGTTGGGGATCACCCGAGGCCATGGGAGAGATAATGGCCCGGCATTCAGGATTGGCAAACGAATATCATAAGATATTGACATCTTACATCATGCCGGAAGGGAACTATCTTGAACACGAAATTCTTCAACGGGGTGTTCTCTGGGGAATCGGGAGACTCGCCCATGAAAGCCCGGAGCTGGTTGGATCCTCTGTCGGATACCTGATCCCGTTCATGAGTTCCCATGATCCGTTTCTTCGGGGACTTGCAGCCTGGATCGCGGTTCTGTTTAACAGCCCGGAGACAAATGGTTTGTTGAAGAAAATGCGCGATGACCAGGCGGTTTTTACCCTCTACACGGACAACCGGCTCAACGATGTGACGGTTTCGAGTATTGCATGGCTGAAAACCGGCGCGTGAGTTCTCCTGCTGCAAATACACTGCTGTAACAGTCAAAAAATTTCGACGCAAGCTCCGGGTTTTTTTCACCACTGCTTTCAAATTCAGCCGGATCTTCAGGATTGCAGGAGGTCTCCATGCTGTTCTCCGGCCGGATTATGGTCAATCTCCCTGTTCCGCCATGTAGTCGTCAAAAATGGTTTCAAGAATGTTCTTGTGTTTTGCTTCTTCCTGGCACAGCATTTTGAGAACTTTTTTTAAGCTCTCATCATCGGCTTTTTCCAGAAGTTCGTTATAGAGCCTCAATGCCTTTTCTTCACGCTTCATGGCCAGTCGAAGTGTGTCCGTAAACGGCATTCCTTTTTCATAGGGGATGTCCACCAGATAATCACTTCTTTTGATATCGGTTATCCATTTAAACTTGTAGCTGTCCAGCACTTCTCGGTCTTCCTTGAATCTTCTCAGCAGGTCCTGATGTTTCTTCTCTTCGCCGGCAAATTCTTCCAGAAAGGTTCTCGCGCTGGAAAAGGTCTCTTCGTTACTCAGCTCTGTATAAAATTTTTCCGCCTCGATCTCTTTTTCAATCGCAAAATCCAGGATGTCATCCATTGATTTAAAATTCATAACGTGGCTCCTCTGTCTGGTTTTAATCGTTTTGGATACGAAAAGGGGTTTTAAAAAAAAATTATACCCTTGCGGTCACGGTTTGCTGTCCATAAATGGAACATATCTTAGGCGCTGTGTCAATCCAAAGGATCGATGATTCAGCGATCTTGTGGTCATAAAATTTTAACTTATTGATTTTAAATTACTTATCATGCCTTTAACCTTTTTTGAAGCATCTGCTTCTATTGCGTGGCACGTTTTTTGATTCTTTTTGAAGATGATTTTGATATATTAAATGTTCTGCTTTCCAAGTCAATATCCAACAGCGAAAAGCAGCATGAAAAAGGGGGTGCGGTCATGACAATTGACAGACTTGTTCTTGCTTTTGCAGGCAGTTTCATCCTGATCAGTTTGATACTTTCACAGGCGCATAGTGTTTACTGGCTCTGGTTTACCGCTTTTGTCGGCGCAAATCTGTTACAATCCGCCTTTACCGGATTTTGCCCGCTGGCAAAAATTCTTCGTTTGTTTGGCGTGAAACCGGGAAAGGCTTTTGAGTAAAAGGAACTTGTGCTGCGGATGCACAGATCGAGGGTCGCGCGGTTTTTTTGGGGGACCCTGTACATGGAACTTGTGACAACGCCATTCCATTTGATTTTAATCTGGTTTGTGATACAGTTATGTTTCAGAACAAATCGATACATACAGCACTGGATGGCGCCAATACCGGAATGCATGATGCGATATGGGTGATTCAGGATGATTGATCCATCGATCAGACGGATCGTGACGATACAAGATGCGGAGTAATCCGCGGTGCGCTGGAAGAAGCGCGGATATGGCGCAGCAGATCAGAGGTTGCAGTGCCGGCGATTATATACATTTTTACGAAGCCATCAACATTTAAATCAAAAAGGAGGATATACCATGACCGATTCGAAACATTGTCCGGGTTTTGAACAGAATAAAAGTTTGAAAACCTATATGTGCAAGTGTCCAAGCTGCGGTGTTGAGTTCGAGGTGTTTTCAGATGAATTGGATAAAAGAAAAACCTGCGGTAAGTGCGGCAAGAAGCTCGATGTCAATCAATGTATGCTGGATGGACAGGCATAACAGCAGTCCACTGAACATTCCCTTCAATTTGCTCTTTGATTTCAAATTGTAAATAAATTCGATATCAGCGATTGATGAAGCCGCCTCGACATATCAGAGGCGCTTTTGATATCGTTTTTTCCAAGGAGATAAAAATGGATGTCGTCTTCCTGTCAAGGCTGCAATTTGCAACTGCCGTTATGTTCCATTTCCTTTTTGTGCCGCTGACGCTTGGACTGTCCATCATGGTTGCCTACATGGAAACCAAATATGTCAGAACCGGAGATGAACTGTATCTCCGGATGACCAAATTCTGGGGCAAACTTTTTCTGATTAATTTTGCGGTAGGCGTTGTTACCGGTATTACGCTGGAGTTCCAGTTCGGGACAAACTGGTCCAGGTATTCCGCCTATGTCGGCGATATTTTCGGTTCACTGTTGGCGATTGAAGCTTCTGTCGCGTTTTTTCTCGAATCAACGCTTCTCGGAGTATGGATTTTCGGGTGGAATAAAATTTCGAAAAAAGCGCACGCGATCGTGATGTGGCTTGTGGCGGCGGCCGGCAACCTTTCGGCATTATGGATCCTGATGGCAAATGGATGGATGCAGCATCCTGTCGGGTATACCATCCGAAACGGCCGGGCCGAGCTCACGGATTTTTCAGCCGTGGTTTTTAACAAATTCGCGATACTTCAGTTTTTTCACACCGTGGGCGCGGGAATTGTATTGAGCGCCTTTTTTGTCATGGGAGTCAGCGCGTATCATCTTTTAAAAAAACAGCACATCGAGTTTTTCAGCCGGTCTTTTCGTATCGGGCTTGTAATGGGGCTGGTCTTCTCCATTTTTGTCGCGGTAGAAGGCGACATGCATGGAATCCATGTCACGGAAACCCAGCCGGTGAAACTGGCGGCAATGGAGTCACACTGGGAAACGTCAACGATGGCGCCTCTTCACCTTTTTGCCATTCCAGATGAAGAGAACGAAAAGAATCTTGTCGAGATCGGTTCCATTCCCGGGCTGCTCAGTTTTCTGGGTTATCATGATTTCAATGCCGAGGTTAAAGGCTTGAGAGACTTCCCAAAGGATGAAAGACCGCCGGTTCTCATCACATTTATTGCGTTCCGAACCATGGTTTTTCTGGGCTCGCTGTTCATTCTTCTTACCATCATTGGATGGTTTAAACGAAATCGCCTGCTGGAGAGTCCGCTGTATCTCAAAGTGATGCTGTGGTCGATTCCGCTTCCGTACATTTCGATACAGATGGGATGGGTTCTCGCGGAAGTGGGGCGTCAGCCCTGGATTGTCTACGGTCTGATGAAAACAAAAGATGCGGCTTCTCCAATTGCCGGATCGCAGGTTTTGACGACCCTGATCGGCTTTTTTCTCATATACGGGCTTCTAGGCGCTGTGGGATTTTATCTGATGATCAAAAACGCGAAAAAAGGACCGGCAGTCGCTTGAAGAAGTTTTAAAAAAAACTACGTTGGAAATGTCGAATTTCCTCGGATATACACGGAATTGAGTAGGGGGCCAAATGGAACTGCAGACAACATGGTTTTTTCTATGGGGGCTTTTGTGGGCGGTATTTTTCATGACCGACGGGTTTGACTTCGGAATCGGCACGTTATACCCGTTTCTTGGAAAAACAGAGGATGAAAAACGGATTATGCTCAATTCGGTCGGACCGCTCTGGGATGGAAACGAAGTCTGGTTGATAACCGCAGGGGGTGTAACCTTTGCGGCATTTCCGCAGGTATACGGGGTGATGTTCTCAACCCTTTATTCCGCCCTGATGCTGATTCTGTTTGCCCTGATTCTAAGAGGCGTGTCGTTTGAGTTCCGCGGAAAGGTCGATGATCCCAGATGGCGGAAAGTTTGGGACACCTGTCTTTTTATCGGCAGTTTTCTTCCGGCGTTTCTTTTTGGAGTCGCGTTTGCGAATATTTTTCAGGGCATTCCATTTGATGGAGAGGGTGTCTACAGTGGAACCCTTTTTACGCTTCTGAACCCGTATGGACTTCTTGGCGGAGCCTTGTTCCTGCTTCTTTTCGTGATGCACGGAGCCCTGTGGCTTGCGATCCGGTCTGAAGGCGGTCTGCAGGAAAAAGCGTCTAGAACTGCCGGGATTGTCTGGCCGATTCTTCTTGTCGCGGTTGTCCTGTTTCTTTTCGCATCAAAGGTTAAAACAGAACTCTGGGAGAACTACCTGGAACATCCCGTGTTGTTTCTCGAGATTCTGGCGACCGTTATCGCACTGGTCTGTGTAAAGATATTTTTACAAAAAAAAGCTTTTTTTAAAGCGTGGTTTTCATCAGCACTCACAATCGCAGGGGCCACTTTTTTTGGCATCATCGGGCTCTATCCAAACCTGTTTCCATCCAGTATCGACAAGGCTTTCAGCCTGACAGCCCATAATGCTTCCTCGAGTCCGCTGACACTGAAAATTATGCTGGTCGTTGTCGTTATTTTTATTCCGGTTGTCATTGCCTATCAGGTTTGGGCATATACCCTGTTCAAACATACCGTAACAGAAGAAGATTTTACATACTGATTTTTTTTGGGAAAGGCCTGTTGTCTCCAGAAACGGCGGACCCATGAGAGTTTACCGCGATGGCTTTTATTGAAATTTCCGGTTTAAAGGGAAAAGTGTATGTTCCCGCGAAAAATGCGGCCCTGATCCAGAAGCACCCTTGCAGAGACTGCTATTCATGCCCGTGGTGCGGTGATGACCGGTGCGGTCTTTGTTTGGGCCCAAAAAGCTGTTTCAACAAAACGTGCTGTTCAAAGGCGGCAAAGCCGGAGTGATGGCTGCCTGTTCCGGTTTGAAAATCCGCTTATATTCCGTAACCCGATAAAATGTAAATGGCATTGCCTGTATCCTGTAGATCCTTTAAGGAAGTGGGTTTAGACCCTTCCGGTTTCAGCGAACATGCGAAGGATCAACCACGCTTTTACATCAAATTTCAGGCTTGAATCCGAGCAGAGCGCTGCCGCATCCTCTGGTGAAGCAAAAATCGTTTGAATCTCTTCTGTGCTGCTGTTTTCCCTGCTGGATAACTCCCCATCGCATTCAACATAGACGATCGAAACCGTTTCATCGGTCATCCCTGTTGAAGAGAAGACCGGCTGGCTTGTTCTGAAAACCTGTTTCAGGATGAGGCCGGTTTCCTCTCTCAGTTCTCTCGTTGCCGCTTCCAGCAATGTTTCACCCTCATCGACAAGTCCTGCGGGAAAACCGTACTTGTAATCACCGACCGCAACCCGGTATTCC
Source organism: uncultured Desulfobacterales bacterium (assembly GCA_964578935.1). GTDB lineage: Bacteria > Desulfobacterota > Desulfobacteria > Desulfobacterales > SURF-7 > JAQYVL01. The sequence continues at coordinate 1,650 of CAZOEW010000074.1, read as the reverse complement.
CGGGTGACAACGAGTTTCTTATGCTTTGAATGAAACGGCACGATGATAACGCCATCCGGAACGGCGAAGCGCTTTGTTACACATTTGGGTTCGCTGTCTCTTGACGTGATGTACCAGGATTTAAGATTGCTGTTTCGATCCAGATATTCGATTTCAAACAGGTTGATATGGGTGTAGTGGGTAAGTTTTTTCGTCCTTATAATTTTCACTGTTTTCTTCTCCTCCATCCTTTTTGTCCGGCCAATGCAACAGAGATTTGCCGCGGGCGAAAGCGCGGTTTGGGTATCGCATTCACGCGTATTTTATGTTTCCGTATCGGCTTCGGTATGATACGTCTTATACGCGAAAGAGATCATAATTGAAAGAAACGGTTTTGGGTAAAATTTTATGGTGTAACAGGGGGATCTGATGCTGAGCATTGATGTGCCGGGATACGGCAGGCTGGAAATCGAGTATGTCGTGTTTGATTATAACGGGACAATCGCAATCGATGGAAAATTGATTGACGGGGTTCGTGCGGGTATGGATGAACTGTCCGGCGTTCTGGAGTTTCATGTAATCACCGCCGATACATTCGGTCTGGTTCAATCCGAACTGGAAGGCGTGAAATGCAGGCTCACCATCATACCGGAGAAGGATCAGGCAGCGTATAAACTGGACTATGTCTCCAAATTGGGTCTTGGCAGGTCGGTTTGCGTGGGAAACGGAAGAAATGACCGAATGATGTTAAAAGAAGCGTTGCTTGGCGTAGCGCTCCTTCAGGAAGAAGGGCTTGCCTCGGAGACGTTGCTGGCTTCGGACCTGGTTTTCCGGAATGTCATGGATCTGTTTGCCTGCCTCAAGGAGCCGAAGAGGCTGGTTGCATCCTTGAGAAGCTGATGCCTTTGTAAAAAGCCCGGTTCCCGGGCTTCGTTTCAGCGTGAAATCATTCGGTGTGCGACATATGGGCCAGCAAGAGTTCAGGAAAAGAGAGGAAAAGAAAGAATGTCAATCAAGGCGGATATTGCAACGGAAAAGTTTTTGAGTGGATACAACTGAGCGCAGTCGGTGCTTTACGCTTTCCGGGAAGAAAGCGGCTTGCCGACGGAAACAGCCCTGAAGATCGCGTGCGGTCTGGGTGCGGGTATGGGGCGAAAAGAGGAAGTCTGCGGTGCCGTAACCGGCGGTATTCTTGTCCTGGGAATGCGGCATGGAAAAGGCGAAACAGACGATCGATCCGCCTTGGAATTGACCTACCTGAAAACCAGAGAACTGATGGACCGGTTCGCTGAAAAACACGCCACGTTTATCTGCCGTGAACTGTTGCGTGGTTGTGAATTGACAACAGACCAAGGGCAGAGGTGTTTCAAGGAGAATGAGTTCCTGAAGGTTATCTGTGTGCCGTGCGTCCAGAGCGTAGTCGAAATTCTTGAGAATATTGCGTAGCCAAGTCATGCACTCAAACAAATCAGCTTTTCCGCCTGATCCGGAAGCGTTGGCGAATCAAGCATAAATACCTCTTTAAATTGAAATTTGTTTGTGGTAGGGTCCAATTTAATCCAGTATCATGAACATTTGCTCACATGGCCTGCTGGTTTGCATATCAGAGAATGTGATATCAGTAATTTTTTTTCATATCACCATTTTTAAGGGTTATATCGACCCAATTCG
>CAZOEW010000073.1:0-16498 GCA_964578935.1 uncultured Desulfobacterales bacterium | reverse complement strand
TGACCTTAAAAGCCTGCTCAGTCAACCATCATTTTGTTACGTCTAGATCTTTGAAATTTGCCTTGATGCTTTTCGATCGAACGTATTGGACTTTTTCATCTGATTTGATAAAAAAAAACTGCGCATAAAGACTGAAAGATCAAATCCCGGCCTTTTTTATTTTTATCAAAACGGTTTTGACAAATGGCCAGTTGATCCCATGTGTAAACCGATTGTAAAGATTCTCCCCGGTCACCTTTAACAATTTTAGGGGGTTAGTTTTCTCGCCCCCCTCAGATCGCTGTTCAATCGGAACATATTTATGGCAACGGCTATAAAAAGTTGATCATCAAAGCAGGATCATCCGTAAAAAAACCGTCTACCCCCATTTCAATCTGACGCTTTGCATCTGAAAGAGAATTTACGGTATAGGGAAACACCCGGATGTTTTTGCGGTGCATCTCTTGAACCCGGCCTTCGGTCACACTCCGGTAGTCGGGATTCCAGGAAAAAAGGCCCAGATTTTCGCAATACTCCCAGGCCTTCCGTGTCAGCGGTTTTTCGGTAAGCAATGCGATTCTGGATCGTTTTTCAACCGTTACGATACGTTTCAGCAAGGCGGGTTCAAAGCTCGAGAAGAGAACCGAATCAGAGCAGCCTTTCAGGCTGACCAGACGGAGAATCTGTTTTTCAATAGAATCGGGGGGGCTATCCGGTTCATAGGCGCTTATCTTGATCTCAATATTCAGCAATATTCGATTCCTGACAAGGTCAAGGACTTCGCCGAGCGTTGGAATCCGCTCGCCTTTAAAACGGGGATCAAACCAGCTTCCCGCATCAAGCTGCTTCAGCTCGGCAAGTCTGTATTGCTGAACCGGGCCTTTTCCATTCGACGTTCGATCAAGGGTATCATCATGAATGACAATCACCTCTCGATCTTTTGAGAGAGTGACATCGAGTTCTATCATGTCTGCCCCGGCATCAATCGCCGCTTCAAATGCGATGAGGGTATTTTCAGGGTATTTACGCTTGAATCCCCGGTGCGCGATAATAGCAGGAAGATTCAAATCAGAGGTGAATTTCATGCTTTTTTTCTGCTCTTCCTGCATCCCGGCAAGGCAAATATTTTCGCAAGAATAATCCTGGTTATCATATAAGTGGGTTTTATTCCCTCCTCACCCATACCTCCTGAAGCAAGAGTCTGTCCGCTTTCGAGGGGATTGTCGGAAGCATAGTAGGCATAATGTATTTTCACGCAATTCGAGATATGGCCTCTGATTATGGCGGAACTGATCGCTCTCTGATAATGCCCGCCTTCCATTTCAAGCCCGACAGCCTTCCAGCTTGTTGTTTGAAACCTTTCTAAAAGGTCCCTGTTTTGAAGTGATGTTCCGAAAACGGTAACAATGGGTCCCTCATAGACATTCACAGAATCTTCGAAATCTTCTTTTTTCAGATTATTATCCACCAGATAATTATCGGAAGTCCCTTCAAACACATGAGCGTTGGCAAGCATGATATCTCCCTTTTTGCCGGGCAGAATTCCAGCCTTGCCCATAATGGATATGGACTTTACATTCATTTTTTTGGCAATATCCCCTTCTTCAAATGGCCCCAGGAGTTCATCCATTGCTTCGAAAGCCTGGGCTCCAAACGCATAATCCATAACAATCAAAACCGGCTTCTTTTCTTCCAGTTCTTTTAAACTGAAGTTAAGGCTGGGATGAAACGATAGCGGTCCCATGTGCGACGTATCAATGATCTGACAATCGATGTGCGTTCCGGATGCATCCGGAAGCTCATATAAGCCGTGCTGTACCGCATACTCTCTTATCGTTTTCGATTCTCCCTTTATCTTATTGATAAACTGGTAGATATCGTCTTCCGTATTGTTTTTGTCCGATTTTCGGGTGGCGGCGTAGCCGTAAAGCAGGTTAACGACGCTGTGCATATTCGCGCTGATGATATGCGTGGGCCGCTTTTCCAGTTTAAGCTCAAACAGCTTGCTTTTTATATCATGGGCCCACTTTTTGCTGTAACTCTGGTTGCCGATAATATCCCGCAGAGAAGGGGTAAAGGAAATCAGCAGTTCATCGTCCTTTGATTTTGTTTCATCCTCAAACCGTTTACCCAGTCCATAAATTACCTTGAAAAGGATATGAGCGTCTTTTCCCCCGGTAGCATATTTTTCAAGATAATCATAGGTTTCCCTTGTATCATGGAATTTTCTGCCTAAAAGAATACTGAGATTCCATATTGCTTTATCCAGCGTATCACTCTTCAGCTCTTTTTCTCCAAGTACGATCTTCTCTAATTCCAGCCATTCCCGTGTATAATTGCCATCGCTTCCTTTCATCTGGTTATAAATTTTTCCGGCCTCGATATTTAAAAAAGTGATGTGAGTCAAAAAGTCATATATTTCGCTTATACCCCTTGTAATGACGCAACAGATTTCCTTCTCGCTCACACGATAGGAAATTCTTCTCCTTTTAGGCGGCAGAATAATTTCAAATGAAGTGTCCTCAAATTCTTCCTGCGCGGTAAGAATGATCCGATTGCACTGCTCAATGCCTTTGGGAAGCCTTTCGTAGACATACTCCAGGCCCTTCAATTCAATGATTCTGGGGTCATTCATCGATCCGTATATCTCAGGGCTTAACATTTTCAGCCCTTCGGCAAGGGTCTGCCCGGACTTGCCCAATGGTTTATAGGACCCTCTTAAAGCAAGCGCGTCCGAGATGGTCTTTATTGTACGGATCGCGATCCTTGCCTTTTGAGATTTTGTCAATGTCTGCATGTCAGGCTCCACTCATTTTTGCGTGGTTGTTCAGGAATAATGTTCCGCTGTGCTGTTTTCAATATCAAAACAAGGGGAAATCATTCGATCAGATGATATGTTCCATGTTGCTGTTTACCTGGTGCTGGCAGATGGATCAGCCGCAAAAGTCTATCATCTCTTTCAAAAACGGAATTAACTCATTTCGCATATCTTCCCGCTCCATTGCGTAAGCCAGATTCGCTTTCTGGAAACCGGCTTTGTCGCCGCAGTCAAATCGATGTCCATCAAAACTGTAGCCAAAGATTGACTGATGTTGAAGAAGCATTTCCATTGCATCTGTCAGCTGGATTTCTCCACCGGTACCGAATTTTTTTCTGCCAAGAAACTTAAATATTTCAGGGGTCAATATGTATCGTCCGATGATTGCCATATTGGATGGCGCATCCGCGGGCCGGGGTTTCTCGACAAGCCCCTTCACCCGGCTCACCCCGTTCTCCATCATTTCGGAATCTATAATTCCATATTTATCCGTATCCTGCGGGTCTACTTCCATTACGGCAACTATGGAAGCGTTCTGCTGCTCAAACACTTCCATCATCTGCGCAATCACGGGTTTCTCCGCTTTGATCAAATCATCTGCGAGAATAACGGCAAACGGCTCATCTCCGATCACATCGCGCGCGCACCAGATTGCGTGGCCCAGCCCCAGCGGCTTATTCTGCCGGGTGTAGACGATGGTTCCTGTCTCCGGGACAAGGGTTTTAATTTCGGTTAAAATTTCATCCTTCCTGCTGGACTGAAGCAGATGTTCAAGCTCGAAATCAAAATCAAAATGGTCCTCGATAGCTGCCTTTCGTTTTCCTGTAACAAAGACTATCTGCTCAATACCGGATTTGATAGCTTCCTCAACCGCGTACTGAATCAGCGGTTTGTCGACAACCGGAAGCATCTCCTTTGGAATCACCTTTGTTGCCGGAAGGAATCTCGTGCCAAGACCTGCTACAGGAAGAACAGCTTTTCGAACTTTCATTCAACATCTCCTTATGCCTTTTAGCTGATTTCAGCTACAAACAGTTTTTTCAATTATGCGATACAGGGATTTTATTGTTTGCCGGGAAAATGGTGCTATCGTCAACGTTCTAAAAATGATCCTTGGGTAATATAAAGCAAAGGAATCCGGGTGTCAATGAAAAGGCTTAAGCCAAGGAGTTATAAGCTTTTTTCGCATATCTCCGACTTTAAAAACGAGAAAAGCACCTCACCTGGCGGAAGAATAAGGCTGCAAAACCAATGCGGTCCTGGTGGGCAGATAAAGGCTTACCAGATCGTGTGCCTGCTGCCCGTTATTTTTCTTGAACGTCTCGTGAAGCTGTCCGACCCGGAGCCTTCCGTTTCCTCCGTATGAAACGGAATCACTCTCAAATATCATTCTGTACTTCCCTTCCGGTGCCCTGAAACGATAGTCCACATGGGAACAGGTCGGGTGAAAATTAAAAACAAAGATCAGCCCGGAACGCTGAAAAGCAATCACTTTGTCATCTGAATGCTCATGCAGAATCTGCGGTCTTGAATCTTCGAACAGCATGAATTCTTTTGCGAAGGAAATCATATCCCGATCAAAATCCGCCAGCAATTGATATTTTAAATTGGGATCATCGACAAGGTGCCACTGCCTCCTTGCGTGAAAGTATGACCATCCGTTTCCTTCTCTTGGAAAATCGATCCATTCCGGATGTCCGAATTCATTGCCCATAAAGTTCAAATATCCGTTCCCGGCTGTTGCGATCGTTATGAAACGGATCATCCGGTGCAGCGCCATTCCACGGTCAACACGAATATTATCATCGCCGATACACATGGCCGTATACATATCCGCGTCAATCAACCTGAAAATCAAGGTCTTGTCGCCAACAAGGGCTTGATCGTGCGACTCGGCATATCCAATCGTTTTTTCATCGTGTCTCCGGTTTGTCAGCTCATACCATAGCGCACTCATCGGCCACTCTTCGTCACGCATCTCTTTGATCAATTTGATCCAGTAGTCGGGAACCCCCATGGCAAGCCTGAAATCAAAACCGATTCCGCCATCACCCGAAGGAAGCGCCAAAAGCGGCATACCGCTGATATCCTCCGCGATGGTTAACGCGCCGGGATTTATTTCATGAATGAGGCGGTTGGCAAGTGCCAGGTAAAAAAGTGCATCTTCATCAACGCTTTCATCAAAATACTGGTCATAAGAAGTAAAAGGTTTTCCCAGACCATGATGATGATAGAGCATGCTGGTAATTCCGTCAAAACGGAAACCATCCAGGCGATACTCATCAAGCCAGAATCGGCAGTTGGAAAGCAGAAAATGGAGAACATTGTGTCTGTAATAATCAAAACATCTTGAGTCCCACGCAATATGCAACCCGCGCGGGCCCTCATGAAAAAACTGGTAAAGCGTGCCGTCGAAACGGCTGAGGCCTTCCACTTCATTGTTCACCGCGTGGGAGTGAACGATATCCATAATAACCGCCAATCCGGAATGATGGGCCGCATCGACCAGTTTCTTGAAATCTTCAGGAGTCCCGAACCGTGAAGAGACAGCAAAAAAATTTGAGACATGGTAACCGAATGAGCCATAGTAAGGGTGTTCCTGGATCCCCATAAGCTGTATGACCGTATACCCTGCCTTGACGATCCGCGGAAGTATGTTTTCCCTGAATTCATTAAAGGTCCCAACGCCTTCTTTCTCCTGAGCCATGCCGATATGGGCTTCATAAATAAAAGGAGTTCCCCCTGAAAAATAAAAAGGATCGGTTTCCCACTTGTAGGCTGAAGGAGGCTCCCAGACCTGAGCATTGAAAATCAAGGTTTCAGGGTCCTGAACCACCCGCTTCGCATATGTTGGAATGCGATCCCCTGTTCCCCCTGCCCAAACCATTTTCAATCTGTACAGCATCCCATGTTTCATGGCTTTTTTCGGAAGCAGGAGTTCCCATGTGCCGTCCTCAGTAATCCTCCTCAACGCGAACGATTCCCGCTCCTTCCAGTCCGTCATTTCTCCGATCAAATATATGCGGGAGGCATTGGGAGCCTGTTCACGGAAAACCCATTTTCTGTCTTCAGAATGAAGACCGAAGTATTGATGCCCGGCGGCAAAGTCAATGAGACTCATTTTGCCGGCCGTCAGCCGGTTTTCCACTTCACGAATTTTCTCCAGCCTGAATTTAATTTTATTTTCATATGGCGTAAGGTAGGGATCGCGCTCTAAAATAGATGAAACCAGCATGGATATATCGGTATTTTTCATTGGGAAATTTTTCAAATTAAAAGTTAAGGGGTTATGAGAGGCCTCTGGAGCATCTTCTCATACAGATCAATATATTCTCTTGCCGTAACACTGTGGTTGAATCGGGTCTTTCCCTCTTTCATAATCCTCCTTAACTGTTTTGCCTTTTCAGGCGGCGGACGGTTATAGAAATCCATCGCCTCTTTTACGGCCCACAGCAAGCCGCCCGTGTCAAAATTTTTAAAAAGAAAACCGTTGCCTGTATCCTTTTCAACATTCAGATGGGATACCGTATCATGGATTCCTCCCGTGTCATGAGCGACCGGCAGTGATCCGTAAATCGGGCCGATCATCTGTGGCAATCCGCATGGTTCAAAGAGAGAGGGCATCAGAATGAAATCAGACGCGCCATAGGCAAGGCTTGCCAGACTCTCGTTAAAGTCACACACTACGATTCGATCCTCAAAGCCATGAAACCGTCTGATATTTTCAAAATGAACCTTATATTCGCCATTTGCCACAAAAACAATCTGAAGGTTCTGATTCCAGTAGCTGGAAATGATCGTATACATGGCATCCGCCATCAACTGGCATCCCTTTTGAATGGAGTCAAGACGCGACGGCCAGAAGAAAACAGGCGCCTTGTCATCTCTCATAAGTCCTAAAAATTTCTGAAGAGCCCGTTTGTTGGTTTTTTTCCCGAAGACATGATCCACGTGAGAATAATTTTTTACCAGTTTTTTATCGGTTGAGGGATCAAATGAGGGATCCGGGGCGTTCAGAATCCCTGTAGCGCATTCGGCATTCCATTTGTTGGCGAGTTCACTCTGGAGCTGGTATCCGACAAATTTATGCCGCCCTTCGATAATCTCCATTAAAAAAGTAGGACTCACGGTGTTGACAAAATGGGCCGCGAAAACACCGCTGATCAAAAAGTCAACCGAATTTGATCCTCTTGTTTCCTCATAATTATAGGACATGCGCTCATAATAAAGATTGTACCAGAACTGAGCCGCATCGATTCCCCGGTCTTCAATATATGCCAGTGAACTTTTAACCGTGTGTATATTATGAAGGGTAAACAGGCATGGGATACCCATTTGACGTGCCATTGCCGGGATCAATCCCGTCATCCAGTCATTACAGTGAATCAGATCCGGACGAACCTTAGGTACAATGTTGTTTATGACTTCACGCTGGAAGGCAAGGGAAATCTTAATATTCTCCCAGGAATAATTGGAGTAGATCTGGTTGACATAGAAAAAAACACGGTCCTCGGCAAGATGAATTCTGTCTTCCGGCATCTTTTCACGTATGGTTCTGCGACCCTGTCTGAACGGAGCCGGCAGACTGTCATCAAAGATTGCCCGGTAATCCGGGAGCGCGATATGGACATCCGCGCCCTGTTCAAAGAGCGCGCTTATCAATGCCGCGGAAACATCCGCAAGACCCCCTGCTTTCGCAGTCAGATAATTGGCCGCGTTCCCCATTCCTTCCGGAAGATAGGTTACCTCCGGTGTAACAATCAGAACACGGGGTTTTTTTGACGGAGAAATCATGATTGTTGACCTTTTTTGGAAATCGATTCTGTAGTCATTTCAGTCATGCCCATGTAATAAACCCGGGTGTGAAGCGGATCATGTCATCACCTTTGGGGACAACGCGTGCAGTAAATCCGAACCTGCCGGGCCACTTGCAGCTGACGGCACATTCATACAGATAAACCCCGCTGCCCCGCTCCTCCTTTACAGACATCTTTTCAATATAAGCTTTACTGACGGTATCGATCGTTTTGATATTCCCGTAGTAAAGTTCAACATCGACCTCATCCGGTCTGATTTTTCCAAGGGTCACTTCCGCAGCCACGTTAAAGCTGCTTCCAACCCGAAAAGGCCCTTCCATATTCCGGACAGGATGGCTTATCCTTATTTCATTCCAGCTCGCGTTAAGACGCTCGCGAAAAAGATTTAATTCTTTCGCTTCTTTCGCATCGTCTGCCAGGAGTTCATGCATTCTTTGCGCTGCGGGGAGATAAAACCTTTCATTGTACTGTTTCACCATTTTAAGCGCGCTGAAGTTTTTCATGGCGGTCTTTATCGATGCCTTCATCATCTTCATCCATTTTTCCGGGACATCCCCATCCCTGCGATCATAAAAACAGGGTATGACGTCGTTCTCAAGCAGGTTGTAAAGCGCCTGGCTCTCTATCGCATCCTGGAAATGGTGATCGTCATATTCTTCGCCGTTACCGATTCTCCAGCCGGCTTCCTCTGAATATCCCTCGCACCACCATCCGTCCAGAATGCTGACGTTCAGCACACCGTTGGCGGCGGCCTTGATACCGGAAGTACCGCATGCTTCAAAAGGGCGCCTGGGCGTGTTCAGCCAGATATCGGCTCCCTGCACAAGGCGCCTGGCGATATCGATGTTATAATCTTCAAGAAAGACAATCCGGTGTCTTAAATCCGGATCTCTTGCGAACTGTATTAACCGTTTGATCAGTTCTTTTCCCTCGTTATCCCTTGGATGGGCTTTTCCTGCAAAAATAAACTGAACCGGATATTCAGTGGAGGTTAAAATTTTTTCAAACCTTTTTGGATCATGAAGAAGAAGATTCGCGCGTTTGTATGTTGCAAACCGTCTTGCAAAAGCGATTGTGAGCGCGCCCTGATCCAATACCGACTCAGCCTCTTTCATCATGACTTTTGAAGCGTTCCTCCTTCCATATTGTCTTATCATCAAAGAACGACATGCGCGGATAAGCCTTGTACGGGATAATTCATGGGCTCTCCACAACTCTTCTTCATAGATGCCGTCAACACGATTCATCAAGTCCGCATCCTCTGTTTTCATCTCCCATCCCGGACCCAGATATCGTTCAAAAACCATTGAATTTTCAATAGAAATCCATGAAGGGATATGCACTCCATTCGTTATATGTGAGATCGGAACCTCTTCGTCGGGATGCCCCGGCCACACATGAGACCACATTTTTCTTGCGACTTTTCCATGAAGTTCGCTTACCCCGTTATGATACTGCGACATCCGCAGCGCGAGGACAAACATGGAGAGCGGGCTGATGGCTCTGATTCCACCTGACTGACCCCAGGATATGATCTCATCGACGCTTACCCCAAGCCGCGCCTGAAAAGGAGCGAGATAGGGTCTGACAAGATCGGCCGGGAATTCGTCATGTCCCGCGGCTACCGGCGTATGTGTCGTAAATACCGTTGATCTGGCAACAATCTCATGTGCAATTTTCAAATCAATTTTATATTTTTCAACCGTCTGTGCAAGGCGTTCAATAGACGCAAAAGCGCAGTGTCCCTCGTTCATATGACAGACAATTGGTTGAATCCCCATGATCTCAAGGGCCTGCATGCCACCGATACCAAGAAGCACTTCCTGGGCGAGCCTGATCTTAGAGTCAGAAGAATACAGCTGTGCTGTGATATCTCGAATTGCAGGCGTATTTTCCGGAAGGTTTGCATCCAGAAGAAAAAGCGACACCCTGCCGACCTTGATTTTCCAGACCATCGCCCGAATTATCCCATCCGGTCCATCAATGGATACATGCACCTCATTACCGGAAGAATCCTTGGCCCGTTCGGCGGGCACATGATAAATATCGGTATCAGGATATTCTTCCTGCTGCCAGCCTTCCACATCAAGATACTGATGAAAATATCCCCGGCGGTAAAAAAGTCCGATCCCGACCAGGGGAAGTTTCATATCGGATGCCGCCTTCAGATGATCGCCGGCAAGCACACCGAGGCCTCCTGCAAAAAGGGGAAGGCTTTCATGGATGCCGAATTCCATTGAAAAATATGCGATGCTGTCTTCCCGTTTAAAAGGGGAATTGGAATAGTCAACCGGATCAAGAACATCTTTTTCAAAAAGAGTCCACACGCGTTTCTGATGCGCAAGAAAACTTTCATCCTTTGCTTGTGCTTCCAATTGCTCCTGAGAAATCATGCTGGCAAAAAGAATCGGATTCTGCCCGGAATTTCTCCAGAGCGCGGGATTCAGTCTTCGAAAAAGCTCAATTGCGTCAAGATGCCAGCACCACCAGAGATTTCGTGTAATTTTCTGTGTCGGCGATAGTAGTTTCGGAACATTCGGAAAAACCTGGTAAGTCTGAAGGTAACTCATTTTTTCATCCTCTCATACAGCCATACGGTTATGATATTGAAATAATGCCGATCATACTACAATTACCGAATTTTCACACCCTCCAAAAAATGAAGGAACATATTTATCCGCGTCCCAGTCATTTTCCCATATACGCTGATCAATTAAATACCGGTACTGATACTCGCGGCCAGGTTCCAGCTCCAGTGTCGTTACATACGTTCCGTTCTTCAGCCGTTTCATGGGAGTCGCATCCTTACGCCAGTCGTTGAATTCCCCTACGATGGTAACGGTTTTCGCATCTTTAGCCATCTTTGGGGGAAGCCTGAATGTGACTTTACACATTGGTTTGCTTTTCAAATACTGTTTTTTGATACTCATAATACCCTCCCTGTTCTTTGTTTCCATATTCCTCCGATGACAGGTACTTCCATACCCTCAGCAATTCGCTTGCTCCCCAGGCCTGGGCATCACAGCCTCGCTGCGTGTGGGGATAATCGCCATCCAGTACCTCGGGCACATGGCCTACGCATCCTTTGTTAATCAACCGCATACTGCTGCCAAGCCAGGCGAGAGCCGTACCAATGCTTTCCCGCCCGAAAACCTTTACCCAGGCTTCACAGAAAGAAGGAAATATCCAGGTCCATGCGGTTCCATTGTGATAAGCCGGTTTTCTGCTGCTGTTTTCATCCCCAGTATACTTTCCTTTATACGGATGGTAGGGATCGTTCAGCAGGGTCCCGTTATCGATAATCTCAAGAGGTCTCTTGACAGCCCGATCCGCAAGGCTGCGGATTGCGCCCGGGACAATAAGCTCCTGACAGGCTTCGACGACTTTCCGTGAGATATTCCCGTCATCAACCGCATCGAAAGTGACCGCAAAAAGCTGATTCGGCCGCAAGGCGTCATCCGGTTCAGCCTGACGGGCCGGAGTCTCCGGCTTGCAATGAAGACAATCTGAAAGATACCCTTCGTTTTTCAGAAAAAAAAGATCGGATATCGAATGTTTTACTCTTTCAGCAAGCTCCTTCCATTTTTTCCCCCGGCGGGTATCGATACGCGACAGCAGAAGAAGTGAATGATACCACAGCGCCTGTATTTCAATCGGAAATCCCTCCCTTGGCGTTCCCGCAGGATGATTGGTATCCATCCAGGTAAAATGTGACGGGCTGAAAACAAGACCGGATTCAGCGTCCATTCGAATTTTATTGGGAGTACCCGAAATGACCGAATTTCCGATTGACAGCAGCACCTGGCGAAACGTTCTGGTGCCGCATTGCCGGTCAAAAAAAGAATGGGTATGATCCAGCCGGGCCAGATCGGAGCATGCCGCAAAAAACCAGAATGGCGCATCCGATGTATCCCGATTTCCCGCATTCTCTCCGTGAATCATGTTGGGCAGCGTTCCCTGTTTCTCAAATCTGCCGAACTGTTCCAGTAACGCCTGTGCTTCCCGGATCTTTCCCGCTGCAATCAGTCCACGTGAAAAAATCAGTGAATCCCGACCCCAGTCTAAAAACCACGGATAACCGGCTATAACCGATTTCAACTCCTTTCTCTTCACAAGAAAATGATCCAGAGAGATTGACAGGGCCTCTGCCGGATTTAAAAACTCACAGGAATCAAGACCCGTGTCTTCACCATTGTCTTCCGGGGCGCTCTTTTCAAGCTCAGATTGTGATGAAACCTGTGCGGTCAGATTCCGTGATTCTCCCCCTCCCAGTTCAAAATAAAAATATCCCGGACTGAAAAGATCGGAGTCAGGATCATGTCCCCGCTCTTTATCCAGAATTCGATGCACCATATATTTCCATTCCGGTTCCCAGACAAAATTTCCGTTTGAAACCCTCATGCCGAGTACTCTGCCCGGATGCGGTGAAAATATAAATCCATCCTCCGCCGGTTTCACCGCTGAAGGCCAGGAGTATTCAGGCCCCTTAAAGGCCTTTGTTGATTCATGAAAATTTCGATCCTCGATGTCGGGACGAATAATCAACCTTACCGGTTTTTCATCAGCCAGATTTCGATGATGCCCGCCCGATAGATGCCGGAAAAAAGTGAGTGTGATTTTATTGTTTCCCTTTACCATCTCCATCCGGATATCAACCCGGACATGCTCTCCCTGTCCTGTCGGTATCCTGTATTGCCATGCCGCGCTTGAGTGGTAGCCAAACCGGAAAGAATCGAGGCAAGCACTGCCGATCTCCTGAGAATACCCCTGGAATACCACCCACATGCGGCACCGGGTAAGCATAATCCAGCGATCTTCCGGTATTTCAAGGTTTAGATTTGCCGCCAGAAGTGCATCATACCGGCTTCTCAGCTGCTCCCAAAAAATATTGGCACGCATCATTCCGCCAATTCCGTTGGTTCCTAAAAAAAGGAGATCGTTCGAAAGAAGCTCATGGCGGCTGAAGACGGTCTGCACATAATTTTTGTCTCCCCGTGGCAGAAAAAGAAGCGGAGCCTCTGTATGTTCACACCCCTTCCGATTCAAAACAGAAATGTTGAGTTTGCAGGACAACAAGGATTCAGGGGCGGTTCGAGGCGAAAAAATTGCAAAAAAGCTCCCGTCATCCGCCATAAGACTTTTCTCCATGGATATGATTTTCTTCGGATTTCCAAGGGATACCCTGAAATTTCTGTCCGCACAGATCATCAGGAAATGACCTGGAGGAATCATGACCTCCCGCCGGAGATCAACCGGATATTTCCAGACAACAACACCTGGTTCTTCTGTAACCGTATTCAACTCTCGAAAATAAGCTACCGGATTTTTAGCAAGTTTTTTACTTTCAAGATCAGGATCAAAGTCTCCCGGATCACAAATCCCATTGTAGAAACAAAAGATCTCAAGCACCTTGGCCCGCAGCCTCTGTTGTTTGATCCGATCCGGCAAGGTTCCGCCATCTGCCAGCGCATTCTCAACAAGATCAAGATCTTTTTTATCTTCCGAAAGACAAATGACCTGAGCCGGTTTAAGCGGACAAGCCATCAACCCATTGGACTCAAAACAATTCACATTGGATGCGCTAATCAGATCAACCGGTTCACTGCAATCCAGATTCGCAAAAACCGGGTCCCAATAGATTTCACAAGGCTCGGCCTCATCCAGATTTGCCATAACAATCAGTTTTTTATTGGTTGCCAAATGATGCCGAAAAAGCGCTACCTGCCTGGTCCCCTTCTGATGAAGAAGCGTGAGAGCGACCTGATCGTGAAAAGCCGGATGCACTCTCAATAAAGCGTTCAGCCGTCTGATCAGATCCACCTGATTTTCAGCCGAACCCCAGTTCAGGGAAACCGCTTCATGGACATTGATTTTCTGCGTGGCGTACCATTCCACCCCCCCGGCAAAAGCAAAACCGCCGTTGATTGAAAAAAGAGCGCAAAGCGCAGTTCTCATCCGGGCCCATTTGATTGACCTTGCAGCGAGTCTTTGATTGTCATGGGTTTCGGCGAAATGAACCGTTATCCCCTGTCCCCGTGATATCTCAATTGCCTCCGGCAGGTATGATTCAATCTCCTTTCGATCATAATTCTGAAAAAGCTCCGAGTATGTCCAGTCAAATCCGGCACTGTCCAGAATATCCCGGGTTACCGATATCTTCCCTCCAAGCCCTTCTAGAAAAAAGATCGTATCCGGAAACTGTTCACGAACAAGTGATGTAATATATTGCCATGCCTGCACCGGAATCATATACCCGGCGTCGCAGCGAAATCCATCGACTCCTCGTTGGCACCAGATTAAAAAAACTTCGGCCATATATTTCCATAAATCTTTGTGAGAATAATCAAGGCGGGTCAGATCCGCCCATGACACTCCCCAGGCTCCCGGGACCTCTATCCGACCCTTTTGATCCCGCACAAGCCAGTGCGGATGAGAACCGTGAAGACTTGCCGCCCATCCTGTGTGATTAATGGCGATATCCAGAATGATGCCGGCATTTCTTGCGTGAACCGCATCCACAAGCTCGATAAACTGCTCCAGCGGTGTTGCCGCCGGGTCAAATTCGGCAAGCGATGGATCCACCGCTGTAAAGCTCAAGGCTGCATAGGGACTGCCGAACCTGCCCATGCGGGCATAGGTCGTTGGAGTCGGGTGGATCGGTAAAAGCTGTAGAAAACGACATCCCAGCTTTTCAATGATGAAATCAAGCTCGGCGATAAGATCCCGAAACCTTCCCGAGGGTGGAATCACGGACCACCCGGCCTGATCCAGTGAGACGATGCAGTCTTTTTTAGACTCCGAAAGGGGCTGGGCCTTTATTTTGTTTGGGCCGAACTGCCTCACAAAGGTATTGTAAATAATATTGGCGCAGCAAACCTCTGAGGAAGACACATTGATCTTTACATTCCCCCCCGGGGGCCAGACCGGCACATTGGTACCGTTTTCCAAAAAGAAACATTTGGATTCAAAATGCCCGACCTCACACAGGGGGAGGGTAACCCGAAAATTCCAATCATCCAACCGGACCATGGGAATATCAAACCACGCTCTTCCCAACCTTGGGGTTTCATGATCGACTTCCCGGATGATCTCCTCCCGTATCGCAGAGGCGTTCCCGATATTGGTTCTAAGCCATGCTCTCCCCTCCTCCTTTTGACTCAGAGAGAGCGTAAACGAAAACATATCACCCCGGAACATAAGAAAATCGCTGCCCGGTCTGGGCTCCTGAGTGATCCATGAAGCGTTTTTGACGGAAAGACTCATTTTCAACTTTTCAATAAAAAAACAAACAATGGTTGCGAGGGCAGTATGAAAACGATTTGAAAACCTGTTTCTTCACCTGTCCCTGATGATTAGAAAAACACCGGATTCCGATCTTCAACTGATTGTAATACTAATGTATTTCTTTGAATTGTTTTCTCCATAGCATGAAATCATGGTGGGGTCATCGTCTGGAAATAATTCTACATGGAATTCATTGATACGGCTTGTATCCTATCGTTGTGATGAATATTAAATGAATCGTGAAAATGTGTCAAGGATGAATCAGGTAATTGTCGATCTTTGGAAATCAACGACCTGCTATACTTTTATCTTGTCGGTAACCGTTCCAAATCCGTCCAGCATAAAAATCATAAATCCATTATCCGCTGCGTACCTGGCCAGATCTTCATATAATATTGCATGGGCCTCATATAGGCTACCGGGATTACGCGCCAGAAGATTCATGCACTGCAGTGCTTCCTCCTTGCTTGTATACGCCGGGATGAACGCAATATTGCTTTTTTTCTCCTGCTGCCCCACGATTTCCTCATTTTTCTCCGGATTTTCAATAACTACCCAGATCCATTTATCATCTTTCGATTCCATATCTGTTATCGCTCCGCCATCTGTCTGGTATCACCATGTTGAGCATAAACGACTCATGCCGGCTGCCGGCTGATCGTTCAGGAGACATAGGACAAAATCTCCGATATTCCCCGAGAAATCATCTTTTGATTTGAACATATCATACAGGAAAACCGTATCCACCTCAAGCAGATAGTTGTATGGAAAAGAGCTGCACTTGAGAAAACCGTTATTTATTTCACAAAAAATTGCACGAACGAAAACCAAAAATTTCACGGTTGGAAGCATGCTTGACAAATTGCCGACGAAGAAACCGGAGAACGATTCAACCTGACAGCCGGCGGAGAATAAAGGCCCTGTTTCAATGCATAAACAAAATCCGATCTTGATCGAACCGGTACGGTGAAATTTGTCGTAACTTCTCCCAGCTCTGCCAATGAATGCGCATCACTGCCGCCTGTTTCAAAAAAGGAATATTTTTTACGCCAGCCCTCCACCCTCAAATTCTCGATATCCCTGTTTCTGCCGTTAACGCCCTCGATAATATGACATAGATCTTTTTCAATGATATACTCGGCAACAGGCCTTTCGCTGCGGAACGGGTGTGCGGCAATTGCCGCGCCGCCTGTTTTTTTAACAAAATCAAGAAGTGAAACCGCATCCATTTCGCCGGGAATCTCCTCATACGGACCAAAAATCAGAAAATCCCCATCCCGGGTCTCATACTCCATTCCGAAAAACACGGTTAAACCGTTTTTCTGAACTCCCTCTTTCAGGTGATTCCGAATCGCCATTGTTCCATGATCGGTGATACATAATCCGTCGAGATCGGGACTCGCAGGGTATTCCATGATATCTTCAATCCTGAGGCTGCTGCAGGATGAAAGCTCGGTATGTATGTGTATATCCAATTTCATTGTGACGGAATATTCTGCATTCTTCCAAAAAAAGCAAATCGGTAATTTCAATGCCTGTCCCGCTCTCTATAGAAAAATTCGATGCATCGTATAACCTGTTGAGAAAAATAACCATTTAG
>CAZOEW010000072.1:15718-16761 GCA_964578935.1 uncultured Desulfobacterales bacterium | reverse complement strand
CGTATCATTTTTTTTGTATTTTTGTGTTTATCGTTTTTTATCTTGATTTTTAAGCGATTTTCTGTCAAATGTTATTCAGGTGTTTCAAACAGGCAAAATAGGGGTCAGGTCTTGAATCTTGACAACTGTCAAGATTCAAGACCTGACCCCTACTACGCAAGGAGGCAGTATCATGAGTTCACAACTCACCCTTACCCGGTTCTATAAAATGAAAGAAAACAATGAAAAAATTGTTGCCCTTACCGCCTATGACTATCCTTTCGCAAAAATGGTGGATGAATCCGGCGTTCACATGATTCTTGTCGGAGATTCACTTGGGATGGTTGTGCAGGGAGAAACAACCACCCTTCCCGTAACCATGGATGAGATGATCTATCATACAAGAATCGTCGCAAAAGCGGTAAAAAATGCAATGGTAATCGCCGACATGCCATTCATGTCTTACCAGACCAGCATGGAAGACGCAATCTTCAATGCTGGACGTTTCCTGAAAGAAACAGGTGCCGGAGCCGTCAAGCTGGAAGGCGGAGCCAGCGTGAGCAGAATCATTAAAGGAATTACAGACGCCTCCATACCGGTGCAGGCTCATATTGGCCTGACGCCCCAATCCGTTCACAAAATGGGAGGATACAAGGTACAGCGTGATGAAGACCGACTTCTTGCGGATGCGCGTGAAGTCGAAGCTGCGGGGGCTTTTTCAGTTGTGCTGGAAGGGATTCCATCGGACATTTCCAAAAAAATCACGGAGGCGGTTTCCATCCCCACAATCGGAATCGGTGCCGGCCCTCACTGTGACGGACAGATACTTGTTCTGCATGATCTTCTCGGGTTGAATGACAGGCACCTGCCCAAATTCGTCAAGCAGTATGCCGATCTCGGGAAAGCTGCAAAAGAGGGAATTTCATCGTATGTGTCAGAAGTACAGGCCGGAAAATTTCCATCTGATGAGCACTGTTATTAAATAAAAAAGGGGTCAGGTCTTGTATCTTGACAGGTGTCAAAATTCAAGACCTGACCCCTCCGATAGGCGATGAAAAACAACA
>CAZOEW010000072.1:0-15708 GCA_964578935.1 uncultured Desulfobacterales bacterium | reverse complement strand
ATTTTTTTAATTTTCACTGTTTTCAATTTAAAACACCTCACCCCTCTTCTATAAGCGATGAAAAACAACGAACCCAAAGCCTGCATTGCCGTCTTTGTAAGGGCTCCGGAATCAGGAAAAGTAAAAACAAGACTCGCGGAACATCTATGCCCGGAATTCGTTCTCGGCCTTTATAAATGTTTTGCGCGGGATATACTCAGCGCTGCTGAAAAAACAGGGCATGAAATTAAAATATTCTATCATCCGCCGGATTCAGGAGACGCAGTGGCAGACTGGCTCGGGAAATCCTTTAAACTTTATCCTCAAAGAGGAGAAGACCTGGGCATGCGGATGGCCAACGCCTTTTCCGATCTCTTTTCTTCCGGTTACGAAAAAGCCATACTGATCGGAACGGATTGCCCCGATATCAGAGAAAATATCCTGATGGACGCATTTCATTGTTTTCAGGACACCGGCTGCGTATTAGGCCCCTCCCTTGACGGTGGCTATTATCTCATCGGTTTTACTTCCGGTGGATTCAACGCAGCGCTTTTTGAGAATATTTCTTGGGGAACAGAAACCGTCTATCAAAAAACCCTTGAAATCTGCGGGCAGCAGGGAATAACACCGTGTGTTCTTCCCGTACTGAACGATATTGATACCGTTGACGACTTGAAACAATTCATGAAAGAATCAGGTAAAAAACAGCGCTCTGATTTATCCTCTTTTAACTATGTATTGCTGGAAAACATTTTTTGAAACGATTCTTTAAAAAAGGGGTCAGGTCTTGAATCTTGACAACGGCCACTTGATGCTCATCTGTCAAGATTCAAGACCCGACCCCTCTACTGTTGAAGATTTGACCCCTGTTACCTTGGATAAAATCTGGACAGTCTTTCCGGAGAAACCCCAAAAAAGTAAAGCATGATCAGCATCCAGTTTCGGAGCGTACAGAAAAGAACCCCTTCCTTCTCCCATCTCCTCGGGGATGTCTGAACCGTATCCGGCAGTATTTTGATTTTCCCTCCCCTTTTCTTGATTCTGCGCATCAGTTCGACATCTTCCATGATGGGTATCGGGGAAAAGCCTCCGATCTGATTAAAGTACTCTTTTTGGATGAACAGTGCCTGGTCGCCATACGGAATCCGAGTAATCCGTGACCGCAGTGAACCGGCTTTTTCGATGATCCGGAATATTTTCTTTTTGGAACTGATTCGAAAATCAAAAGCGCCGCCAATGCAATCCGACTGATCAAATACCGTATGAATCGCGTCAAGCGCGTTCTGCCCGATAAAGGTGTCAACGTGCAGAAACAGCAGGATATCACCTTCGGCAATCGATGCGCCGCAATTCATCTGTACTCCCCGTCCTTCCGCGGACAGAGTTTTTTTCACCCTCACTCTGCCGCTTCCATTCTCTTTTATGGAGGCAATGGTGTTACCCGCGGGGTTCCCGTCAACCACAATGATCTCCATGTCACCCGCAAAGGAAAGCGCGCGCAGATGGCTCATCATCTCGTTGATGCAGTCGGTTTCATTGAAAACGGGTATGATGATGGAAAGGGTGTTTACTGGTTTTTTACAGGCGGGTTCGCGCTCCCTGTTTCCGCTGAGGTGTTTTTCGTAATACCTCCCATACATGGAAGCCGTATCCGGCAAACCGCGCAGGCGCTGCAAGAGAAACAAAGAAAGCCTCTGTATGACGGAAAAAGCATTTCGAAAACCCCTGTTTTTCCAACGCCTGGAGGAGATCAGCGCATTTTCGAAAAGAAAGGTCTGCCGCCCGATTGTGTTCAGGAGAAGACTGAACTCCACATCCTCCATGATTGGAATCCGCGGGAACAATTTTTTTTCACGAACTGGATTTTTCCTGAAAAACTGGATCTGGTCCCCGAAACTGATCCCCAGAAAAATCGCCCTGAAATCATTTAACAGTTCAATGATTCGGAACCTCCAATCCGGGTCATTAAACACGCCGCCCACGGCACCGCCGACAAGGGTCGGATTTTTTTGAAGTACCTGCACAATATCTGAAAACACCGGACTGGATGCGGTAACATCGGCGTGAACAACCGCGATTGAATCCCCTTCTGCCTCACGGATCCCGGCATATATCTGCCCACCGCGCCCACCGCCTTTTTCCGGAGAAATCATATACGGTATCACCTTTGCTCCGGCCTGTTTTGCGAAAAGGGCTGTTTTATCGCTTGATCCGCCATCAACGACAACCACGTCATGGACTCTTTTATCGGATTGAACCGCATCGATACATGCCCGGATTCTTCCTGCCTCGTTTTTTGCCGGGATAACCACCGAAACCGATCGTACCGGCCCCCAGTCTGCCTTGAATTTCATTCTTTTTAAAAAAACACCCCCTTCTCCCATCATCAGCAGATAAAACGGCAGCCATATTGACATCCGGGCCCAGACCGGAAGTGTCCACACACCGGTCTGATAAAAAATGCCATTGCCGACAAAATAGAATGAAATGGCGGCGCATAACAGAATCCAGGGTTTTGAGGGCCTTAACGGCAGGAAGGGAACAATCCACGACAGGTACCAGAAATGAACGGTCGGCATCAGCATCAGAATCGCCCCGATAGAAAAAAAAATTCCAGATATGGGATCTTCCCGGTACCTGCTGTTTAACCCGGGATGAAACTGTTTGATTCCAAAAAAAAGGATCAGGCACAGCAGAACGCTGCAGATGGTGGTTGCCGTTTGAATGTTCCCGCTCCAAGCTCTGAAAAGGCCATGGATCGAACCGTTAAACGCGTATTCTTCTCCAAATCGTTTCAGGCTGTAAAAAAAACGACTGAACTCCGCATCCGCCAAAAACAGATAGGGCAGAATTATAACCACCACCAAAGCAGCCGCATACCTGAAATTCCTGCGGTTGATCAGAAAAGGGACGGCAACCGCCGCCACATATTTTGACTGAACGGCAAATCCCGCGAAAAGGAACATCAGCAGCCATGATTTACGCTCATACATCAGAAGACTGCCGGTTAAAAAAAAATTCTGGATCACGTCAAAGTGGCCTTGCCCGGCAAAAGAGTACAGAACGACCGGATTCGCGGCATACAACAGCGCCCATCTCAAATTCAAATGGCGATGTTCCAGAAGCTTCAGGATAAAGACGATTGTTCCCATGTCGAAAAGGATCATAACCACTTTGATGATGAGCGTTCCGTAACTGACCCATGCGGAAACAGAAAAAATATAAAGTATCAAAGGAGGATAGGCAGCGGGCAGATCCTTATGGTTGATCGATTGATGAAATGGATCATCTGCTGCAATGTGATTGAGCGCGATATCATCCGGAGCGTAAACATAGGGGTTGATACCCTGCAGCAGTAATTTACCTTCCCATAAGTATCGATTGACATCATCTGACGGCTCATGAGGAATTAAAGCGATGCGAAACAAGAGAGAACAAAAAAGGATTATAGCAAAACTCCTTTTACCGGCGATCTTTCGGGGAAAAACTAGTATCAGCAGTAAACAAAGCGCCCAGGTCAGAAAAAAAAGTACAATAAAACGCCCTCCGGGAACCTGCTGCGATCCATTCAGAAAAAACCCTGCGGGAAGCTGCAGTGGATGTTCTCCAATGTACCCCCAGAAGCCTCCTCTCAGACATAAGGCAAATAAAAGCGCCGTGGTTGAAAGAAAAAAAATCCATGACAGGCGCGCCTGTCTGTATGAAATATCGGAAGCGATCATTCAAAACGCCCCAGAGAATGAACAACCGTTAACAGCCCGGTAAAGAGAAAACCAAAAGAATACATGGCAAGAAACGGGCCTGCCATATATTTCCCGGCAACAAGGTAAAACCCAAAGGACCACGCGCAGTAAAGCCCCAGGAGTATTTCTATGGTTCCGCCCCAGGGAAGCCTTCTTCTGTAATTGATGATCTCTCTATCCCCCTTTTTGGGCGTTCGGATAAACCCGCTTTTATGACCGATCAGCGCCTCCAGGACAGCCTTTGAATTTGATGCCGCGATACCGACTCCAACCAGGACCAGAAACGGTAGAAAAACGATTCGTCTTTTCCAGTCTTTATACGCCGACTTCTGACTGGCAAGATAAAGAGCGCTCGGGGCAAACATCGTTACAACAATCATGACAAGAAAGACCGAAAAAACAAACGGTCCAGGATAAAATCTCATCTGCACAAGCACCGGAAGCGCCAGCAAAGCAAGCGTCAGCATCATCGGATGGACCAGATAGTGTGTCAGATGAAAGAAGGCTTCGATCTTTTTAAACAGGGGGATTGGCGATCGTAAGAGCCCGGGCAGCAGTTTCAGGGCTGTCTGAATCGATCCTTTTGCCCAGCGGAACTGCTGGCTTTTAAACGCGTTGATATCTTCAGGAACCTCAGCCGGAACAATCAGGTCCGGAAGATAGACCGCTCCCCAGCCGGCAGCCTGGACCCGGTAGGAAAGATCCATATCTTCCGTGAGTGTGTCCCATTCCCATCCGCCTCCGTCAGCGATCGCCTGTTTTCTCCATACACCGGCCGTACCGTTGAAATTCATGAAGAGATTTCCCCAGTTCCGGGCGGACTGCTCGATCATGAAATGGCCGTCGATCCCAATGGATTGCAGACGGGTGAGCAGTGATTTTCTGCGATTTAAATGCCCCCACCTTGCCTGAACCAGGCCGAGATTCTCATCTGCCATGAAATATCGAACTGTTTTCAGCAGATACTCTTTTGGCGGAACAAAATCCGCGTCAAAAATGGCGATCAATTCTCCCTGAGCGACGTCAAGCCCTCGGGCAAGCGCCCCGGCCTTGAACCCCTCCCGGGTTTTCCGGCGAATGACTTTGATGTTAACGCCTTCTCCACTGAATTCCGCGGCCATCCTGTCGATGAACTCCGATGTCTTGTCCGTTGAATCATCAAGAATCTGGATTTCATGTTTTTCCGGAGGATATTCCATAAGACACGCGGAACGAACGATACGTTCAATTACATTGAACTCATTATATACCGGTATCTGGGTGGTAACGGAAGGAAGATCTCCTCTGCCCGCGATATCATAAAAATCCGCTTCCACTTTTTGTCGAAAAAGTTCCGCCCGCTTCCATCCTTTTCGGAAAAGAAACAGCATCACATAGCAGTTCAAACCGTAAATCATCAAGATGAATGCCGTGATGAAATAAAACAGGATAACCACCGACCCGAAAAATCCATCCATAGTTTTCCGTTCCTTATTCAAGGCGGAATCAAGAACACCCTTTAAAAGGAGGTGCGGTCAACGGATTGACCCCCGTACTCCGGACAACAAGATTCAGCAGAAGAGAAGATTCCAGAACCGGTTCTAACAGTCGGGAAACTCCGGTTCTTTTTTCATTAAAAAAGCGGTGATTCCATGTACGCATTCCCCTTCCGCAATCAGTGAAACGGCTCTTTCAAATTCGAGTGCGAGTGACTCCTTCAGTGTGCTGTTGCTGCTCTGCCGAATCACCTCAAGGGCGGACCGAACGGAACGAGGACCGTTTTTAGAAATGAGCTCTCCAATGGACACCGCTTCTTCAACAGATCTGCCAGGTGCGCTTATCCTGTTGATCACGCCAAGACGCTCCGCTTCCGTGCTTTCAACCTGCCGTGCGGTTAGAATCATATCCGCGGCTTTTGCCGGGCCGATCAGATGGGCAAGGGCTGCACCTCCGCCCCAATCCGGCATAAGCCCCAATCTCACTTCCGAAAAACAGATGACCGCATCCGGATCCATTACCCTCATGTCACATCGTACGGCCAGCTCCGCGCCGCCGCCATAGGCCTTGCCGTTGATCGCTGCAATGATCGGAACAGGCAGCGCGATAAAATCATCAACGATTTTCCGAAGCTGCTTCATGAAACCAAGAACATGCGACTCATCATGGGTTTCGACAGCCTTCACCAGATGATCCACATGGGGGTTGTCCGGATTGACATCAAAACCCGCGCTGAAGGCCTCTCCGCGGCCTGTGACAACAACCACGCGCGGCAGATCACCTCTCAATTCAGCAGTAACCCGTTCCAGTTCGGCAAGCATATGTTCGTTAAAGGCATTTCGGCGTTGAGGGCGATTGAACGTGACGATTCCAACGCGGTTTTTCCGCTCCAGATCGATACCGTAATCCGTCATAATAGACTCCGTTTAAAAATGATAGAATGAAAAGACAGTGTCAAAACATTACTATTTTCTTTTAAGCCTGGCAACCGACTCGATATGATAGGTGTGGGGGAACATGTCTACCGGCTGCACTTCAAGAACCTCGTACTGATCTTTGATCATTCCCAGATCTCTTGCAAGGGTCGCTGGATTGCACGATACATAAACGATCTTTTCCGGGGCCATTGAAAGTACCTGGCTCACAACCTCCTTATGCATGCCAACCCGTGGAGGGTCAATAATCATAACATCCGGAACATCCCCGATACCCGCAAGCAGTTCCCGTATGTCGCCCAGTAAAAACCTGCAGTTGTCGATTCCGTTGCTGCGACAGTTTTTATCCGCGTCTTTTACGGCGCTTTCAACAATTTCCAGGCCGGTAACCGTCTTTGCCGAATCGGAAAGCCAGATGGGAATCGTACCGGTTCCGCTATAGAGGTCAATCACATTTTCTTTTCCAGAGAGCTCCGCGTATTCTCTTACTTTGTCATACAGCAATCCAGCACCGCGGGTATTGGTTTGAAAAAAAGAATTAGCTGATATTTCAAATTGATACGGCCCAAGTTTATCTTTCAGAATGTTTTCCCCTTTCAGCAAGATCTCATACTCGCCAATCGCGATTCCAGCTTTTCGTGACGTGATGTTGTTTACGACTGAAGCGATTCGGGGGTATTTTTCCATCAGCAGATCCGCAAGAGGTTCGACAACCGAACGGTCTTCCGATGCCGTGATCAGATTGACCATCCAGTTGTCATGAAAAACCGAATGGCGAAGCATGACAAAACGCCAGAATCCTTCATGGCTTTTAAGGCCATAGACAGGGGCTTTCGAGTTTTTGATAACCTGCCTTACATCATCCAGGATATGGTTTCCAAGATCAGGCTGCAACAAACAGGACTTTGTATCCAGAACCTTGAAAAAAGTCCCGGGAACATGGAGTCCAAGGGCAAAGCCCTTTTCAATTCCTTCCTGGTTCATCTCACCGGGCAGCAGCCATCTTTGATCAGAACAGGAAAACTCAATCTTGTTTCGATATCCGAATATTGGATCGGATCGTAACGCCGGATGCACCGTTGCCTGTTTTATCATTCCAATATGCGACAGGGATTCTTCCACATGCCGTGTTTTGTATTCCAATTGTTTTTCATAGTCCAGAAACTGCCACTTGCACCCTCCACAAAAACCGCTGTACGTGCATGGCGCGACCACCCGGTCTGAAGAAGGCTTCAGGAGCTCCATGACTCTGGCTTCCGCATAACTCTTTTTCTTTTTAATGATACGGACGGAAACCCGGTCTCCCGGCACGGTCTGATCCACAAAAACCGCAAACCCGTCTACCTTTGCAAGTCCTCTGCCGCCGAACGCGATATCGGTAATTTCAAGCTCGACAATGTTCCCTTTCTTTAAGCTCATTCTCTTTATCATTCCTGTTGGGTTGCGCTTCAATTCACTTCAGGTCAAATTCATGACCGCATCGAACCTGAAAACCGGATTTTCCATGACACGGTTTTAAAAGTTTTGTATACTGACCCACCTTATTCATTAAATCAAGGATCAGGTTGTTGAATATAACAAATTTTCAAAAAAAAATCATTCCCCTGTCCTTTCTTTCCAACGGACTTTCTCTGAAAGGCTTCCTTCATCTTCCAAAAACAGCCCGTCCGCCGGTGATCATCGGATCACATGGTCTTTTCAGTACGGGAAATTCTCCGAAACAGATCGCGCTTGCCCAAAAATGCACCGATCTTGGAATCGCATATTTTCGATTTGACCACAGAGGATGTGGCGAAAGCGGAGGTGAATTCAGTAAGGTTACATCCCTTGAAGGTCGCGTATCCGACCTGTTACATGCGATTCAGGCGGTGAAAGCGTATTCGATAACAGGCGATCCTATCGGTGTGTTCGGAAGCAGCATGGGAGGAGCCGTGGCATTGTCCCTTGCACAAAAAACAGAAATCAAAGCCATCGTCACCGTTGCCGCTCCGATCCGCAGCGCCCCCATATTGGCCGCAGCCGAGTCAAGCGGTGATCTTCGCGGTCTGCCGGTTTCTTTTTACAAAAGCAGGCTCCATTTTGATATCTCGGAAAACCTTTCCGGAATTTCAAGGATACTGATTTTTCATGGCGACGCGGATGCCGTTGTCCCTGTTTCAAATGCCCATGAATTGCACAGCAAGGTATCTTCTCCTAAAAAACTTGTTATCCAGGAGAAGGGCGATCATGCCATGAACGATATCCACCACCAGATACATTTTATGCGAGCCGCAACAGACTGGTTTGACAGATGGTTGAACCACCCCGAAGCATAAATATTTTTACGAAGCCATCAAAAATAGCCGCCAACGCTTTCTCTTACCTCTTCCAGCCATTCCCTTCTTTGTTCATCGGTGCTGGTAATGACAACCCCGAACATCCTGCGATAAAATCGGGGTACACCGCACAGTTCAAATACGCATTTTTCCCATAGTACTGCAAGCGGATCGCCGAACACTTCCTTCTCTCTTGAGAAAGGAGTATTGGAGGTGTTAAAGACGATTGCAATTCTGGCAGGCAAAAGCCCTCTTGGGATACCTTCTCCCGAATCTCCTTCCAAAAATTCATAGGCAACCCCGGGCCGTATCACTCTGTCAATCCAGCCTTTCAAGATCGCAGGCGGCTGTCCCCACCAGTTTGGATGAACGATAATAATACCTTCGGATTCGGAAAGCTCCCTGCAATATTGTTCAATCTGCCCGGGAATAGCAGCATCTTTTGAGATTTCAGCACAGGGCAGGATCGGATCAAAACGTTCCGCATACAGATCATGATAAAAAAGTTCATGGCCTTTTTGTTTCAATTTCTCGACAACTGTTTGGGCAATTGCATGATTGAAGCTTCCCTTATCCGGGTGGGCTAAAATGATGGATATTTTCATTCACATGCCGTTGTAGTTTTCCGATTGAACTCGTTTATTGCCCTCAGTTCAGGGCGGCTCTCATCTTGGCATGAAATCTTTCGGATCGCAGGCAGAAAGTTTCCAGTTTGGCATTGATTAATTGCGGAAAGGAAGAGCCGTCGCTTTCGATCGCCAGAAACGGCAGATTGTCCGTATTTTCCAGAAGCTTTTGCAACCGCTTGTTCCCGGGATCGGTTTGAAGCTTGCCTTTTCCATTCATTACGCGATTCATAATGGCCTCGGACATCCGGTTGGGCATGCATCCGAACGGACCGATGGCAATCACGCCGCAGGTCTTTGTGGCGATTTCATCCAGGGAGCTTCCAATGGTCAAAATTGCCTCGCCGGCCAATTTGGGTGATATATACTGCGCGCCGTTCTGAACAATTTTTTTGATGTTGATGCTTTCCATATGGACCAGATCCGATTCCGACAGGCGGTTCTTGATCCGTTTCTCATAATGGCTCATCAGTTTCTTTTTGATCATGTATCCCAATCGTTCTTTAATGGACATCTTGTCATAAACCAGATCATGATCAACCAGATAATCCGAATAAAGAATCCATTCGGCGATGGGAGAACATATGGTCGCGAACCCTTTTTCAGCGAGGTATTCCGTTACATACTGCCGTGACAACCCATCTCTTCGGACAAATATCTCGCCTGCCAGGTAAATCGTCGGCACACTTTCCGGAGGACGTTTCATTGCAACGCTTTTCAATTTTATGCTCAGATCCGCAAGTTCTTTTTCAATTCCGGAGAATTTTCCCTTTTCAAATGCGGCCAGAATCTTCTGCCACCCACTTTCAAAACCTTCCAGCCCCTCCTGAATATTCTCCGCATTCGCCAGAATCATTGAGCGGATGTCCTCCATCGCGTCTGAAATCACGATCGCCCACCAGGCCTTGAGCTGCATATCATTTCCAAGACCCGCGTAACTGTTTTCAGACGTCAGGGACAGAAGCGCCACATCCTTCAGCTCGAGCCTTTTTATCAAATCCTCCATAAACACGAAGTATTGACCAAATCGACACGGCCCGGCGCCTGTGGGCATGAAATACACAAGGATCTCATCCTCTTTTTTGGAATTTTGAATATAATCCAGAAGCGATCCGGTTGTCAGTATCAGGGGCAGGCATTCCTTGCAGGAAGTGTTCGCCCTTCCCAATTTCAGAACTGCTTCATCCGAAGGCGGGTGGACAATTGCATTAAATCCTTTAGACCGGAATACAGCGGCGATGGATTCAGTCGTAAACCGCCCCATTGAAGGAAAGAGCAGTGTCACCTGTGGATCTCGCATGGAAAGGATTCTGCCTGATGAGGTTTTAACCTGAGGATCACTGCCATTGAGCAATAACACTGAGGGAACAAACGCAGAGCTCTTCGGAGAAACCTGATTCCGGGCCACAAGCTGCCGGTATGCCGTTACAATGTCGAGAAACGCTTCGATCCTCGTTTCCAGTCCGGCATCCGCTGTATGACTGTCCAGCTCAAGCGTGAGAGATGGTTTTTTGCCCATGATGCTTCTGAAATATCCGATAATAAAGGAATCCGGGCCGCAGGAAAAATTGGTGATATAGGTTCCGAAAAGCTGCGGGTGCCTTTCGACAAATCGGCTTGCCTTGAGAATCCGGTCTCCCATGCCCCAGTACATGTGACGCTTCCCGGGTTCATCCGCGCAGGGTAAAAAGTCATACGGAACAATCGTAATGCCTCGCGACGCGAACTTATGGGGAATGCCCATATTGGCTTCATCCACGAACCCATTATAGGCTCTTCCGAAAAGAACGATCGCTGTGCGTGAAGGGTCCGCCTCCAGTTCGGCGATTAATTTCTTTCCGATCTCCTGCATTTCGTCGATACACTGCTCCTGAATGTTTACGGCTTTCTGAAATGCATTTACAGCTTCTTTTTTTCGGTTTCCCATCTGGAGAGCCATTTTAACGAGAACCTGCTCAATCGAAGCAAGTCCGTCCGTTAAATCAAGAAACGGCGTTAAAATTTTTGTGCCCTGCTTCTTCAGCGTATCGAGCTTCTCCCGGAAGGTGGTTTGCAGGTAGAATGTCTCTCCTTGCACAAAAGGGCATAACTGGGAACTTAATTGCCCGTTTGTGTTGGGAACTGCTTTTAAGTGCGGCAGAAAAATAAAATCAGGCCGGTTTTCCATCTCCAGAAGGGAATCAAAAAAACCATGAGACAGCTCCGCCGGATAGCAAAAAGGCGCTTCTCGCTGATCGATCCCGGACTGGGAAACGGTATCCGGAAGAATTGTCTCATATCCCAGTTCCCGGAAAAAAGCAGCATACAACGGATAGTACGTGTTCATTAAAAAACTTTTGTTGATTGCAACCCTTCCCTTGATTTTCGTATCCGCATCCGGCATCCGGTCTGCGGCATACTTCTTGAAAACAAGCTGCTGGCGAAGCCTTACCAGATCGAGATTCTGCACATCAAACTGTATTTTCTTCCTCAGGTTATAGTAACGGTTGCAGGCGCCTCCAAAGGGATATTTTACACCCTCGAGTTCAATCATCGCGATCTCGCAGCGTCTGTCACAATTCTCTGCACCGCCGTGGCAGACAAATGATTTTCCGTATTTCACCTCTCGTCCGGCAAGGACTTCAAGATCAAACTGCTGCTGCTTCATAAGACCATTATCAATACGCATTCCGATCTCGAGGGCAGCCCCGAATGCTCCCATCAGGCCCGGCTCCGGTGGGACAATGATTGGTTTTCCGACCAGGGAAGCCATCGC
Source organism: uncultured Desulfobacterales bacterium (assembly GCA_964578935.1). GTDB lineage: Bacteria > Desulfobacterota > Desulfobacteria > Desulfobacterales > SURF-7 > JAQYVL01. The sequence goes on along the minus strand of CAZOEW010000072.1, from coordinate 3,879 downwards.
GAGCGGTACCGCGCTGTTATAGCAGACACCTCCCTGCATGAATATTTTTTCGCCAACCGGCCGGTTGCTTTTCACCCGATTGGTGTAGTTCATACAGATGGAGTAAACGAGCCCCGCTACAATATCTTCGTGCTGAACCCCGTCATGAATGGCATTCTTGATGTCCGACGCGATAAAAGCGGCACACTGATCGTTAAAATTGGGCGGTCTGCGCCCCTTCATGGCAATATCCGCGATCTCCTCCATTGGAACCCCGAGGGACTCGAGAGCCGATTCCTCCAGGAAAGAGCCTGTTCCCGCGGAGCAGGCTTCATTCATGGCATAGTCAGAAGAGACGCCGCTCGTGATATAGGTGTATTTGGCATCCTGCCCGCCGATTTCGAAAATCGTATCCACTTCAGGATCAAAATAGACAGCCGCTGCCGCATGCGCGATAATCTCATTGATAACGCCATCGGTCAGCGCGTGCAGCCCCGCGATCTGCCTGCCCGATCCGCATACGCCCAGCCCGTCGATTGAAATTTCAGAAGGATCAACGGTTTCTTTTATTTTTTCCAGTATGGAACGGTAGCACTTTCGGGAAGCCCCCACCGGGTCTCCATTCGTTCTCAGGTACACGGAGGCAAGAATGACATTATCCGGTTTTCTCAACAGAACCGCCTTGGTGGTCGTTGAACCGACATCCAGCCCCAGAAGGCACTTGTCTCCGCTTTGGATCTTACCCTTTTCAATGGTTTTAAACGTAACCATATGCGCGAAATCGGTTAAGGGAGGAAGGGCTTCAAAGGCTTTCACTTCCGTTTTCAAAAGCCTGTCAACTTCTATGCGGGAAGTCGAGCCATTTTCAAGGGCCCATAATGCGGTTCCGAGCGCCTCAAAATATGGCGCTTCAGCCGGGATAATCATCCCCGGAATTTCCTTTTCAAGATTTTTGATCATCATCTGATTCAGCGAAGTACCCCCTGCCAGCATGATGTTTTCTCGCGATACCTTTTTAAGAAGTTCCAGGATCTTGTCCGCCATCATTTTACACAGCCCTGCGGTTACATTAATTTTTGGAATTCCCTTGTTGGTGGCATGCGTACAGTCTGATTTGCAAAAGACAGAACATCTCCCGGAAACATGATGAAGATTTTCCGTTTCAGCCCAGCATGAGATCTCCTCCAGAGAAAGATCCATCCTGCGAAGCTGCTGAACAAAAAACTCTCCGGTTCCGGAAGCACACTTATTCCCGGTTAAAACATTCGAAATCCGTCCCTGGTTATCCAGCATATAGACCATAAAGGTCTCCCCGCCCGCGGAAACGACTGCGGGGCAGGTAATTTCGGGCGGTTTCAGAAACCGGTAGGCATACTCCACCGCCTCCGGCTCCGATACGGCCGGCAGGTTGACAAACTTATGAAATTTTCTTCCGGTAACCGCAATCGTATCCAATTTGCGGGTATCAATTTCATCAAAAACAGACAAAAGAACTTTTTTTGGATTTCCTCCGTGAGGATAAACAGCATGGCCGATAACCCTCGTGTTTTTGCTTAGAAAGACACTATCTTCCTCATTTCCGTTCGATATATACCCAATCTGAGCAACTGAAACCGTCGATGCGCCCAGACAGATTCCAAGAGAACGCTTTTCGCGTGACATCCCGGTTTCCAACTCCTTCTCATTCATGATCTTTCTCTCCATTATCACACCTTCCGAACTCAAGCCTGATTCACTTTCTCAGGAACAGAAACAGATATAAAAAACAAATTAGTAAATTAATCGGTTCATCGCCTTTTTTCAACCAAAAAGATCTGGAAAAATGCCGATCAATCCCGGGCATAAGCAGTTTTTTAAAAAGTCAAAATGTAAGTTTGACCTGAAAATCGGGCAACATAGCCGGTTATGGATGGGCACTCAATCACTCTCTCCGCGAAAACTCACGTGATGGATACGTCAAGGAACGGGAAAACCCCGATATAGACCCCGAAAAGCATCATAAACAGTCCGCAGCAAATAAGAAAGCCCAAATAAATCTTTTTGTTTAAACGCCGCAGACCAAAATAGGCCAGAACGGAAACAATAAGGTACCATGCAAGGTCTCCTGCCTCATGACCCAGAAAAAAACCAACCAGTTTGGTCCATTGGTTGAATGAAACATCAAACTGAAGCATGAGTGCAAAGCCGATGGTGGCCCACCAGACCCACCAGTAAGGATTGGACATGGAAACCACAAACCCGCCGATTACCGGATTTCCAATTTTTTTGCCTTGATTCCGGCTTTCGTCCGCGGAAGATGCTTCGAAAAAGTCGGCTGACATCCGGCCCTTCCAGATATCCCGAATGATCGAAAATCCGAATAAGACCAGTACCAGTCCACCAATGACGCCAATCACCCGGACCACGACAACATTTTTCAGAACAAATGAAAATCCCAGAAGAATCAACAGAACAATCAGCATCTCCAGCAGCGCATGTCCGACGATGACCCACAACCCGGTCAAATAGCCATAACGCGGCGTCTGAACAGATTTTATGATCGTATAGGTCAGCAGGGGACCGGGCGCCATGGCTCCGGTTAACGCCACAAAGAAAGAAAAAGAGAAAATAACCTGAAATTCGGAAAAAAAGGTTGTCAATTCATGGAGCATAATCTTGCACTGCCATTACCAGGTGTTTTTTGTGTGCTTAAAGAGAGCCCAACACAACCGGAAAAAGCGTTCCCGGCGGCCCGAGCTGTCTGTTTGGCTAAAATTGAGCGATTGTTGAGGCTGCCGCAGCCAGGCAGTTGAGTCTGGCGAACCCCGCCCTGCGCGGGGGGAAGATGACATTGCGCACGATAATGAACGGTTCGGCATGTCGTCTGACGCAGTAAGATCGGCAATCCCTGCGGGTTTTAAATTTTAAAAACTCAAATGGATAGAATCCTCTTCAACGATTTCTGAATTCAACATTCTTGAAGCTTGAAACGCCCATTTCTGGTTAAAACCGGTTCAAATGCGTAAACTCATGTATCTCTCTTCGTTTCGGTGCCGGTGGTGTTTTTGCCGGGTATCCCAGCGGTATTAACAGAACAACCTCATGTTTCTCCGGCACATTGAGAACTTTTGCCGCTGCATCGTGATCAAACAGCCCAACCATGACGGTTCCCAGGCCAATTGCCTGAGCACTCAGACTGATGGTCTGGGCGGCGATGCCCAGATCAAACATAAACCAGTCACCGAACTTGGTTACAGCGGTGCCTCCATAGTATCCTGAACTTTCAAGCTTTCCGCAAAGGGCCAGCAGAACGGGCGCATTCACGATTGCTTTTGTGGCAGGATTTTTCGGCACAATGGTTTTCTCAAGATCTTCTTTGACAGACTGATCCCGTACAACGACAACCTCCCAGCACTGGGTATTGGCCCAGGAAGGCGCCCATCGTATTGATTCAAGAATGATGTTCAAGGTATCTTCGGAAACATCCCTTTCCTCATATTTTCGAATGCTTCTTCTTTCCTGCAAAATCGTCATAAAATCCGTCATGTCTTTCCTCCGTCCGTATTCCGCATGTTATGGTCATCAAAAATCCCTGCCCTGGAAATCACTATCATTTCAAATAAGTGGGGTCAACACCATTTACATTGTCGGGGGTCAAATCTTTAATCTTGACAATTCTCCCCTCATACGTCATAAAGCACCATGGCCAGACAACTTCGTATCCAATACCCCGGCGCTTATTACCATGTCACCTCACGGGGCAATGAACGGCAGGATATCTATAAAGATTCTGTGGATTACGATATGTTCTTGGACAAGCTGACTGCGTCTTTGGACATCTACAATGTGTCCTTGCTTTCATATGTGTGCATGACCAATCATTTTCACCTGTTCGTAACAACGCCGGACGGAAATCTGTCC
>CAZOEW010000071.1:6785-16826 GCA_964578935.1 uncultured Desulfobacterales bacterium | reverse complement strand
AATCTTGACAACAACCACTTGATGCTCACCTGCCAAGATTCAAGACCCCTCATTTTTGAACTGCTGTTCCATTTCCTACCTGAATCTGTCGTCTGACTTCCGACTCTTCACTGCCTTTCGGGCCTGCTCAAGCCATCCGGTACGGACCCGTTTATGGCTGTCAAACTCGGGCACATACGGTTTGATGTCGAGGAGAGGCGTTCCATCCAGAATATCAACATTCCGGACCTGAAGAATCCCATTCTCGATTCTGTCCAGTTGGACGACAGAGAGCCCGATCGGGTTGGGTCTCCTGGGGGCTCGCGTCGCGAAAAGCCCTCGATGTTCCGTGTCCATGAACGGAATCACCTCCAATCGGAAACCTTCGCTGCGGTGAAAGACATAGAGGAGTATGATGTGTGAAAACCCGTCAAGATCCTTCAACCCTGCCCGGTATTCATCAAACACCTCGACCGTACCCTTCACGTCGGCAGCGCCGGCCGGCTGAATAGGCATACCTTCCGGCTTCTTGAATTGCGTGTGAATCGTGCCTATGGGTTTCATCTCCATTGTCTTTTTCTCCCGCGTTGATTAAATTTACGAAGGCATGTCATGCCTACAGCCGGTTTGCTCGCGAAATCGACCGATCCGGCGAATTGGGTCAACAACATTTTAAACAAAGGTCATAGATGCGCACGATACTTCCGGTAGCCGATCAAGCCGGTTGCATTTTTTCTGTTTTCATTTTTTTATCATTTCTGTCGCCTTTTCGACCGAACGGGAATGGCGGAGTTTTACCGGGGCAGTCTGCCGTTTCCTCAGTTTCAGGTTCAGCAGTTCGACGAAAACCGAAAACGCCATGGCAAAATAGATGTATCCCTTTGGAATATGCAGATCAAATCCTTCGCCAACAAGCGAAAAGCCGATCAACATCAGGAAACTCAGTGCCAGAATCTTGATGGTTGGGTGCGCCTCCACAAATTCACTGATCTTACCGGCAAGCAGCAGCATAAACAAGACGGCAATCACAATGGCAGCCACCATGATGGCAAGCTGATTTGCAAGGCCTATCGCCGTAATGACTGAATCAAGCGAAAAAACAATATCCAGCAGCATGATTTGTATGATGATGCCGGAGAAGGAAACGGTTCGGGCAGGTGCTCCATTCTGCGAAATGTTTTCTTCTCCTTCCAGGTTGCTGTGAATTTCAAGTGTGCTTTTCCCAAGAAGGAAAAGACCTCCTGAAATGACAACGATATCCCGGCCCGATATCTCTATCGCAAAAACAGTGAACAACGGCGCTGATAATTTCATGACCAGCGTTATTGAAAACAACAGGGCGATTCGGGTAATCATGGCAAGACCCAACCCGATTGTTCTCCCTTTTTCCTGCTGGTTCTCCGGCAGTTTTCCGGCAAGTATGGCGATAAAAATAATATTATCAATACCGAGTACGATTTCAAGGGCGGTAAGGGCCGCGAGGGCTATCCAGACTTGCGGGTCGAATATCCATTCCATAGTCATCGTTTTCCTTTCAAAATCGTTATATTTCTGATGGTTTTCAAAATCGTTGCAACCGGCTTTTCAGGTCAGGGAACCTCTTTATCCGATAAAATGAATCTACATGCTTGTGGTTGTCAACAAAAAATGCTAAGCAATTAAAAAAACAGGATAATAATTTTTTAACGCCATCAGGAGGCACCGGATGAAAAAAAGTGAGATTGAAATCGGAGTGATGAAATATTTCACGGAAAACATGAATTTATTGAAGCATCTGGACATTGCCAAAGAGTGTGCCAACAACATTTTTGATTTAAAATTCAACGATATCATCACTGACAAGTTTGAAATGCCGTCCGATGATGAGATGAAAAAAATGGTGGGCGAAAAGGTCCCGCATGAGTTTGATGCAAAAAGTTTTATTGAAAAAGGGCCCCTTGATCTTTCGGGTTTTGACGATCAAAAAGTCGAAGAGTTATTAAAAAAAGTCGAAGATATTTGCAACTGCCTTCATGAAGCACAAACCGTGGCCGTGGCCAGGGCCGCAGTAAATGCTTTAAAAAATTTGGAAAAAAATGTGAAAAATGAAATCCGGGAAATCCGGAACAAATATCTCTCTTAATTGCCCGGCGTTCTGCAGACAATGTCTCAATCCATTCACCGCAAAGTCGGCATCGCTTCCCTCATCATGATGCTTTCCGTTTTTCTGAGCCGGGTTATCGGGCTTCTCCGGGAGATGGTGATCGCCTACATCGGAGGCGCCGGCGGTGAGGTGGATGCCTATCAGGTCGCCTTTGTAATCCCCGAAATATTAAATCACATTGTCGCCAGCGGTTTTTTATCGGTAACGTTCATTCCAATTTTTTCCCGGTATCTGTCCCAGGACCGGGAAGCGGATGGATGGCGCATATTTTCGATTATATATACCGTGTTCGGAAGCCTGCTGCTTCTCCTGATCATCATTGCCGTCTTCCTTGCGCCCTCCCTGGTCAAACTGCTGGCACCCGGATTCGTTGACCCTGTAAAATTTCAAATGGCGGTTCGCATGACCCGCATTATCATTCCGGCCCAGTTCTTTTTTTTCAGCGGAGGCATTTACATGGCTGTCCAGTTTGCCAAAGAAAAGTTCGCGATTCCCGCATTGGCACCCCTTCTCTATAACATGGGAATTATCGCCGGCGGAGCACTCCTCGGGCCGAAACTGGGAATGGAAGGATTTGCATGGGGGGTTCTCGGCGGAGCGTTTATCGGTAACTTCGCGGTTCAGTATTTCGGTGCAAGACAGGTCGGCATGCAGTTCTCTCCAACGTTTACTTTCCGGAATCCGGACCTGATCCGCTATATTAAGCTGACCCTTCCTCTGATTGTCGGCCTGACCATGATGTTCTCCACTGAAATCTTTTTAAAATTTTTCGGGAGTTTCCTTCCGCCGGGAAGCATCGCAGGGCTTAACTACGGTTTACGGGTGATGCTGATGATGGTCGGCCTGTTCGGACAGGCTATCGGGGTCGCGGCCACGCCTTTTCTTTCTCGTCTGGCTGTCGAAAACCGTCTGGATGAAATGAACACCCTGCTCAACACCACCCTGCGTTATCTGGGACTGGTGATACCGTTTTCCGTTCTCTTTATTGTACTCCGCGAAGAAGTGGTGACCATTCTTTTTCAACGCGGTCAATTCGATTCGACCGCCACCGCGCTCACGGCCCGGGTCCTGCTGTTCCTTATGACAGGCGCTTTTGCCTTTGCCGCCCAGACGGTTGTTGTAAGAGGTTACTACGCGATGCAGAACACCCTTCTGCCGACCGCGCTTTGCTCTTTTGCCGTATTGTTGAGCGTTCCGTTATATATCATCGGGATGAACCTGATGGGCGTATCCGGTATCGCACTTGCGATATCCGTATCATCCATTCTTCAGGTAACCCTGCTTTACGCTTTCTGGAACAGAAGAAGCGGCAACACGAAGAGCGGCAAAGTCTATCTTTTCTATGGCCGCATGTTTATTCTGGCGGCGATCCTGGGGGGAATCCTTGAACCACTGAAAAACCTGATCCGTCTTCAACTGGCGGAGAACACCTTTTTCAACAGTTTCATCACCTGCCTGATCATCGGAACCCTGTTTCTTCTTTGCGTAATCGTCATCGCAAGACGCTTCAATATCCCTGAAATTACCGATACAATCAATCAATTAAAAGCACGGATTCATCGATCCTATCCTCGAATTCCATCTGATCGCTGAGAGAGCACCTGAATCGGAAAATCATTCACAGACCTGCTGTGGCTTTAAAACCGGTTCTAATCCGATCTGTCCTTCTTTCCCATCGTAAGAAGCAGCCAGACAAGCCGGCTGACGGATCGCAGCGGTTGAGTCGGCCGGACAATGAGATGAAGATTGCTGATCGGAACGGCTTCATCGTCTATCTGGAAAGAATTCCATATCAATGCGGTGAAAATTCCGCAAATTCCCGAAATCAGGAAGCAAATCCGAAAACCCGTCATGTGGAAAAGATCAATCAGCTTTCCGGCAATAATCGGAGGGAGTCCATTTGAAATCGAAATTCCGACAATCCACAGGGATGTATACCCCACGCGGTTCTGCTGATGAACAAGGCACATCATCCCGCGGGAAGCCACGATTAAAAAGCCCGCACTGAAAACTGAGCCGGCAACAATTATCGGCAGGGTGAGGATTGAGGTCCAGGAGGAGGCGGGGAGCAAAACACACCAGGAGAAAGCAATGACGGAATGGGCTCCAATTAATCCGGACATGGTTTTGTGGCTTCCGAATTTTTCCGCATGTTTTGCCCAATATCGGATGGTCACGGCGATACCAAAAGCTCCGGCAGCCAGAAAATACATAATTTTGGAATCGGTATACCCTAAAATATCCCGCAGATACAAAATTGACGAAACGTTTATCCACATGATTGAGGACATGCTGATAATGATAAAAATTATAAAGCGCTTATACTGTCTGTCTTTGATGGCTTTTGAAATTGCTGAAAATTTTTCCCGGGCGGCGACCTCCATCGAAGTGCTCAGGCCTCCGGGGATACGTTTTATATACAAAATACTGATCAATCCTACCATGACACCGATGAAATAAACCCAATAGAAACGATTTAAATCCTCACTCATGTTCATAATCCGGGCTATTCCAAAAGTAAGTCCCACGCTTATTGTTTGTGAAATAATGGTCTCGAACGAGAAATATGTCCCCAATAAATTTTTGGGGACAAGCTCGTGAAGCCAGGGAAGCCAAGCGCTCACTCCAAAAGCCCGCACCATAGAAAAACCAAGCGTGGCAAAAAGCAGGATATACCATGCGGCTTCTTCTCCCCATATTTTCACTGCAAACGGAATCGTAAAGACTGTAGAGGCAAAGATGTTCCGAAGCAGCCAGGTGTAAATAAGAACTTTTCTAGGGCCATACTTCTCAACCGCGGATATACTGAAAATCACCAGAAACAGAGAAAGAGGCAAAAAGGAGATCAGAATCCCTACCCAGGAAGAGGGCATGTCAATCGCACGCCCGAACAGTATGAGAACCTGTCCCACGATGCACTGCCAGGATATAAGATTGATACATGAAAAAAAAAGAAACCTTCTGGGAGCTATCGGGAGGTCTTGTATGCCTCGCATAAAAGGCAGGTTGTAAATATTTTTCATAGAAATCATTATCGAGGAATCACACCATCCATCAGCTGCATTCTTCGCGCTTGATGGAGCAGGGCATCATGATTTGGCTTTCCAGTGACCTGTCGCGATAGAGGGTAATTCCTTTCAAATTCATCCCGACAGCCTTTAAAAAAAGATTTTTGACGCTGTCGACACTCGCTGATTCCGGGACATTTACGGTTTTGGAAACAGCGTTGTCCGTATATTTCTGAAAAGCAGCCTGAATTTTCAGATGCCATTCCGGTTCGATGTCCCATGCCGTTTGAAAGATTTTTTTCGATATGGGTTTGTTTTCTTTTCGAAACCGCTCATAAATCGGATGCACTTCCTTAAAAACGGAATCCACAATCCGCCGCTCCATTTCAAAGGCAAAAACCGGCTCAATTCCGCTGCTGACACCGGCAATAAGGCTGATGGTTCCTGTTGGCGCGATTGTAGTCAGGGTAGCATTGCGTCTTTTGCGAAATCCTTTTTCAGGGAAAATGCTATGATCAAATGCCGGAAAATTAGATCTTTTTCCCGCCAGTTCCGCCGAGGCTGCCTCGGCACCCTCCTGAATGCGCGACATAATCGTCTCCGCCAGTTCAAGTGCTTTCCGGCTCTGATAGGATGTGTTCAGCATGATCAGCATATCGGCAAACCCCATCACCCCCAGACCGATTTTCCGGTTTGCACGGCTCCACTCCTCGATCTGCCGCAGTGGATAGCGGTTAATCTCAATTACATTGTCCAGAAAATGGACGGCAAGCTGCACCAGCTCATCGAGCTTTTTCAGGTTGATTTTTTTTCCATCGACAATGCGCGTTAAATTAATCGAACCCAGCGTGCATGATTCATATGGCAGAAGAGGCTGCTCTCCGCATGGATTTGTGGCTTTCAGTTTTCCCATTCCCGGGGTCGGATTATCCCGGTTGATCCGGTCGATAAACAAGATTCCCGGATCTCCGGTTTTCCAGGCGCATTCGGCAATAAGATCCAGAATCTTGTTCGCCGACTTTCGTCCCACCTCAATGCCGGTTCGTGGATGAATCAGTCCATACTCCCCGCCTTTTTTAAGCTGATCGACAAACAGGTCATCCACGGCCACGGAAATATTGAAGTTACACAGTTGCCCGGAATCCTGTTTTGCCTGGATGAAATCTTCAATGTCAGGATGGCTGACATGCAGCACTCCCATGTTGGCACCCGGACGCATGCGGTTGCGGTCGATCAGATATGTCGCGGTGTCAAAAAGCTTGATAAATGAAAGAGGTCCACCTGAAACACCCGAGGCTGGGAGAATCGTATCTCCCTGCGGGCGGAGACTGCTGAAGGAAAATCCGGTCCCCCCACCTGTCTGATGAATCAGAGCGGTGTCTTTGAGGCTTTGAAAGATGGATTCCAAATTGTCTTCCAGGGGAAGCACAAAACACGCGGCCAACTGCCCCATGGGCCGCCCGGCATGCATAAGACAGGGTGAATTCGGCAGAAAGGAAAGAGATGCCATGGCTTCTTCAAATGCTTCCGCAGTGGCATTAACGGATGCATTTGCCTCAAACAGCCTGTCGGCCTCTGCAACCGATCGGGCCACCCTTCGAAAAAGATCTTCCGGGGTTTCCAGTATTTCTCCCCGGTAATTCCGGGCAAAATAACGTTTCTTTAAAACTTCATCCGCAATCCGGGTCAACTTGATATGCGTCATATCCGCCTGCCGTCCTCACAAATGTTATATCCGATCTATGACAGCATCTTCAGGGTAGACGGGAAAGAAGCCTTTGCGAACGCAACCCGTTCATCTACCGCTTTCAGCTCTTTTCGGTGATTTACGACAAGTGCCAGCCTGGGATTTAACCCCTCTCTGTTTGCGATTTGGATGCTCAGGCCGGGACGGGCATTCAGTTCCAGGATCATCGGACCATGAGACTGATCCAGAACGATATCCACACCAATATATCCAAGGCCTGTCAGTTCATAACAACCTGCCGCCAGATTCAGCAGCTTATCCCAATGCGGAACCTTGAGGCCGACCACACTTGTTCCGGTATCGGGGTGCTCAGCGACAATCATATCCTTCCAGACCCCTGTCAATGTTGTGCCGGTTGCCAGATCTATCCCCACGCCTACCGCTCCCTGGTGCAGATTGGCTTTTCCATTGGAATCGCGGCTCGGCAGACGAATCATGGACATGACGGGAACACCTAAAAAAACGATAATACGGATATCCGGCACTCCCTGATAACTGATCGGCTCGAACAATGGATCAAAATGAACTCGATATTCGACAATCGCCCTGTCCGGCTGGCCCCCGAGACTGTACATCCCGCTCAAAATATTTGAAATATGGTATGCGACCCGCTCTTCTTCAATCGTTGTGCCGTCAATCTTGCGATACCGATCCTTAAACCGCCCGCAAATAACCAGTATACCATTCCCCCCCGATCCTTTGGCGGGTTTGATAACGGCGTCTGGATTTTTAGTCAATATCTGGGACAACTGGTGCCGAATCTGATATTCCGCTTCGATTACACCATACAACTCCGGAACAGCAAGTCCGGCCCGCATGGCCAGTTTTTTCGTAATGAGTTTGTCATCGACCAGAGGGTAGAGCCTTCGGGAATTATACACCAATGTATATTCACTGTTTCGACGATTGATTCCAAGCACGCCTGCGGCACGCAGCTTTCTGTGTCTTTTAAACATGTTTTACGTTCTCTATTCTTTACCTTTTATCAAGGCGCTGAACCGGAAGATATCCGTAACCCGATAACCTGAATATCTCCCCATCAAAAGCGTTGCCGCTAAAATGATGAAAACCAGTTCCGGAAATACAAAAATCAGATAGCCGAGAAGCTCAATGGACATGACCAGATAAACCCCCGCAGCGGCAATCAGGGTGCCGAATCCCTGACGCAAGGCATCGCCGGGACCTACCTCCTCCCACACAATGGACATCCTCTCGATTACCATGGTCAAAATCACCATGGGGAAAAGCGCCACGGAAATTCCACGGTCCATGCCAAGCAGATGGGTGACAATGCTGATGGATGTCATAAGCATAATTACAACGATTAATACGGCTGCCAGCCGGGGGACAACCAGAAGTTTTAACTGTTCCAGATACCGCCTGATTCCAAGCCCCGCTCCGACAATCATGGTAAAAAGGATGATCCCCCACAGCAGCTGGGTTTCACGAAAAGCCAGCGCAATCAATACCGGCATAAATGTTCCAAATGTTCTGACACCGACTGCATTTCGAAGTAAAACCATCAGAAAAGCGCCGATAGGGACCAGCAGGAGGACGCGATACACCGCCTGGGTTTCAAGTGGAAGACTGAAAAGGGAAAATCGAGCCAGGAGGGGGGCATCGGCCTTGTCCCGGGGCATAATGGCAAATAACGTTTCTTCCGGATTGGGCACCACAGTTATGATCGCTTTTTCTTTTTTTACCCCTTTAACCGACAGCAGCGGAGCCATGCCGCGCCACCAAATCAGGTAATGATCCGGGACTCCCTTTTCACCGGACTCGAGACTGAACGGATACCACACATCCTTATCATGAACTTCCAGCCAATGCACAACTTCTGCTGACTTGGTTTCCTGATTCAGTTTTACGCCATGGCCGGCGCGGGCAGGAACACCGGCCAAAGCCAGAATTTGTACTGCCAGATTGACTTTCCCTTCATTCATAGTTAAATTGTTGCTGAAATATTTAACCAGCTCACTGGTTTCCGGGTATTTCAATTGCTGCAGCAGATCACTTACGAAACTTTCCATATCCGCGGATTTGGAATAAATTTCATTGATGAGTGTTTCTGCTGCCTCCAGGTTTGTTCCCTGAAAACTGGTTATCTTGATTTCCGGCTTTTTACGGGTATCAGCCGGGTAACCATTCTGCCATCCGTCTCCTGTCTGTCGAATTACGGCCCTGTAATACAGATGATAGGGACCGCTTCCTTTTCTTTTCGACCAGATTACTTTTCGATTTCCCTCTTCCAGTCTGGTACTCAGACCAAACCCCTTGGAAATAAAATTTTCATTTACAATTGCAGCAGAAGGATGATTCCGGGGAATAAAAAGTTCAATCTTCATGGGACCGGTTTTGGCTTCAAACGAAATATGCGCTTCAACTGTCCACAACAGGGATTGTTGATGCGGTGTCAGGGGAAATTTCAATACGGAGGTTTTATAAATAAAACAAATAACACCAAATGCCGCAAGAACGATGCACAGTAGATATAAATGTAAATTTTTCATATAATCGTCATAAAAAAGATCTGTCTGATAGGTGAATTATATTGTGAACCCTTCAGGGCATGGTACAATCCGGTTTGGCTGTAAATTTTTCTTCCGGGTCCACAGCAAATTCTCCCTTTAAATAACTGCGCCCGATAAGGATTGGATAAATAAAATGCCTCCGGTCAACCAGATTAACCTCAACATTCTTAACGATTCTTCCGATGCATAGATTCAGTAACACTACCGGACGCTCTTGCAATTTTCCGTCCCGCTGCTTGACTTTTGCAGTTCGCATAACCGGTCTTTCCAGGGTCATTGCTTTCTTATTCCGATCAACAACAGTGAACCGCACCCAGTCTTTCCCATCTCGTTTAAATCGTTGCATCCGGTCGGCATTCAATGAAGAATGACGCGCTCCTGTATCCAGCTTGGCATAAAAAAGCAGTTTTTCAGGATAGATTTTTACCTTTTCAATCAGTCCGACGACCCTCTTTTCAGCGGCACCCTGATCGGGAAAGAAACAGGTACATAGCAGGACCGTCATCAAGACGATAAACAGCCTGAGCCCATTGCCGAAAAATTTTTTCTGCATCCCTTGTTTCATGATCGAATGACCAATCCTCCCTTTTTTCTATACAATAACCATCCGGCAAAAAGGTATTCATACCCTTT